>JAOZPK010000042.1 GCA_029932755.1 Candidatus Cloacimonadota bacterium | reverse complement strand
ATCTTACCAATATAAGTTGCTCGCTCAGTAACACTGATCACACCTCGTGCATCAAGCAGATTGAACGTGTGAGAACATTTCAATAAATAATCATAAGCGGGATAGACCAGTTTATTCTCAAGTAACATTTTAACCTGTTTTTCATGGTCATTAAATATTTCAAATAAAGATTTTACATCAGCTAATTTAAAATTATATTCGGAGTACTCTACTTCTTTATCCAAGAACATTTCACCATATTTTGTTGTGTTGTTCCATTGTAATTTTTTAAAATCATCTACTTCTTGGATATACATTGCCAGACGCTCTAAACCATAAGTAAGTTCCACACTAATAGGGAAAACTTCGATACCGCCAACTTGTTGAAAATAGGTAAATTGGGAAATTTCCATGCCATCCAGCCACACTTCCCAACCCAGTCCCCAAGCACCGAGAGTTGGTGATTCCCAGTCATCTTCCACAAAGCGAATATCGTGTTTCTCGGTTTCAATTCCAATTGCCTGCAAACTCTTTAAATAAAGTGTTTGAATATCCTTTGGTGATGGTTTTATTATCACTTGAAATTGATAATAATGCTGCATTCTGTTTGGGTTCTCTCCATATCTACCATCTTTAGGACGGCGACAAGGTTGAGCATAGGCTATCGAAATTGGTTTCTTGCCTAAAGCACCGAAAAAAGTTGCCGGGTGAAAGGTTCCTGCTCCCATATTATCGTCGTATGGTTGTAGAATATTGCATCCGTTATCTGCCCAAAAATGCTGCAATTTTAAAATTATATCCTGAAAATTCACATTCACTCCAATTTAATAAATATTAATAGAAATCTTTTTATTATCTTTTCAAACGTCAAGTTGATTTTTCTAAAAATCCCCAGAATTAGTATCTTACCAGATATCTGTCAATTTCCCACTGAGAAACTTGAATACTGTATTCATCCCACTCTTTTTTCTTTACATCCAAATATTTCACAAAAGTTTGATCTCCTAATGTTTCTTTAATGAGTTTGTCTTCCTTCATGAAGATCAGAGAATCAGAAAGATTAGAAGGGATGGTTTTGATATTCATTTCTTTTAATTTTTCATCACTGAAAAGATATATGTCTTCTTCCAATGGTTTTGCTAATTGAATATTTTCTTTAATCCCTTCTAAACCCGTTTTAAGCATTACTGCAAATGCCAAATAGATATTGCAACTGGGATCTGAACTGCGAATTTCTACACGAATAGCATTAGGATTATCTTTAAATGAACTTGGCACACGAATAAGAGCTGAGCGATTTGTCCTTCCCCAACAAATATAAACAGGTGCTTCATATCCGGGAACCAACCTTTTATAGGAGTTAACCGTAGGCGACAAAATTGCACACATACCATTAATATGTTTCAATTGACCTGCGATAAAACTATGAGCTAATGGTGAAAGTTTATAGTCATTCGCTTTATTATAGAAAGCATTTATTCCAGTTTTAATATCAAATAAACTTTGATGAACGTGCATTCCAGAACCGTTTTCATTGGCAATGGGTTTGGGCATAAAGGTTGCATGAAGACCATGTTTTTGTGCAATCGCTTTTACTACAAAACGTAAAGTAGTAGCATTATCTGCAGTTTTTAATGCTTCACCGTATTTAAAGGATATTTCATGCTGCCCGATTGCAACTTCATGATGAGTTGTTTCGATTTCTATGCCAAATTGTTCAGCAGCTACTGTCATTTCACGACGAACATCATAAGCTTCATCGGTTGTAAGATCAAAATATCCAGCTTTGTCATTTGGAAGAGAAGAGAGACCATTATCAGCTTTAAAGAGGAAAAACTCCATTTCCGGACCTGTATTAAACTTATAACCCATTTCGGTAGCTTCAGCAATCGCCTTTTTCAGAATAAAGCGGGGATCTCCTTCAAATGATTCATCATTAGGAGTATATATATCACAGATAAATCGAGCTGTGTTTCCATATTCAGATTCCAACCAAGGAATTACTGCGTATGTATTTACATCCGGCTTTAAATACATATCACTCTCGCATATTCTGGCAAATCCTTCTATTGATGATCCATCAAACCAGACTCCATTTCCCAGCGCATCCTTCAATTGACGACTAGGAATAGTTAGGCTCTTCACAATTCCATAAAGATCAGAAAATTGTAATTGGATGAATTTCACATCATCATTTTTAACTCTTTCTAAAATGGATTTCATGATATTTTCCTCCTAATTCTTGTTCATTTCTAAATTTATGTAACTCTATTTGATTTCTATTTTTCTAAATGCTGTATAGTCAAGTGGAATTTTACTACTATCGTGTTTTTTTATAAAATGAACATGTAAAAAAGCTTGTCAGATTTAACTTTCTTAAAATCATCGGAGCAATAAAAAAATTATGTACTCTAAGGAGAATGAAATGAACTTCACTGACAAAAAGATCGTTAAGAAACCAAGAAGATATTTTGCAGAAAGCCTCGATGTTACAAAATGGGAAAATGTAGAGATCGAAATGAAAAAATTGGATGAAGAGGAAATAACTTCGCCATATGAACTTTTAAATTTTATGGAAAAAATAGGTGAACTTTCCGACATCCTTTCCGAAGAGATGGCATGGCGTTATATTAATATGACCCGCTTTGCAGATAATGAAGAATATTCTAATAAATTCAACGAGTTTTATGCCGGAGTTATTGCAAAGACAAAACCTTATGATTTTAAATTTAATCAAAAATTCTATGACAGTAAATTTAGGAAAGATCTTAATAAAGAAGAATATGCACATTTGAATATGATAATTGCAAATGATATTGAATTATATCGTGAGGAGAATATCCCACTTCAAGTAAAAGAACAGGAATTGGCTAATAAATATGGTTCTATCTTCTCAAAGCTAACTGTTATTTATAAAGGTGAAGAAAAAACAATGTCTCAGCTTGCACCATTTTTAAAAGATCAAGACAGAGAAGTGCGCAGGGAAGTTTGGAATCTTCGAATGGAAAAAATGATGGAGAAACGCAAAGAATTCAATAAGCTTTTTGATGAAATGAAAGAACTCAGAATTCAGCAGGCAAAAAATACCGGATTCGATAATTACCGTGATTATATGCATCAAGCCAAAGGACGTTTTTCATACTCACCTCAAGATATTTTGAAATTCCATGATGCTGTAGAAAAAGAAGTTGTGCCATTTTTAAAGGAGTTCACCGTAGAACGAAAAAACATATTGAAAATTGATTCCGTAAAACCATGGGATACTTCTGTTGATCTGGATGGAAAAATCCTTAAGCCATTTAAGGAAATCGATGAATTCATAGATAAAGCCATTGATATTTTACACACGATAAAACCAGAATTTGGTAAAAGACTTAATATGATGAAAAATACTGAATTTCTTGATCTGGAAAATAGAAAAGGTAAGGCACCCGGTGGATATAATTATCCTCTGCAGGAAACAGGTGCTCCCTTTATTTTTATGAATGCAATTGGATTACATAGAGATATTGTTACTTTGCTTCATGAAGCTGGACATGCAATGCATACCTTTGCTATGAAAAATATCAAACTTGATCCTTACAAAGGCACACCCAGCGAAGTTGCAGAACTCGCTTCCATGACAATGGAATTTCTCTCCATGGATCATTGGGATAAATATTATGATGACGTAAACGACCTGAAAAAAGCAAAACGCGATCAGCTTAAAGGAGCACTCGGCTTCTTGCCCTGGTGTATGATCGTTGACGCTTTTCAACACTGGATATATCTTAACCCACAGCATACAATGGAAGAGCGGGAAGAATATTTCCTCTCACTTCTAAAAAGATATGATACTGGTATAGATTGGACTGATGTAGAAAAGTTCAAGAAATTACTCTGGCTTTTCCAACTCCATATTTTTGAAGTTCCATTCTATTACATTGAATACGGAATGAGCCAGCTTGGAGCACTTTCTGTTTATAGAAATTATAAGAAATTCGGAAAAGAAAAAGCACTGGAAAAATACGAAGTCTTTCTCAAACTTGGTTATACTGTTCCGGTAGATAAACTTTATGAAGCTGCAGGAGTAAAATTTGATTTCTCTGCTAAATATGTGAAAGAACTGGTTGATTTTGTTAAGGAAGAATTAGCAGCGATTAAATAAAAATTTGATTGTCTTTGCGAGTTTTTTTGTCAACGGCATTAGACGAAGCAATCTCAACTACTAAGCAAGAAAAGAAAGAAATGATTGCCACGTCGTCCCGACTATTTCGGGACTCCTCGCAATGACAATAGGTGAAGTAAAAGGAGTTGATATGGATTTAAAAATTACACTAAAACGTATAATATTTATCTTGCTATTGATCACACTTTCCATCTGCCTTTTTGCAGGTGAACCTTATGTACTCATGGTTTCATTTGATGGTTTCAGATATGATTATGATACAAAAACAGAAACACCAAATCTTGATTTTGTGCGAGATAACGGTGTAAAAGCAGAATCGATCCAACCTGTTTTTCCATCTAAAACATTTCCAAATCATTACGCACTGGCAACTGGAGCCTATGCAGCAACTAACATGATAACGGCAAATAAATTTTATGACAATGAATTTAAGGAAGTTTACCAAATTGCTGATAAATCTAAAGTTCGAGATGCAAAATGGTATGGAGCAGAGCCAATCTGGGTGACTGCAGAAAGGCAAAATGTTAAAAGTGCTTCCTATTTTTGGGTTGGATCAGAAGCTCCAATAAAGGGTTATTTACCCTCAATTGTTAAAGCTTACGATCATAATTTCCCTTACCTAGCTCGTGTAGATTCTGTGATGAATTGGCTTCAATTGTCTGAAGAAAAACGACCTCATCTGGTGATGTTGTATTTTGATGAACCTGATTCTGATGGGCATAAATATGGACCCGAGAATCCCGATCTCATCCCAACCCTAAAATATATGGATGACATTTTGGGATACATTCTGGATGGAATAAAAAAATTGGATATTGCTGATGAGATTAATCTGATTCTGGTTAGCGATCATGGGATGACTACAATTAGCCAAGATAGAATTATCTATTTGGATGATATTGTTTCCGATATGAGTGCCCTTTCTAACTACGGTGGCGGACCTGTTATGCAAATTCATTTAAAAGAGAAGAATGATACTTTGATAGACCAAATAGATAAGCAGTTAAAAAATGTTGAACACCTTTCAACCTATAAACGTGATGAAGTTCCCGAGAGATATCATTTTGTTAACAGGAATACCGGTGAATTTGTATTAGTTGCAGATGAGGGTTGGTTGATCTTAACAAAAGCTGAAGAGTACAAATCTAACGGCACTCATGGCTACGATCCTGCAGTAAAAAATATGCATGGAATATTTTATGCAATGGGACCGCAAATAAAATCTAATTATAAGATCGGAACATTTGAAAATATTCACGTTTATCCATTGATCTGTGAATTATTGGGAATAAAACCTTATGCAGATGCTCCCGATGCACCGGAAGGTCGTTTGGAAGTTCTGGAAGAAATACTTGTAAAATGATCTGTCTTTCTATCTTACAGTCGAAGCTTGTGTCATCCTGAGCGGAGTCGAAGGACTAAGGCTGAGGAGAAGATCAACTAGCACGTGAGAAAATGTTGAAGACAATAAAAATTCATGAGTTCATAAAAATTTCAAAAGATCTGCCTATAATTGATGTTCGCACTCCAGCTGAATTTAGTGACGGACACATAACAGGTGCACTTAATATTCCCATATTTTCTAATGAAGAACGTGCTGTTGTGGGCACAAAATATAAACAGGAAAGCCGCGATACCGCTATTGCAAAAGCCTTAGAATATATTGCAGAAAAAACTGATCATTATCTAGATGAATTACATAAATTAGTGCCATCGCAGGAAATTTGCATTTATTGCTGGCGTGGAGGATTTCGCAGCGAAGGGATGGGACATCTCTTCCAAACTGCAGGGAAGAAAATATATCGGTTAGTTGGTGGATATAAAGCTTACCGCAATTATGTACTCGATTCCTTTAATACAGAATATAAGCTCATCGTGATTGGTGGAATGACTGGAAGTGGGAAAACCGAAATCCTAGGAGAAATTGGAAAGACAAACAAACAAATGCTGGATCTGGAAGGAATCGCAAATCATAAAGGCTCTGCTTTTGGCGCACTTGGGCAAGCTGACCAACCCACAACACAACAATTTGAAAATGACCTGGCAACACAGCTAACTAAATTTGATCCTCAGAAAAATATTTGGTTGGAAGATGAAAGCAGAATGATAGGAAGAGTGAAAATTCCTGATGATCTATTTTCGCAAATTAGAACTGCAACCGTTATCAAAGTTGAAGTCTCCAAAAAGAACCGCATTAGCCGGCTGATAAAAGATTATGCAAATTTTGACAAAGAAGATCTCATAAACTCAATAACAAATATTTCCCGCAGATTGGGCGGATTAAATACTAAATTGGCAATAGAAGCAATTGAAGCAGAAGATTATTATATAGCTACCGATATTATTTTAGATTATTACGATAAAACCTATACTTACGGTCTTGAGAAAAGAGAAGGGCAGACGGTAATTTCGCTTAAACTTGAAAGTAATAACGCAGAAATTAATGCTGAAAAAGTAATTGAGTTTGTGAAAAGGAATTGAACTTTTTCGTTTAACATTAATAATTTATTTAATCGAAATGATTTGTAGTTTATTATTAATCAAAATAAAATAACTTTTAAAAGAAGTACAAAATGGATGACCAATATGACGGAAATATTATTTATGATCATGCTCAAAGTTCTCCAGCTAGATATGAAATACGCTAATTGGCTTCTATTCTTATCCTATATTGATCAAATTCGTTGTAGAATTTGCTCTACTTCATAAAACATTTCATCAGGAGAAAGTGCTGCCAAAGCATCTGCATCATTAACTCCCCACGCTACAGAACCACAGGAAATACCTATTTTCTTTGAGGCTTGAATATCACGTAGTTCATCACCAATATAGATCGCATCTTTTTTATTAATTCCACTCATTCTCAACACTTTTTTCAGTTTAGATTCCTTGCCGAAAAGAGAAACACCTGCCACAAAATGATCATTTAAAGAAAACAGGCTCTCACCTAGAACTTTATGAATATTGTCTTTAGAATTAGTACTGACAATTGCAATTTTATAGCCCTTTGCTTTTAGCTCATGGAACATACTTGCAATCCCATCAAACAACTTGATCTCTTCGATCTGTTCACTCATCATATTACGCATAAATGTTGAGATCTTAGGAATTTTATAAAGTGGTATCTTTAAGTGTTTTATAAAACCTGCAGCATCTAATTTGCGAATTTCCGCTAATTCATCTTTTTCAAATCTATTCAATTTAAATTTCTCTGCAACCACATCCATGGTTTTAACAAACCAGGGAAACGAATCGGCCAGAGTTCCATCAAAATCAAATATTATCAGTTTATATTTCATAAATTTTCCTATTGAAAATGAAAAGCAATTTTTGAGGATTTCGTGTCAATGTTTTTAACCAGTAACTTTATTTATAAGCCACGAAGAACGCTAAGATACACGAAAAAAAATTCTGAAAAATCCTCTCTGAGAGGGGTACGGCTTAGCCGTGGTGTGTGTTACATTCTTGTTCCCAAGTTCGTCTTGGGAACACAAAGCTTAATATACATTACGAAGACAAACTTCGTAACGAGATTATTTTTTTCTAACTCCTTCAAAATGTACTAAAAAAATAAATTGACAAGCTAGAAACTATTCGGTAATTAGGTAATCATCTAAATAAGGAGAAAATAAGATAAGAGATATGGTTAGTGATAAAGTGTTCAAGGCTCTTTCGGATGCAAATAGACGAAAGATTATTGATCTATTGAAAAAAAAAGAGATGACAGCCGGTGAAATTGCGGAAAAATTCAATGTTTCCAAACCAACTATCAGTGAACACTTAAAAACACTAAAAAATGCTGATCTCATCCAATCGGAAAAGAATGGACAGTTCATTACATATTTTCTAAATACTAGTGTACTGGAAGATTTTTTATCACATATGATAAATATTTTTGGAAAAAGTTAATTTAAATCTGTAATTATGTCATCCTGAGTGATTCTGCTTTAGCTGAATTGTATCGAAGGAGATATCTAAAGAGCACTTCGATATATCCCGATAAATCGGGATTACTCAGTGTGACAGATAGTTTGTTGATAGAATTTCGTAAAATAAAATCCGGCTTCGTTAAAACTACGCCGTGATAAGAAGGAGAGTAAAGATGAATAAGAAATTTTGGCTAAGCATAATTATAATAATTGTGCAGATAGTATTAGCACTTTATCTCAGCTCATTTATAGCTAATGATGCAAAGATCCCGAGTCATTGGAATATTCGCGGAGAGATTGATGGGTACACCGGCAAATGGACAGCCGTTTTATTATTCCCTGGAATTAATGCATTATTGTTTATTTTAATGTTGACTCTACCGATCATCTCTGTTCGTTATCGTGAAACACCGGAAAGATTTTCTCGTATGGTTCCACTTATCACAAATATTATAATTTCCTTTTTTGCAATAATTCACATCTATACTTTACTTCTAGGTGCAGAGTTGGTTTCATCTACCGGTTGTTTTATTTATTATGCTCTTGGTTTAATGTTTATTCTGCTTGGAAATATTCTACCAAAAATGCCTTCCAGTTTTTTTATTGGAATTCGTACTCCCTGGACTCTTTCTTCAGAGTATGTCTGGCGTAAAACTCACAAAGTGGGTGGTGTTTGCTTTGTTTTAAGTGGATTATTAATGATCTTCATTCCTGCTATCTGGGGAAATAACACAACAGCACTCACAATTATGTTTGTTCTATTTATGGCTCTCTTGTTGTATTCAGTTCTCTATTCATTTTTGCTTTATAAGAAAGAGGGAATAAAATGAAAAAAATAATAGCATTTATAATTATAACTTTAGTAACATTACCAATGTATGCTCAAGACATTACAGGTCAATGGAATGGAATATTAAACGTTCAAGGAACTCAACTAAGATTAGTTTTTAACATAACCCAAGCAGACAAGGGTTATAGCTCAACAATGGACAGTCCTGACCAGGGAACAAAAGGAATTCCTGTAACTTCTACAAGCTATGAAAACTCAATTTTAAAACTTGAAATATCAAATGCTGACATTCAGTATGAAGGAACTTTGGATAAGAAAAATGTTTTTGTTGGAACCTTTAAACAATCGGGGCAATCTTTTCCATTGAATTTAACAAAAGAAGAAATTGAAAAAAAACTAATAATTAGACCTCAAGAACCAACTAAGCCCTATTCTTACTATTCGGAAGATGTTACGTTTAAAAACATAAAAGATAAAATTGTGTTGGCAGGAACATTAACTTTACCTGAAAAAGATGGTAATTTTCCGGCTGTTGTTTTAATAAGTGGAAGTGGACCACAGAACAGAGATGAAGAAATTATGGGACATAAACCTTTTCTTGTTTTGGCAAACCATTTAACGAAAAACGGAATTGCAGTATTAAGATTTGATGACCGTGGAACTGCCGAATCGAAAGGAGATTTTGCAACCGCAACTTCATTAGATTTTGCTACAGATGTTAAATCTGCAATAATCTATTTACAAACAAGAAAAGAAATAAACAAGAATCAAATTGGATTAATTGGTCACAGCGAAGGAGGAATAATTGCACCAATAGTTGCAGCTGAAACTAAAGAAATAAGTTTTATTATTTTATTAGCAGGGACGGGGATACGTGGCGATCAATTACTATTATTGCAACAAGAATTAATAGGCAAGTCTATGGGTGTTAGTGAAGGAGAATTACAAGAAACAAGAAGCATTAATAAAGCAGCTTTTGATATTGTTATAAAATCGACCGATACGGAAACCTTAAAAACAGAATTAACAAACTATATCAAACAAACATTAAAAGATAATCCTGAACCAGAAAATCCGGTAGGGATGAGTGAAGCCGACTTTATTAAATTACAGGTGGATCAATTAACAAGTCGCTGGATACAGTATTTTATAAAATACGATCCTTCTCCAACATTAGAAAAAGTAAAATGTCCGGTATTAGCTATTAATGGCGAAAAAGATTTACAGGTATCCGCTAAAGTGAATTTAGAAGCAATTGAGAGAGCTTTAGTAAAAGGTGGAAATAAAAATATTACAATAAAGGAATTACCAAACTTAAATCATCTATTTCAAGAATGTGAAACGGGTTCGCCTAGTGAATATGCAACAACTGAACAGACATTTTCTCCCATAGCATTAACAGAAATAACAAATTGGATAATTAGACAAGTGAAATAAACACACTGCCAATAATGGAAGAACTGGGATAAAGAAAAAAATTTGTATAAGTTATGGCAGGAAAAATGTGTATTGGTAGTTTTATGTTTCACGTCAATTTTAGTGTATAATTCAAAATTGATAATCCCATTTTTTTCACCCATATTGTTCTTATTACTAAATTTTATTCACTAATAAATTCATTTTTCATTTTAATAATTATACTGAATATTCTATACTGCTTTTAATAAGTTGACACGTTTTTTTAAATTCCCATTTTTGCTTTCAAAAATAATAAAAAATGGAGAAAAATAATGAACAAAAAAGTTACGATATTCGGAGCAGGACTCGTAGTAAAACCAATGGTGGATTATCTAGCGGGAAAAGGCTATGAAATAACGATTGCCAGCCGAACATTAAACAAAGCAGAAAAACTTGCAGAACCGCATCCAAAAGCGTTTGCCAAACAATTCTTAAGTGATGATGAAGCTGCAATGGAAGAATTCGTTAAGAATAGTGATCTGGTTGTGAGTTTACTACCTGCAACTCTGCACGTAGAAGTTGCAAAAAAATGTATCGATTTTAAAACTGATATGGTAACGACATCTTATATTAGTCCTGCAATGCGTCAACTAGATCAACAGGCAAAAGATGCAGGAATTATTATTTTGAACGAGATCGGAGTAGATCCCGGTATCGATCATATGAGTGCAATGAAGATTTTCCATCATGTAGAAAAAGAAGGTGGAAAAATTGTAAGCTTTATGAGTTATTGTGGTGGACTTCCAGCTCCGGAAGCAAATACAAATCCACTCGGATACAAATTCTCCTGGGCACCAAAAGGCGTTCTTAAAGCAGCTGGGAATGGTGCTAAATATATGAAAGACGGCAAGATTATTGAAGTTGAAGGAAAAGAACTTTTTAATAATTACTGGTTTGTGGATGTCGAAGGTACAGGAACACTCGAAGCATATCCAAATCGTAATTCACTGGATTATATAGATCTTTATGATTTGAAAAATGTGAAGACAATGTATCGTGGAACTTTCCGAAATATCAGTCACTGTAACACTTGGTATATTATGTCTCAAATGGGATTTTATAAAGAAGATGAAATCTTTGATAATTTGACGGGAACAGTGAAGGAATTCATTCTCACTAAAATGTTCAAAACAGATAAAGATAAATGCCTTAAAGAACTTTTAATGGAGAAATATAATCTCCCTGCAGAAAGTGTGATACTTAAGAAATTCGAATGGCTTGGTTTCTTTGATGAAACTCCAATTCCAATAACTAAAGGTGGTGCTGTTGATGTACTAACTGCGATCATGCTTGATAAAATGTCTTATGAAGAAGGAGAACGCGACTTGCTTGTTCTTCATCACCAATTCATTGCTGAGTATCCAAATAAAACTCAAAAGATTACATCTACAATGATAGATTACGGAATTCCAAATGGTGATTCATCTATGGCAAGAACTGTTTCACTTCCTGCTGCAATTGGTGTTCATATGATTCTTCAAGGTGAAATTACCGTAAAAGGTGTTTATATGCCAACATTACCAAATATTTATACTCCTGTTCTTAAGGAATTGGAAAATTTGAATATTAAAGTTATTGAAAGATTTTATTGATTTTAATAAAAAATGATACAATAAATAGTTATTACTCGTTCCCAAGTTTTCTTGGGAACGTTTTGTACAAATAGAGTTAGATGGTAAAAAGAAGGAGTAAAATGAAGATAATAGGAATAGTAAAAGAGACAAAAAATAAATGGGAACGTCGGGTTCCCTTAAATCCAATGGCTGTTCAAGAACTGATTAATAAGGGTTTTGGAGTAACCATACAACCATCTGAAATCAGGATATACAAAGATGCAGAATACGTAACTGTTGGTGCACAACTTTCATCTGATCTTTCAAGTTGCGATTTTATAATCGGTGTAAAAGAGATTCCCATGAAAGACTTAATTCCCCAAAAACCACATCTTTTCTTTTCTCATACTATCAAAGGACAAGATTATAATATGCCGCTTTTGCAACAAATATTAAATGATAAGATTACGCTTTTTGATTATGAAAAAATTGAAGATGATAAAAACAGAAGATTAGTTTTCTTTGGAAAATTTGCAGGTTATGCTGGTATGGTGGACACACTTCACGGTTTAGGACAAAGATTAAAACAGCAATTTAATATTGATACTCCTTTCTTAAAAATAAAACATTCTTATCAATATGAATCTGTTGCTGATGCAATCGAGCAGATTAGTATTATTGGAAAAGAAATCGAGCAGAATGGTCTTCCTGCAGAGATTACACCACTCAATATTTTTCTTTTGGGGTATGGTCATGTTTCTCAAGGATGCCAAGAAATTTTAGCAACATTACCCATTGAGCATATTGAGCCGGATGATCTTGAAAATCAATCAAAAAATTATAAAGACAATAAAATCTATCTCTCTGTTTTTAAGGAAGAACATTTAGTAGAGCGTAAAGATGGCACAAAATTCGATCTGCTGGATTATTTTAAAAATAATGAAAAATATAAATCTCGTTTGGAACACTATCTACAATATTGCAGTGTTTATATGAATGCAATTTACTGGACTCCACAGTGTCCTGTTTTTCTACCTAATTTATACCTTAAAAGTATCCAAGATCAAAATCCAAAACTTATTATTATCGGTGATATTACCTGTGATATTAAAGGATCTGTTCAAGCTACAGTTAAAGAAACTTCCCCAGATAATCCTGTGTTTGTTTATAATACAAAAACAAGAAAAGAAACTGATGGCTATAAAGGAGAAGGATTTGCAGTAATGGCAGTTGATAACTTGCCCTGCGAATTTCCAAAAGAAGCTTCCGATAATTTTTCCAAATCATTAATGCCGTTCATAGAAAGTATGCTTTTGAATGATTATTCAAAACCAATTGTTGAATCATCTCTTCCAAATGAGATAAAATCTGCCTGTATTGCACATCAGGGTAATTTGGAAGATAACTTTAAATATCTGGAAGAATTTATAAAATTATAAAAATAAAATTATATAGGAGTAATTATGGCTAGAATAAGCTCAGCTGGGAATTATGGAAAAGAGATCCGCTCTGATTGCAAAGTAACAATAGAACTTACTAAAAGCGGTGGATTGAAAATTGATTTGGCCAGCAAAGTCAAAGAATATTTTGGAGATCAAATTATGTCATTGGCAAAAAAAGAACTCGAGTTTTTTGATATTAAAAATGCCAACATTTTAATCGAAGATCGCGGTGCTCTTGATTATGTAATAACTGCCAGAATTGAATCTGCAATAAAACAAGTTAGCGATACCAAAAAAAAATATCTGCTGCCCATTATTCCCGAAAACACGAATCAGACGATGAAAGATTATCATCGCAGATCGCGTCTTTATCTTCCGGGCAACACTCCCAAATTAGCATTGAATGCCGGTATTCACAAACCTGATGGAATAATTCTCGACCTTGAGGATTCTGTTGCACCTGCCAAAAAGAAAGAAGCTGCAATTTTGGTTAGGAACGCACTTCGTTCTGTGAATTTTTATGGAGCAGAGAGAATGGTACGCATTAATCAATTACCAATGGGACTTGATGATCTTGATCATATTGTTCCTCATAATGTTAATCTGATTCTTGTACCAAAATGCGAGACTGCTAAGCAAATCGAAAAAGTAAACAGCAAAATAGAAAAAATTAAAAAAGAGAAAAAATTAAAATATAATATCTGGTTAATGCCGATAATAGAAAGTGCTTTGGGGATTATAAATTCCTATCAAATTGCCTGCTCGAAAAACGTGGTTGCTCTTGCAATTGGATTAGAAGATTACACTGCTGATCTTGGAACACAGCGAACTGCAGAAGGCAAGGAAACGTTCTTCGCCCGATCTCAAATCGTGAATTCTGCTCATGCTGCAAAAATCCAACCGATTGATTCAGTATTTTCAGATGTTTCCAATATGGAAGCTCTTAAACAAAATGTTCTTATTTCTAAATCACTTGGTTTTCATGGAATGGGCTGTATCCATCCGCGTCAGATTCCAGTAATTCACACCGGATATGCTCCAGACCAAAATGAAATCGAAAAAGCTCAGAAGATCGTTGATGCTTATGAAGAAGCAAAGAAAAAAGGACTGGGAGTAGTTTCATTAGGCTCTAAAATGATCGATGCTCCTGTTGTTAAAAAAGCTCAGCAAACTTTAGATATGGCAAAGATCGGAGGGAACAAATAATGAAAAAAGCTGATAAATTTGTAAAAAATGCTGCGGGACGAATGGTTCCGACTATTGTTAATGGAAAGAAAGTTATTCCTTTTATGGGAGTGAACAAATACAAGCCAACTCACAGAGGTGCTGCACCACGTGTTCCAACCTGTATCGATTATCCCAAAAATGGAAACAAGATCGTTAAGTCATTAAAAGAAGCTCTGATAAAATCAGGTTTGAAAGATGGAATGACAATCTCGACTCATCATCATTATAGAAATGGTGATTATGTAGCCAATATGGTTTTCGATATTGCAGCCGAACTTGGAATGAAAAATTTAAGATGGTTTCCAAGTGCTGCTTTTCCTTGCCACGCTCCAATTATTGAACATCTCAAATCAGGTGTGGTTCATCATATCGAAGGAAGCTTGAATGGTCCTTTGGGAAATTTTTGCAGTCATGGAAAAATGGAGGGTCTCGGCTATCTTAGAAGTCACGGTGGGAGATATCGTGCAGTTGCCGATGGTGAAATACACATCGATATTGCAGTTATGGCGGCATCGGCAGCAGATATGATGGGAAACGCAAATGGAGTGATGGGAAAACATCCTTTCGGTCCTATGGCATTTCCCAAAGCAGATGTAAAAAATGCAGAAAGAACTATCGTCGTTACAGATTCATTGATCGATTTTCCCTGCTATCCCTGGGAAATAATGGGTAATGATGTAGATTTTGTTGTAGTTTTAGATGAAATTGGTGATCCACAAAAAATAGTTTCCGGTACGACCAGAATAACCAAAAGCCCTGACAGATTACTTATTGCTGAACATTGTGCAAAATTTGTGGAAGCAGCAGGAATTCTGAAAGATGGAATGAATTTTCAGGCAGGTGCTGGTGGTACATCGCTGGCTTTTGTTTCTTTCATTCAGCAGATGATGATAGAAAAAGACATCAAGGCGAGAAGTATTATTGGTGGCAGTACTAAATTTTTGGTGGATATGATGGAACAAGGACTCACAGATTACATTTTTGACGGACAATCATTTGGAATGGATACTATTCCTTCACTGCGTGATAATCCAAATCATATTCCGATTGGAGTCTTTGATTCTTATGATTTTCATGCTAAAGGAAATCTTACTGTTATGATGGATGTGATTGTTCTGGGTAGTACAGAAGTTGATGTGAATTTCAATGCAAATTGCGTTACACATAGTGACGGCAGAATGCTCCATGGTATCGGTGGATTTCAAAATTGTATGTTGGCAAAATGTACTATTTTAGCAGTACCATCTTTCCGAGATAGAATTCCAGTGATAAAGGATGAAGTTACTACACTCGTCGCTCCGGGAGAACTGGTTGACGTGATAGTCACAGAACGTGGTATTTGCATTAATCCTCTTAGAAAAGATCTAATTAAAGCAACTAAAAATTCAGGACTTCCTATCCGAGATATTAAAGATTTGAAAAAAGAAGTTGATCAGATCTGTGGTATTCCTGCAAAATCAAAACTTTCTGATGAAGCTGTTGCTGTGGTAGAATGGATCGATGGAACAATCTTGGATACGATCCGAAAAGTGGAGAAATAAATCTTGTCTCTGAAACAAATTAAAAACGGCGTGGGAAGAATGATCCCAACTGAAATAAACGGAAAACCTGTGATTCCATTTATGGGTCGGGGGAAACATAGACCACAGGGTAAAATTATAGGTCCTTCCATTCCCACTTGCTTAGATTTTCCTTCTGATGGAAATAAAACAGTTTCTTCTTTGAAGGAAGCATTGATGAAAGCAGATCTTAAAGACGGCATGACCATTTCCACCCATCATCATCTTCGAAACGGTGATCTGGTTTCCAACGAGATTTTCAAGATTGCCAGTGAACTTGGAATTAAAAATCTGGTCTGGTATCCTTCTGCTTCCTTTCCCTGTCATGAACCGATTATCAATTATTTGGAGAATGGCACAATTCATCATATCGAAGGTAGTATGAATGGACCGTTGGGACGTTTCACTTCTCAAGGGAAAATGAAAGGTGTGGGAATTCTACGCTCACACGGAGGTCGCGTACAAGCTTTAAAAGATAGTGAAGTGAAAATTGATATTGCCGTTCTGGCAGCGCCAACCTGTGATATGTTTGGTAATGCTACTGGTCAGCACGGACCTTCTGCCTGCGGGGTGTTAGGCTATGCCAAAGCCGATGCTCTATTTGCTGAAAAGGTAATAATTGTTACAGACAATCTGGTTGATTTTCCCTGCATGCCAATGGAGATCGAAGGAAATTATGTCGATTACGTTGTGGTTGTAGATAAAATTGGCATTCCGGAAAAGATCGTTTCAGGAACAACTAAAATCACAAAAAATCCTGAACGGCTGGAAATAGCAGAACTCACTACAAAATTCTTATTTGAGTCTGGAATTTTAAAAAACAAATGTTTTGTACAAGCTGGTGCTGGTGGAATTTCCCTGGCAATTGGGCAGTATGTGCATAATGTATTAAAAGAAAAAGGCTGGAAAATTCAAGTAGGTTTTGGAGGCAGCACTAAATACATGGTTTCAATGCTGAAAGAAGGGACAATGGAACATATCATGGATGCTC
>JAOZPK010000143.1 GCA_029932755.1 Candidatus Cloacimonadota bacterium | reverse complement strand
GCTTCTTCAAAATCAATTTTGGCAGGATTTTCCGGATCTACTAACTGTGCAGTTCCAAACTGAAAAATATCAAGTCCTTCCTGTTTAGATAAAAACTTGATCTCTCCATATTCAAAATTCTTTTTCATGAACTGAATCAAACATACTCTCTTTTCCTGCCCCAAAGCTCTGATGATTAATCCCAAAGCAGCCGTAGTTTTACCTTTTCCATTTCCTGTGTAAATCTGTATCATATTTTTCTCATTTTACTTAAGAAGAAGCATTTTCCTGGTTTGATTAAAATCCCCAGCTTCAAATTTGTAAAAATAAATTCCCGAAGAAACAGGCTCCCCTAAATCGTTATTTCCATTCCAAATAACAGAATGATTTCCAGCCATTAACACTTCGTTAACCAAAGTCTTAATCTTTTGACCTTTCATATTATAGATTTCAATTTGAGATAATTCTTGTAAATTAGTGGTTTCAAAACTAATCGTAGTAGTTGGATTAAATGGATTTGGATAGTTTGATAAATTAGAGATGGGAATAACATTCTCTTGAATAGAGACCATAGCTACACAAGTTACCGAGTTAGATGGTCCTGATTCACCAATTGGATTCTCATATAGTGCCGTTATATAAAAAATACTTTCAGAATTTGCATTGATCGGTGCATTTATGATAGTTAATTCCATTACATTGGCATCAACTGTTTCATAAACTTCATCATTAACATAAATGTTATAATTAATTAATGTCGCACTACAGAATTCAGGTTCGTCCCAAGTTAAATCATAAATATTATCAGGAAAAACATAATAGTGATCCACTTCTAAATTTTGAGGTGGTTCGAAAGTAAAAATTTCATCCGGATCATATAAACCATTATGCTGAATATTAACTCCATCAATTACCATATAAGCAAGCTCTTCATTCCAAGCGGAATCTGTATCCCATAAATAGCATTCAACGACCCAGCTCATAATATCTGTAGCTGCTCCCATAATTTCCAGATTACCATCATTATCTACATCACCAAAAACTGGCGGCATTTGCATCGTGGTTGAATACCCTGAAGTTCCACAGGCTATCGGCCAATCAATACATTGAGTTCCATCATGGTTATAGGCATTATATCCTAATCCAAAATTATTATCATCTATCATTAATTCTACATTGTTATCTCCATCCAGATCGGCAATTCCGATTTGTGCATAGATCGCATTGGTTGGTCCGGCAGGAAATCCTGCAATGTCATTACCATCAGAATCCCAAGCATAAATATAATCCATTGGAGTTCCGGATGAAACTTGATCACCAACTACAACATCCAAAGAACCATCTTGATCAATATCTCCCAGAGATACAGTTCCAAAGATCCATTGATCTGTTGTTTGTGGCCAACCAGCTACAGAACTGGCATCATCATTAACTACAAAAACTGCACCCGCACTACTGGAACAACCGCCCCAGATAATTTCTCTCAATCCATCATCATCAATATCACATAAAATGGGTTGTGAATAGGAATAATTGTAACCTGGATTTGAAAGTGGAAATCCATCTAACAGAGCACCGCTAAGGTCATAGACATGAAGACTGTTATAGCTAAGAGCAACTATTTCAGGAATTCCATCTCCGGTTATATCGCCGGCTGAAATTCCTGCTCCCGGAATGTAATCCAATTCTTGTGGGAAACCAGGATAAACGCTTCCGTCACCATCATAAACATAAACCCAGCCTTGCGGGTGATTCCTTACATTCACAAGCATTTCCATATCTCCATCAGAATCGAGATCATATAAGCAAACACTATTTGTACCACCCCCTGCTTGGGTTACAGGAAAACCGGTACAGGGTGTTCCATCTAATTCAAAAGCATAAAGTGCTCCCGAATTCGCGGTAGTATTGTTGCGGCTAGTGCAAACAATCTCAATCTCACCATCACCATCAATATCACCAGCGGCTGGACTGCTCCAGATATAAAAACTCAATTGCACTGGCCAACCATCAACTACACTTCCATCTAAATTCAGAGCTGTAATCTTTGTTCCGACACCAAATAGGATCTCTAAATCCGGATCAGAATCCATATTTACATAAATTGCACCATTTTTACAATTTGAGCCCGTATAACTAACAGGCCAACCATCAACCACTAAAGGGAGTTCTCTTTCCCTTTTAATATTATTAATAAACTTTGAGTCTAAATCATTTATTAAAACTCTGCCTTCCATATCGGGAATAACTATTCTTTGAATATCCTCCGGTAATTGTGAGTAGTGAACAATCTCTGCAGAAAGTTTAATCGAGATTAAAACCATAAATATAACAAACAATTTGAATAATTTCATCGATTCTCCCTTAGTATTTTTCTGTTTTCATTAATTGTATTTTCCAATATTCGTGTCAACAATCTTATTATGTTCAAATTACTTTTAGTACATTAATTTTACGTTTTCAAAATTCAATTGACACTGATGAACTTAATTAAAATGTCGAAAGAGAAAAGATAGGAAATAATATGAAAAAGAAATTTGATTTTGGGCCATATTTATATATCTTACCGGCAGCAATTATTATAATTGTTTTTCGCCTTATACCTATTATTTTATCGTTCATAGTTAGTTTTTATGATTGGACGATAACTGGTCCCGGAAAATTTATCGGATTTGAAAATTACATAATGATGTTTCATGATGGAGAATTCTGGCAATCAATGCTTAACACCTTCTATTTAGTGATCTTTGTTGTTCCAATAAGTTTAGTACTTTCTCTTGTTTTTGCAAATTTCTTGAATGGAATTGAAAAATTGAAAAGCCTTTTTCGTTCAATTTATTTTATTCCAACCGTAACCTCGATGGTTGCTATCTCTATTGTATGGAAGATCATATTTAATCAGCAGACCGGACTGGCAAATTTTTTCCTGACCAAAATTGGTTTTGATTCGATGGGCTGGTTAGCAGAAAGCCGTGGAGTAACAGATATTTTCTTAAGTAATCTAGGAATAAATTTCAGTGGTTTTGTCCAAACTCTTTCAAGTGGAATTGGAATGAGTTATAATACACTTTATTTATTGCTTGGAGGTCCTTCACTCGCTTTATTCTGCATAATTATTGTAACTATCTGGAAAGGGCTTGGCTATAATACTATCATTTACCTGGCAGGACTGCAGAATATTCCGAAAGTATATTATGAAGCTGCTGATATTGATGGAGCAGGAAAGATACGACAATTCTTCAAGATCACCTGGCAGATGATCTCACCCACTACATTTTACGTTCTTATGATGACAACGATAGTAACTTTCCAGGTTTTTTCACAAATTTACTTAATGACCGGTCCACCGGTTGGAGGTCCACTTGGAACAACAAAAGTGATCGTTTACTTCCTATTTGATAAAGGATTTGGTGAGAGCAATAACCTCAGCTATGCAAGTGCTATTGCTCTTGTTCTATTTGGAATTATCTTAACTCTCACATTATTCCAGAAACGACTTGAAAAGAAAGTCCATTATTAAGGTAATCCTATGAAAAAATCAATCTCATATATAATTCTTAGTGTTTGCGGTCTATTTATGATAATTCCGTTTATCTGGATGATAACAACATCGGTTAAATCTCAATTGGAAGTTAATAAAGGGAATGTCGGATTTTTGCCCATTGAACAATATTCCACTTATGAAGAAGATGGAATAATTTATCGAATTACTCCTGTTAAAGTTGATGGAGACAGTACTTATATTCATATATTCGATGAAAATATGAACCGTATTCGCTCTTATGAAAAAGTTGCAACTTCAAATATTGTAGAAAAGAAAGAGTTTAAACTACATTTTGAAAATTATAAAGAAGCATTCACGAAAGTTCCATTTAAACGATATTTTATTAACACACTTTTTGTTTCATTTTCAGTCGTATTTGGAGTATTGATAACCGGTTCTCTGGCAGCTTATGCATTCGCCACAATGAGGTTCAAGGGCAGGGATTTCATCTTTTATCTATTTATAAGTATGATGATGGTTCCTCAACCGGTTTACCTAATTCCATCCTACGTGCTTTTGAATCATATGGGCTGGATTGATACATATAATGCGCTTATAATTCCATGGATAGCCAATATCTTCACGATCTTCCTGCTCCGGCAGCAATTTAAAACTATACCTGATGAACTTTTTGATGCTGCCAGAATTGATGGTTGCGGACGCTTCCGTACTTTATGGACATTGGTTCTTCCGCTTTCTAAATCTGTGATCGTAACCGCGGCTATTTTTGGTTTTATAGGAAGTTGGAATAGTTTCATGTGGCCACTTATAATGACGGATAGTCCTGGTCTCAGGGTACTTCAGGTTGGCCTAAGTTATTTCTCTCAAGAAGCTTCTGCGCAAACATCACTTCTTATGGCAGCTTCTACGTTTAGCATTTTACCTTTGGTTATTTTGTTCCTGTTTGCTCAAAAACAGATCATAGCCAGTTTTGCTTCAAGTGGTTTGAAAGGGTAAATTTAGCAACGAACAAGAACGAACAACGAAATAGAAAGTGTTTTGTATCTTGTTCATTCTTGAACGAGCATTAATTCACACAAAAAATGCAGCTACAATTATATAACCAACAATCCGAAATGAATATACAATAATTGAAAATTTCAGGAAATTAATTCGGAAAATTCCGGCTGCAATTGTAATAGGATCCCCCACAAATGGTGCCCAGGCAATAAACAAACTGTAAGTTCCATACTTTCTAACATATCGGATTGCCTTTCTTCCATTTTTGCTTTTTCTAAGTTTGGGAATTAATGGTCTGCCAATAAATCTACCGATCCAGTAATTTGCAGC
>JAOZPK010000142.1 GCA_029932755.1 Candidatus Cloacimonadota bacterium | reverse complement strand
TTTTCATTACCATCTCAATCCCCTGTCGCTCAAAGAAGTGGCATCTCAGGAGCAGGAAGAGACCTTTTCAATCCTGGCAAAAATCAACCGCCGAGGTGGTTTCCCCGAACCTTTTCTAGCTGAGAATGAACTTGATGCGAAAAAATGGCGCCGTCAGTATTATACCGATATGCTGCGCGAAGATATTCCCGAGGCCGCCCGCATCAATGAAATCAGAAGTCTCAAGCTCCTGATTGAACTTTTGGGGGCCCGGGTGGGCTCGCCGATCTCCTACAGCTCCCTGGCGGAAGATCTTCAAATCTCTGCCAACAGCGTGAAAAAGTATATAGCGGTCCTGGAAAGCCTTTACCTGGTTTTTACGGTTCACCCTTTTCACAAAAACATTGCCCGGGCCTTGAAAAAGCAGCCTAAAATATATTTTTACGACAGCGGTTACGTTCAAGATGAAGGGGCCCGTTTTGAAAATACGGTTGCCGTTTCTCTGCTTAAGGATGTCCAGTATCGACAGGATGTTGAAGGTGAAGAGGCCGGCTTGTACTATCTCCGCGACAAGGAGGGCCACGAGATCGATTTCGTTATCACCGCAGAAGGTAAGCTTGAAACTGCCGTTGAAGTAAAACTAAGCGACTCCAAACCGGGGAAAAATCTGCGTTACTACCAGAATCGGAAAGGCTTTGTTTCGGTGAAATTTGTCCAGCTGGTCTTAAATCTGCGCCAGCCCCGGGAAACTGCCGGCATTACCATCTGTCCAGCTGATAGATGGCTTTACAATCTGAAAGCGTAAAAAAAGCAATTGTTTTCAAGGCTGTGTATTTGCCAGACAGGCTGCTTTGCTTGTGCATTGTTTCTTCAAGACAGCGGTCTGTCCCCAGTTAAAAAGGCGATGATTTGGTTGGCGAGGGCTTCGGGAGGGGTTTCACCGTTGATGGTTATTTCGGGATTCTCCGGGGGCTCGTAGGCTGAATCGATGCCGGTGAAGTTTTTCAGGAGACCGGCGCGGGCCTTTTTATAAAGCCCCTTGGGGTCGCGCTTTTCGCATATCGCGAGTGGGGTGTCTACAAAAATTTCGATGAATTCGCCGGGCTCCAGGAGATCGCGGGCCAATTTGCGTTCGCTTTTGAAAGGAGAGATGAACGAAACCAGCACGATGAGCCCGGCATCGACCAGGAGCTTGGCGGTTTCGGCGACCCGACGGATATTTTCGACCCGGTCGGCGTTGGTGAAGCCCAAATCGCGGTTGAGGCCGTGGCGGATATTGTCGCCGTCGAGCAGATAGGTGTGCTTGCCGAGGGAGTGGAGCTTTTTCTCCACCAGGTCGGCAATGGTCGATTTGCCGGCCCCGGAGAGGCCGGTGAACCAGAGAACCATGGGCTTCTGGTTTTTGAGGGCGGCGCGGCTCTGCTTGTTGATGGCCAGGGCTTGCCAGTGGATGTTGCTGGAACGGCGCAGCGGAAAGTCGATCATACCGGCTCCGACGGTAGCGTTGGTGAAACGGTCGATGAGAATGAAATTGCCGGTGTGGCGGTTGTCGGCGTAGGCGTCGAAAGCGATAGGCCGGGAGAGGCTGAGGTTGCCGACCCCGACCTCGTTCATTGCCAGGGTCGTACCGGGCTCGAGCCGCAGGGTATTGACATTGATCTTGCGTTTCAGCTTGCTGACCTGGGCCGTGGTCGTGGCGGAGCCGACCTTGATCAGGTAATTGCGGCCGGGCAGCAGGGGCTCTTCGTGCAGCCAGGCGAGTTTGGCCTGGAACTGGTCGGCATAGACCGGCCGCGCCTTGGGGTCGGCGAGCATGTCACCGCGGCTGATATCGATTTCATCTTCCAGGCAGAGAGTTATCGCTTGTCCGGCCACGGCCTCGTCGAGATCGCCATCCATCGTGACGATCCGGGAGATGCGGCTCGACTGCCCCGAAGACATCACCACGATCTCGTCGCCGGGGCGGATGGTGCCCGAGGCTATGGTGCCGGAAAAACCGCGGAAATCGAGATTGGGCCGATTGACCCACTGCACCCGCATACGGAAAGGCTTGTTTGCGGCGGTATCGGATATTTCGACGGTCTCCAGGTATTCCAGGATGGATGGGCCTTGATACCAGTTTATAGCTTTAAGCTGGAAGCTGGAAGATTTAAGTTTTGAGCTGGGAGATTTAAGATTTGAGTTGGGAGCTATGTTGACGCCTTTTAGGGCCGAGATTGGGATGCAGGTGATCTGTTGAAATTTGAGGGTTTCGGCGATTTGCAGATATTCGGCCCGGATCTCTTCGAAGCGTTCTTGGCTGTAATCGACCAAGTCCATCTTGTTGACCGCCAGGAGAACGTTCTTGATGCCGACCAGGGATACCAGGTAGCTGTGACGCCGGGTCTGGGTGAGGACGCCTTTACGGGCGTCTATCAGGATGATCGCGACATCGGCGGTCGAAGCCCCGGTGATCATGTTGCGGGTATATTGTTCATGACCCGGGGTGTCGGCGACGATGAATTTGCGTTTGTCGGTGGAGAAAAAGCGATAGGCGACATCGATGGTGATGCCCTGTTCGCGTTCGGCCTGGAGGCCGTCCAGGAGCAAGGCATAATCGATTTCACCGCCTTGGGTGCCGACCTTCTTGCTGTCGGCTTCGAGAGCGGCCAGTTGATCTTCGTAGATCAGTTTCGTGTCCCAGAGCAAACGCCCGATCAAGGTGCTTTTGCCATCATCCACGCTGCCGCAGGTGATGAAGCGAAGCAAATCCTTGTTTTCCTGGACTTTCAGATAGGAGTGGATATCTTCGGCGATCAGGTTGGATTGGTGAGCCATTAGAAATAACCCTCCTGCTTCTTCTTTTCCATCGATCCGGCCTGATCGTGATCGATCAGGCGACCCTGACGTTCACTGGTTTTGGCAAGCAGCATCTCCTGGATGATTTCAGGAAGGGTCGCGGCCTCTGATTCGACGGCGCCGGTCAGGGGATAGCAGCCCAAAGTGCGAAATCGTACTGACTTGAGTTCTACTTTTTCACCGGGCTTGAGTTCGAAACGGTCATCGTCGACATGGATCAGCATGCCATCACGTTCAACCACCGGCCTTTCGGCGGCGTAGTAGAGCGGTACGATGGGAATCTCTTCGAGATAGATGTATTGCCAGATATCGAGTTCGGTCCAGTTGGAAAGGGGAAAGGCACGAATGCTTTCGCCGGGATTGACTTTGGCGTTGTAGATGTTCCACAATTCCGGCCGCTGGTTCTTGGGGTCCCAACGGTGATCGCTGGTGCGGAAGGAGAAGATTCTCTCCTTGGCCCGGGATTTTTCTTCGTCGCGCCGGGCACCGCCCAGGGCGGCGTCGAACCTGTATTTGTCGAGAGCCTGTTTCAGGGCTTCGGTTTTCATTATATCGGTATAGAGGGCCGAGCCGTGCGTGAACGGTGATATTCCTTGCTCAAGGCCCTCTCGGTTAGTGTAGATCAAAAGTTCGAAGCCGCATTCCGCGGCCATTTTTTCGCGAAATTCGATCATTTCGCGGAACTTCCAGGTTGTATCGACATGCAGCAGGGGAAACGGCAGCGGCCCGGGATAAAAGGCTTTACGGGCCAGGTGCAGCATCACCGATGAGTCCTTGCCGATCGAGTAAAGCATCACCGGGTTATCGAATTCGGCTACGACTTCGCGGATGATATGGATGCTTTCCGCTTCGAGCTGCTGGAGGTGGGTAAGTTTCAAACTCATTCTTTACCGTCCAAAATGAGAACCATAGCTTATTACATCATCGATGAAGAAAACTGTTTTGATCGAGTTCATCAAGTGGCAATTCGTCTTTTTCGTTGCCGACTTCCCGGCGCAGAGCCTCGATTTCCGCCTGCAGTTTTTCATACTCTTCCATCTTGCGGCGCAGGAAGCGGGCCGTGAGGCGGGCCTTGGCTTCGAGGCCGGCGGGGGTTAAGAGGTAGGCGTAGCCGAGCTTGTTGGGGTTTTTCTCGAAGTTGCGGATCTTGACCCAGCCCTTGGCGGCCAGGGCCTTGAGGCAGTAGTTGACCTTGCCGAGGCTGATGCCGAGCGTGCGGGAAAGGGCCCGCTGGGTGAGGGAGGGATCGTCCTCAAGCTGCTTGATGAGGGCGTAGGCGGTGGCGTCGGCGAGTTTAGGGTCGGTCATGGGCGCTCGTCGGGAAGGTTGTTCAGTTGTTGAACGGAATTATAGGACGAATGCCGGGAAAATGCAAAGGAAAAATGTGTGATGGGTCCACGAATTATGTCCACGAATTATGTCCACGAATTACACTAATTGTCACGAATTTTTAAAGGCTGGAATCCACGAATTGCACTAATTGTCACTAATTTTTAAAGGCTGGGGCGTAGGGAGATCACTGATGAAAGTTTAGTTTGATACTGTCCGGGTTAGAGGACATATCGTTTCCATTCCAGGGATGTGGAGCCGAAATTTATTAGGAGGCCTACTTTGAGGCTGGTTGCTTTCAGGTAGTTTAGAATTTGGGCGGTGGCGATCGGGGTTAGTTGATCCAGGGCCTTTAATTCTACGATGATTTTATTGTCGCAGATAATGTCGGCATAATACTCTTTCGCCAGCCTCTGACCTTTATAGAACAGGGGCAGTTGTTTCTGAGAGACAAACGGAATATTCCGGCTCTGCAGCTCCAGCTGGAAAGCCTCCTGGTAAACCGCCTCGAGAAACCCGCACCCCAGCTCCTTATGCACCTCCATAGCGGCACCGACAATTGCAAATACCTCGTCTTTATAAATCAAATCACTCATAATAATTCGTACTAATTCGTGAACCTATGCCCCATAATAAATTCGTGAAAATTCGTGAAATTAGTGGACCTTTACTCTTAAAAAATTCGTGTTAAGGCGTG
>JAOZPK010000141.1 GCA_029932755.1 Candidatus Cloacimonadota bacterium | reverse complement strand
TTACTGGATCATTTTTTTGAACAAATGAGATATCAGATTCACTTATTCCTGCTTTGATCTTAAGCTTCTTTGAATTTACGATTCCGGCAATTTTCATTCCCGGGCTAACCATCTCCCCAACTTCCAATCTTAGTTCGGCAATATAACCGGAAACAGGAGCAGTGAATTGAGAATTATCCAAATTCTTGCGTGCAGATTCTGCACTTGCCAAAGTTCCGTTGTATCCTGCCTGAGCATTCTTGAGAGAACTTTTTGCCTGTAGAAATTCTCGTTCTGATATTTTGTTTTCGTCGTACAATTTTTGTGAAGCGGTCATACTCATATTAGCTGTTTCTAAGTTTGCTTCTGATGCTAATAAAGATGCTTGTGCTTGCAGAAGTATATTCTCTGCATCGGTGTTATCAACTCTTCCAATTGCATCACCTTTGTTCACCCAGTCACCTAGATTTTTATAAATTTCTATTACTTTCCCATTTGTCTCACTAGAAAGATCTACGTCTGTTATCCCTTCTAATTTCCCAATAATATTTACATATTTATCTAAGTTCTGTAGTTTCATTTCCTGCACCATTACAATAACTTCTTTCTCTTTCGTATTATTGTTCATCTTCATACCTGGTTTTCCTTTTTTAGAACAGGAAACAAGTGATACTGAGATCACAAAGATAATTAATACTATTTTAACCAATTGCTTCATTTTCCCTCCGTTGATCTATTTATTATTTTTTCTAAAATTTGTGGATCTTCAATGCCCATCACAAGGAGCAAAGATGATTTTGCACGCAGGAAATTATAGAAGCTGGTAGTGTACTGATTTTGCGCAGACGTGAACATAACTTCTACCGAGAGAAGATCATTGGCAGTAATTACACCATGAGTAAATCTTTCTTTCATCTGATCGTATGTTTCTTTAGAATATTCCATTGCCAGCTTGGAAGACTTTACAGTCTTAGCAGCCGCAATCAGATTTATCAAAGAACTTTGCAGTGAAAGCTTAATCCCATCACTAACCGTTTCTAACGCGTATTTCGATTGCTTCAGATTGTGATTAGCTTTTGCAACTCCTAAACCATTATCCATCAGCGGAAAGATCGGGATAGAAAGATTGATCCCCAATTGACCACTTTTATTATATTCATCTTGAAAATCGTATTTTGACCAATTATTAGAATATTGCAAATTCACGGATGGCAGAAAATTGCCACCTACCATTAGTAAGGATTTCTTATTTGTGTTAACTGATATTTCCGATATCTTCAATGAAGGATTATTATTTTCTCCAATATTAATGATCGTATCTATCATTTCATCTAATTCGGAAAGTGATTTATTACTCAATTTATCTAATGTTGCTTGATGTGTCTCAATTGGAATTTTTGCAAGTTCATTAACCTTTTCAATTTGTAAGAAATTCGCCAGTTCTAATAAGCTTATCTGGTAAAGATTCTCTATTTGTATCAAGCTCACTTCTTTTCCAGCTAATTCAGATTGTAACTGCAGATATTCTGCTTTAGAGAGTGTCCCAGCATCAAAACGAATTTTAGCTATCTCTACATTTGTTTGGGAAGCAAGCAGATCTTTATTAGAGATTCCCAGCAAAACCTGATTTTCTAAAACATTAAAATATTTAGACTCCACATCAGCTATTGTGCTTAAAGTTTTATTCTTCAAATTTTCTTTAGCTATCTTGTATCCGTCATTTGCTATTCGTGCACCTAACCAGATCTTTCCACCATTGAAAACAGGTTGAACGATTGTGTAACCATATGATTTGGATTCTTCCGCTGGTTCTAAACCCAT
Organism: Candidatus Cloacimonadota bacterium; assembly: GCA_029932755.1. Taxonomy (GTDB): domain Bacteria; phylum Cloacimonadota; class Cloacimonadia; order Cloacimonadales; family TCS61; genus Tenebribacter. The sequence goes on along the minus strand of JAOZPK010000141.1, from coordinate 3,114 downwards.
CATCAATCTTTGTTCATCATATTTAGTATAATTACCAGTTAAACTTGCTGAAGGGATCAGATTTAGATACGATTGCCAAAGATTGTTCTTACTGGCTTTGGTTGTTTGCTGTTGAGATAACAGATCCGGATTATTCTTTAGAGCAAGTTGTTTTGCTTCATCCAACGATAGTGATTGTGCAATTAAGCCTAATGATATCAGAATCACTATAATTGATAATAAAAATTTTTTCATTATTTCTCCTTTTTGAAGACTTGTTTATTCTCGGGAAGATCAGCTTCTTCTTTGATTTTTAAAAGAGCATCTTTGGTAATTTTCTTGATCTCCACAAATGACTCCATTACCGTTTTACCATAGAACGGAATATTATTTAATTTACCATCTAATTCAGCTTTATTGTGTTTTGCCATCAATTCTTGTTCTTTCTTTGCAATTATTTCCAGTCTTGTATCAATAATAGTAATAAATTGATTTTTTGTGAGATTTCCTTTGGCAAATCTTAATGCATTCCAAAAATCAAACGGAGATGTAATTTTGTCATCAGTGAGAATATTATGTAATAATTCATTGAAATATTCCTTACCTACTTTTGTTATACTATAAACTTTTCTGGGTGGACTGTTTTCTGATTGTACAAATTTATAGGAAATCAACTCTTTTTTTCCCAATCTATTTAAAGCTTTGTAGATAGATGGAGTCTTAATTTTAATCCACATATCGATACCACGTTTTTCAAAAAAACCAGCCATTTCATACCCATGCATAGGTTTACTTTTTAAAAATCCTAACACAACCAAATCGATTTTTGACATCATTCCTCCAACTTCTATTATTTAGACATTAATAAGCTCAAATCCCTGCAAAATTTATTTTACTTTCGACTATTATACTTTCTAATAGTCATGCAATTTATTACGTTCTTACTGTCAAGTAGATTATTATAAAGTAGAATAGGTTATGAATGACTCGAATTGAAATTATTGAGCAAATAAAATTTTCCATTTGACGAATCAATATAAAATTAGATAAAAATCCTTAATTATAATTCGTGATTATTTTTGGTTTGAAACGGAGGAAGAGATGAATGATTTTGAAAAACAATGGCTGTACAAACTGAAGATTAGTTTAAAAAATATAGGTAAATCTAGCCTGTTCGAGAATTTTTCGCTTTCCCATCAGGAAACTATTAACTGGTCAAATCTACTAATGGAAACGCTCAATCAGGAACTCACAGAAGAAAAAGTGATAAGTGTGATGTGCGGATGCGCCTGTCTAGCTCCAAAAGACTATCTGAAAATACTACGAGATGAGTATGCAAAAACAAAAGATCTGAAATATGTTCATCAACTTTTGCAACAATATTTTGAAAAATCAATAACAAAGTATAAAAATCTTAATGAAGATCAATTGAAATACATCATAGAGCATGAAATGGGAATGGCTGGGAAATTAGATGGAAATACAATTACTGCAGTGAAAATACCAAAAGATTTTCATGAATATTTTCAAGCTGAAGATCCGGCAAAAAAGCGTTATCTTTACTGCCATTGTCCACGAATTCGCGAAGCACTAAAAACTGATAAAAAACCTTTAGATAAAAACTATTGTTACTGCGGAGCTGGATTTTATAAAGACATTTGGGAATTCATACTGCAGAGAGAAGTAAAAGTTAAACTAGTAGAATCACTTATACAGGGTAATGAATTCTGTAAAATTGCCATTTCTATTTAAAAAAAATGAATGTAATAGTTTAAATTATATTGATAATTACTGTAGAAATAAAGTATTATAATTAATAACTACACTAGAGGCTAAACAGATGATTAAATAAACCTAAATAAACAAATACTTCGCCATTCTAGCTTAATTTATAAAAAAATTGACATATAAGACTAATGCTAAAGTTTTGTTTTAATTATTACATGAGTTTTTCAAAGGAAATGTTATGAAAGAAAATAAAAAAAATCTATCTGGCAAGCAATTATCAAAACGAAATGCTATTATTAAAGCAGCGATAGATGTATTTTCACATAAAGGATTCCATAAAGCGAAAATTTCACATATTGCGAAGTTAGCCAAAGTTGCCGATGGCACTATATACTTGTATTTTAATAACAAAGAAAATTTATTAGTTTCTGCATTTGATGAGTTAACAGAAAATATCTTAAATGAAATGAAAAACACAATTAATTATGAAAAAACAGCTTTGGATAGGCTTTTAAAATTCTTTGATCTTCATGTTGAGATGTTCACAAAACAACCTGCAGTTGTCAGATTTTTAGCAATAGAATTACGACAAAGTCCAGATTTTTATGAGCAGCATCCTTCATATAATCCTCTTAAAGAATATATTACTTTCATTGAGAAACTAATTATCGATACAATAACTGAAAACAGTATTAGAGTTGTTGATCCAAAAGCTTTGACCTTAATAATTTTTGGTACAATGGATTTTCTACTTGCAGAATGGTCGACCAAAAACCAACCTTTTTCATTAGTAGAAATGAAGGAAAAAATCGTTGATATCATACACTGGGGAATTCGAAAAGGATAAGCATCTTTTTAGAAATTCTCAGTGGTTACAGAATTAGGTATAAATATTTAAATAAGGGGAGGGGATATGGCTATACCTTTAAATAAAAAAGAGAAAGATTTCATGCGTAAAATGTTAAAGTGGGACCAAAAAAAGGCTTCCTTTGAAGTTATAGTAAATAATATTTTTTTGACTGTAGGTATGCTTGTTACATTATATGTAGCATATAGAACCTTTACAACCTTAAATGATCTTCAATCATTATGGTTACTTCTGCCCGGATATATAATCGGAATATTACTTTTGAGTATCTTCATAGTTGGAGACGTACGAATCAAGGAGCGTAGGAAATATGCTTCAGTTATGCGAAAGATCCTGCTTAATAATCGGAAAGAAAGAGCATAATAGCTCATGAATGAGAAAAATAGATCACAATTATTAAATTTAGCAAGAAACAGTATTGAGTTTTATCTAGATCATGATCATCAATATATTTTAGGCAAGTCAGATAACCATATTTTATTAGAAGAAAGAGCTGTATTTGTAACCTTACATCAAAATGGAAATCTTCGAGGTTGTAT
>JAOZPK010000140.1 GCA_029932755.1 Candidatus Cloacimonadota bacterium | reverse complement strand
TCACATCACTTAAAATATAAACATAAGAACATCTCATCTTTAACTCTTTTAATTACTATTAATCAGACTCTTCGTCGATAGCCTTCATAAGAATTCCTCAGAGTGACTATTGCACACCATTATCTGGTTCCAAATGAACCATCACATCAATTATTTTTGAATTACTTTTAAGTAAGGTGCTTTTTACCTCTTCCGAAATGTCATGTCCTCTTGTAACCGAAAGATTACCGTCAACTTCCAAATGCAGATCCAAATAAATTGAACTACCCAATTTACGGCTTCTAACTTTGTGAAATCCTTTCACACACTCAATTTTAGAAATGACATCAGAAATCTGCTGATATTCTTTCTCTGTTATGCCGGTGTCAATAAGCTCACTTATATTCTTATAAATAATTCCAACAGCCAGCTTAATAATAAAAGCAGCTACGATGATAGCTCCAATATGATCCAGAATTATCAGTTTGGGATTTATTATGGAAGCTACAACTGCAATCAGTACAGGTATTGATGACAGCGCATCAGTTCTGTGATGCCAGGCATTTGCTTTAACCGAAGATGAGTTTGTTTTTACTCCAACCCTATATGTTTTGTGGAATAGCAATTCCTTGAAAATTATAGAAATAATAGGACCAATTATTGTAAAAAGTTTTAGCTGTTCTGTATGTTCATGATCTAAAGTTGCAAATGCATGATAGCCGATTCCACCAGCGGCAGACAACAACATTAAACCAATTAATATTGTGATAAACGATTCAATTTTCTGGTGACCAAAAGGATGATTACGATCAGGTGGTGCCGTCCAGTATTTCACTCCTAGCAAAATAACAAGGTCTGTGGAAGTATCGGAAAAACTATGTGCAGCATCTGCTACAACTGCCTGACTGTTCCCCAAAAAACCCAGCACAAACTTGAGGATGGAGATAAACACATTCAGCAATAATCCCCAAAGGGTGATCTTCATTATTTCTTTTTTATTATCCATACAAAAACTAAACAACTTTTCAGCAAAAACCTTGTCAATGCAATATTGGTAAGTTACTATTAATGTCCCCGTCACTCTGAAGAGTCTTCTTGCCAATCTTTTAACGGAGAGCAAGGGATTCCATTATTAGTCTATCCTTCCTTAAGAGAGCAACGTGAGAGACTCGTCAGGATGACGATAAAATAAAGCACTCCGTCTTTCTGAGGAATTCTTCTTGCTGTTACTCTTAATGAAGAATAAGGAGAAATTATTCAGTGATCTCATCATATAGATCATTCCAATTTGGATTATTAATTTCAATCAGTTTAATTTTTCTACTACGCAAACGACCCTTTAATTGTTTCTCTCTACTGATGGCTAAATATATATCACCAAATTCTTGATAATAGACTAGTTTATGAATATTATTTCTTTTTGTGTAACTTGATACTTGTTTGTTTTTATGTTCATAAATTCTTTTAATTAGATTGGAAGTAACTCCAATGTATAATTTATCATTATTGTCATCGGTTAAGATATACACATAAGAGTATTTGTTATTCTTTATCTATCCTTCCTTAAGAGAGCAACGTGAGAGACTCGTCAGGATGACGATTAATTTAAACAACGTGAGAGACTCGTCCAGTTTTCACCCCGCTACGACCAGGCAAGCAGGATGATGATATTTTATTTACTATAATATTCTCGCTTGATAACAGTTTGTGCAATTCTGCTGCTGGGTCCGTCTCCTCTGGCCACATTTACAGATACTTTACCTTCCAGAACCTCAAATATTTCCGCAACATCACTATGAGAAAATCCCGGACAAAGCAAGATAGCATCTATCTTCTCTTCTGCATAGACTCTTTTGGAAATTGTTAGTGCTTCTGCTTGAGACTTTACAACAAAGGTTAAAAGTCTGTATTTTCCTGTATCAATTATACTATTATGTTTCTTATAATCTGCATCCGGTGCATGTGATAAGAACAAAACCTTAAAAGCCATGGGCTACCTCCTGTTTTGTTGTCTCAATGTTTCCCGTCATTTTGAGACTTGAAAAAATAACCGTATCGTCATCTCGAGTGAAATGTAATGTAATCGAGAGATCTCATTATTTAATTATATCAAGCAATCGTTATAGATGAGATTTCTCCACGCGCTATGCTTAGTCGAAATGACATAGAGGGGAGGATTTCAAATTTCACTTTTTTTATCCATTTTAATTTCTATGTAAAGATTGCTTTAATCAATAACGGTAATGAACCCGTAACATTACCTAAAATATGAACCAAAATTGCAGGATAAACACTTTCAGATTTTTCTCGATAATAGGCAGCGAGAACTCCGAGAGTGGTTGTATTAAAAACAATAAATAAAACAAAAAAGATTGAACTACTGAATTTAAATACAGAAAAATGCATTGCTCCGAATATTATTCCGGAAATCCAAACAGAAAGAGTAAGCTTGCAGAATTTGTATTTTTTAAAAACATTAAGTAAAGATTGTATCAAGCCTCTATTAAAAATTTCTTCACAAATACTCGACCATAACCATACAACAATAATCATTTTCAGGAACGATCCGCTATCCGGGAATCCCATTTCATTAGTATCACCAAAGAGATTTCGCAATAACCCCATAAAGAGCAATCCATAAACAATTCCACCACCTAATGTTAAAGCAAAAGTCTGCCAGATTAGTTTAAAATAATTTATTCTCTTAGGTAATCTTAATCCGAAGTCACTAAGTTTCATTTTAGGTATCAACAGCATTGTTACAATTGAGAATATCACAAATAATAATTTAAAACCAATATTTTTCAGATAAAAATCAGTTTGGATAATTTCCGGTAATAATTTCACTAATTGTAAAGAGATTTTTCCCGAGCCGGTTAATATTACGTATCCCAGCATTAATACTAATATTAGTATTATCATTGGCTTTTTCAGTAATTTATTCATATACTCTCCTCAGAATTTAGAATCATAATATTTTGTTGTTTTATATTTCTTTCAGGACGTATCATGTTGATGCGTCCGAAATATTTCATAATATATGAATTCATGCAGTAAATGTTACGATTCAATCTACAAGATTGAACCTGCATTGATAATATTCTGATCCAACTTTCATTTCTTTTTCTCTTCTTTCAACAATGGCATTGTGTATTCATTATAAAGATCAAATAAAAATTCTATTCGAGACGTTTCATTTGTGAAGGCTTGCGGACGATAACACAAATCTACAGCTTTATCTAATTCTTGATGTGCCTTAACCAATTTTGGCGGCATTGTTAAAGGATCGTATAGATCTGCCAGACTACTTTTTGGGAAACTTGCCCGAACATCTAAAATCTTTTGGGCTTTTTCTTCTACTTTCTTTTTATTCTTTTCGCTTGGATCTTTGGGCCATGGATAGTTATTGTAAACAATTCCAGTTGAAATTGAATAATCTGATTTTAGTCTACCAGAAACATTTTTAACCCATGTTATAAAAATAGTAGAAGCAAGTAATCCAAAAGAATATAAATCTGCATTGGGAACCATGTATACTTTATTACTTGCTATTACGTCTTTGGGAAAATAACCGATCGGCAAGTATAATCTTCTTTGAGAAGATACTTCTGGTAAGGCTAAATAATTGTAATCAGATTGCCTATCTTCTCCAAATAGTGTCGGTGTCAAAGCTCCTTTTCGAGTAGCCTTTCTTTTACTTTTTAATCTATTTTGTTTCACTTTTTCAACCCTCTGCATAATATTAGGAAGAGATTTTAGGGTTGAAGGTTCAATATTTTTTATCCATAAACAAAACCTATCAATATTATTTATGAATTCACGACCACCTATAAATTTCCTAAAATAATTTTTAGCATTAGGTTCTATAATTAAAAATTCATCCATTTCTTTTTTATCAAATAAATAATACCCATTATCATTAGGCATGCTTCCTTTAATCATTTGTGGAGCAAATGTACAAATGGGTTTAGTTCTTTTTGTGATGAAATTGTCAGAACCAATAATTAAGTAAGGATTAATATTATGTGCCCTTATTTCATGAGGTTCTCCATTTATATTCTCATAATCGAAGATCTTTTTACTAGTTACTTCAAAATTTGAAAATCCAATAATAACTACATGAACAGCAGCTTTTCCTTTTGCTTTATTCTTCCAATTAAATGTGCGATGTGCAAAGTGAATTTTTATATCGTATTTATTAAATAGTTCATTCCATAAAATTCCAACTTGTTCTCCTTGAGAAATTGAATTAGTAGAGACAAACGCAACTTTGATTTTTGTATTTTGAATATATTGAGCAGCGCGGATATACCAAGCTGTTACATAATCTAAAACTCCTGCTCCTTTCACACCGGCAAAGACAAGTTTCATGTCTTCTTTTTGTTCTTTAGTTTGATATTGTTTCCCATAAAAAGGTGGATTCCCTAAAATATAAGAAAGTTCAGTTTTGGGAACAACTTCTTGCCAGTCAATTCTTAAGGCATTTGTATTCACAATCTTTGCAGCTTTACGCAAAGGCAGGCGAGCAAAATACTGCCCAAATTCTTCAGAAATTTTCATATTCATTTGATGGTCAATTAACCACATGGCAGTTTCGGTAATTCGAGCAGCAAATTCATCGTATTCAATTCCATAAAATTGATCTACATCCAACCATATAATATCGGAAATATCGGTAACGAGTTCGTCACTTTTAAATAATTCTCGCAGAATTTCAATTTCCAATTGTCTTAATTCTCTGTATGTAATAATGAGAAAGTTACCACTTCCGCAGGCTGGGTCGAGGAATTTGAGAGTTGATAGTTTTTTATGAAATTCATGAAGTTTGGGTTTACTTGTTTTAACTTTCTTAAATTCTTCTCTGAGTTCATCAAGGAAAAGAGGTTTGATAAGTTTGAGTATATTTTTCTCAGAAGTGTAGTGTGCTCCAAGATTTCTACGTTCTTCAGGAT
>JAOZPK010000041.1 GCA_029932755.1 Candidatus Cloacimonadota bacterium | reverse complement strand
GAAGAAAATTTGAAGATTTTTTTATCAATTTTGTGGATGGAATGGCAATAATGCAAGGTAGATTTACAGAGAATTTTCTTGTTTATCTTCTTACACTGCTTGCCGTTTTATCGGAAGCAATATACATTTATGCAGTTTTCAGAGCATTCGGTTCAGAAGTATCATACATGAAAATATTATTTGGTTATACTCTAATGAATCTCACATATATACTTCCAACTCCTCCTGCACAGATTGGTTCGAATCAGTTCATGTGGGTGCTGATATTTTCATTTGCATTGGGTGTAAATGAAAACCTAACAAGTGCAGCAGTTACGTTTTCTCATCTATTAACATCAATCTGGATATTACTTACAGGTGGGATTTCCTTGATTGTACTTAAAATTAATTTGAACCAACTTTTAAAGAATAATAAAAAGGATTAATATGGAAAAGAATATTGAATTATTAGAAAAACTTCCCGAGATCAAAGAAAAAATAATCCGAGAGATTGGAAAAGTAATTGTAGGTCAGGATGAAATAATTGAACAGATGTTAATTGCGTTAATCTCTAATGGACATTGTCTTCTGGAAGGTGTGCCGGGATTGGCAAAAACGTTAATGATCTCAACAATGGCAAAGGTTCTAAATATGAAATTCAGCAGGATCCAATTTACCCCAGATCTTATGCCTTCTGACATAACCGGAACAGATATTCTGGCAGAAAACAAAGCTGACGGGAAAAGATATTTTGAGTATATTAAGGGTCCCATTTTTGCAAACATAATATTGGCTGATGAGATAAACAGAACACCTCCCAAAACGCAAGCTGCCTTATTGCAGGCAATGCAGGAATATCAGGTTACTGCTGGTAATAAAACTTTTGAACTTGATAGACCATTTTTGGTTCTGGCAACTCAAAATCCTATTGAGCAGGAAGGAACATATCCTCTTCCTGAAGCACAATTAGACAGATTTATGTTCTATTTAAATATTGATTACCCTTCTTATGAAGAAGAGAAAATAATCGTTAAAAATGATGCATTTGCTTCATTGAATTCAGTTATATCTGTAATTGGTGCAGAAGAGATCATTCAAATCCAGAATGCAGTAAAGAAAATTCCTGTAAGCGAGCATGTACTTGAATTTGCTGTAAAACTTGCTCGTACAACCAGGTCTCAATATGATAATGCACCCGACTACATTAAAAAATGGGTAAGCTGGGGAGCCGGACCTAGAGCCAGCCAATATTTGATGTATGCTGCTAGAAGCAGAGCAGTTTTGCAAGGTAGATTGACACCTGCAATTGATGATGTGATCAGTGTAGCACAAATTGTTCTTCAACATAGAATTATTATTTCATTTGCTGCTGAAGCTGAAGGCATTACACCAAAAAAAATAATTGATAAGATCATTTCAGATTTGAATTAATAATACTTGCCAAAATTTGATTTAACTTTATATTATTTTAAAATTTGATAGTGTAAAATATTTATTGCCGGAATGAGTTCTGGGAGTTAATTATTTTTTTGTAAAATGAAAGAAAATAATAATATGGAGGAATCATGAAAGATACAGTACAGAAGTATGCAGCATTAAGTGGTATGCTTTATAAACTTTGCTCAAAGAAAGAAAGAATTCGACGTCGATGCCTTTCACTTGGACGTATGGAATGTGATCTATTAAACTTTTTGAATCAAATTAACAAGCCAACTTGTATGAACGTTCTAGCCGAGGAATTGAAAGTATCTCACAGCAGAATTACTAGGATCGTTGATACATTAGTTAAGAAAAAATTAGTGAAAAGGTATCCATCAGAAAAAGATCGCAGAAGTTGGTTGGGAGAAGTTACGGCTAAAGGTAAGGTAACTAATGAAAATACAATTATTGATTTTCTAAACTTGCAGGAAGATCTAATCAATAGGCTTCCAAAAGATAAAGTTGAAGAAATTTATGAGAATATTAAACTTTATGTTGATGCATACCATAAAGCATTAGATGAAAAGGAAGCATCATTATGAAACAAAAATCAACTGTAACATTTATCGATAAAATGGCGTTTGATGTTGAATTAAACGGACACCATTTTACTATCGATGCTGATGCAGGAGTGGGTGGAGAAAATAAAGGACCAAGTCCTAAAGGATTAATTTTAAGTTCACTTGGTGGATGTACCGGAATGGATGTCGTTTCCATATTGCGAAAAATGAAAGTGACAGAATATGAATTAAGTATTGATGTCTCTGGAGAACTTACCAACGAGCATCCCAAGATATATCATACAATAACTATTGAGTTTAAATTTATAGGAAATGACCTTCCTGAAAGTAAAATAAAAAAAGCTGTGGAACTTTCTGAAACCAGATATTGTGGAGTTTCCGAAATGTTACGAAAAGCTTCTGAAATGAAAACTATAATTTATGTTAATGGAGAAGAAATATGACTAAGAAAGTTATTATCCTCTCGGCTTTGATCACACTGATCATGATCTCTGCATGTATTGCTGAGAATCCGGAAGGGAGCAAAGAAAACACTGAAGAAAGTAAAATTGCCTGGTTCACGAACTTAGAGAAAGCTCAGGAAGTTGCGCAAGAAAGAAACATACCAATTTTTATCCATTTTACTGGTTCAGACTGGTGTGGATGGTGTTGGAAACTTGAAGAAGAAATTTATTCTAAACCCATTTTTCAGGAATATGTAGCAGAAAATATGGTAATGGTAAAAATCGATTTTCCAAAGAAGACTAAACAATCGACAGAAATAGTAACTTATAACCGTACTTTAGCTACAAGATTTGGAATTCGTGGATTCCCAACTGTTCAATTACTGGATCCTGATGGAACTCCAATTGCTCAAACTGGATTTCAATATGGTGGTCCGGAAAAATATATTGAACATTTAAAAGAATTACTAATTAAAAAATGAAGGAAGGAATTATGAAAATTATTACTTTTATCATGTTGTTTTTGGTTAGTACAGTTTTAATTGCAGTACCACAAGCTGAATTAGTTGAAATCGATGCTTTACACGATGCAAGTGAATATGAAACTGAACTAACACAATTGGAAGAACTGTCTGCTGAATTTCCAGAAGATGTTGAAGTCTTATGGAGACTAGCTCAAGTTCATTTTGATATTGCAGATCAGACTGAAGATGAAGAAGTTCATAAAGCTCATTTTTATCCGGGATTTGAAGCTGCAAAAAAAGCTGTTAAGGTAGATCCAAATTCTGCCAGAGCAAATCACTGGTATGCTACTCTTATTGGTAAGATCGGAATGCTGGAAGGGACAAAACAGAAGATCATAAATTCTTATGATGTCGAAGAATACGGCTTGAAAGCGATTGAACTTGATCCAACATATGATGGTTCGTTACATTTGCTTGGCAGATGGCATTATGAGCTTGCTGATCTTAGCTGGATTGAAAGAACAGTTGCAAAAATTGTTTATGAAACTCCACCTAAAGCCAGTTTTGAAGAGTCAGCTGAATACTTCAAAAGAGCAATCGAAGCTAAATCGGATGAAGTTCGTCATTATTTATGGATAGGTAAAGTATATATAAAGCTGAAAGATAAAGAAGAGGCAAAAAAATATTTACAAACAGCTACCGAAATGACACCATTCGATGATGCAGATAAATTAATGCAGAAAGAAGCTGCTGAATTACTTAACAAATTGAAGTAAGAAAAATATTAAGCAAAAGCCTTCAAGGTTTTAAGAAATATTGAAGGCTTTTTTATTTATCTAATAACTTTTCCATTCTTAATAACAGTTTCAACATTATTCGATCCAAAATGGTATGGTAAATATTGATATGAAGGCATATCCATTATTAGCATATCTGCTTTCTTTCCAATCTCTAAACTTCCAATATTATTTCCTAATCCCAAAGAGTGAGCCGCATTTATTGTTGATGCGGTTATAGCTTCTGCCGGTGTCATTTTCATTTGCAAGCAAGCAAGAGTAATAACAAATTGCATACTGTCGCAATTACAGCTTCCAGGGTTGTAATCAGTTGCAAGAGCAACAGCTAATCCTGCCTCGATCATATCGCGTGCTCTAGCATAAGATTTCATGCCGAGAGAAAATATCGTACCTGGTAAAAGTATGGCGGTCACTCCATTATCACGCATTGCTTTTATTCCTTTATCAGAAGCTGCACCGAGATGATCTGCAGAGACAGCTCCAATTTCACCGGCAAGTTCTGCTCCACCAATTGGTTTGATCTCGTCTGCGTGCATACGGATTTTGAAACCCAATTCCTTTGCTCGATTTAATATCCTGCGTGATTGCTCAATATTATAAACATGATCTTCAGTGAAGATATCACAATATTCAGCCAATTTTAATTCTCTAATTTTTGGCATCATTTCATTCATTAGGATGTCGATATATTTTTCTTTATCATCTTTATATTCTACAGGGAATTCATGAGCACCTAAAAAAGTTGAAATTATGTCGATAGGCAGATTTTTATTTAATTTTTTAATAACTTTGAGCATTTTAATTTCACTTTCCATAGATAACCCATAACCACTTTTTGCTTCCAGGGTTGTCGTCCCATTAGAAATGATCTTATTAATTCTTTTTTCTGCCAGCTGATATAATTCTTCTTCAGAAGTCTCACGAACTCCAGATATACTTGAGCAGATACCGCCTCCGCTCTGTGAGATTTCCACATAAGATCTTCCCTTAATGCGCATTTCAAATTCATTTTCACGTGTTTGTTTAAAAACCGGATGTGTATGCGGGTCCACAAAACCAGGCATTATAACTTTATCTGAAGCATCAATTATTTTGGTAGGATTGTCATATTTCTTTACTATATCTTCTGTAGATCCAACATCAATGATTTTATCCTCTTTTACAACAATTGCACCGTTGTAAATTATGCCGAGTTCATTCATCTCAGATCCTATTCTAGGACTATCAGTACCAGCTAAAGTTAATAATTCCTTTGCATTAATGATCAATAAATCAGTTTTCATGAAAACACCTCAAATTTTTTCTGTAGATTTTAATTATAAATAAATATACGCAAGTGAATTATTAATAAATGTTGAGGTTATTGTTTTATTCATATCTGATGATCTATTAAAACCTGCTTTATAAGCACCGCTCAACATTTTTATCACTTGACTATATACGAACATTCTTTAAATTAGCAGATTGATTAAATAATAACTCGATCTGGAGATGAAATGGCAAGATTATTTGGTAAGGAATATCATGAAAACTCCAATTCATGGTTTTTTAAAAGTTCGCTCATCAGGTTAATGAAAGATGATTTGATCTATAAGAATTATCTTGATGAAAATAAGAACGTTGTTTTCAGATTTGAAGCGGTGCCAGCGAAAAAGTATACTTTCCCGGCAAAGATGGAAATCCTTTATGATAAGAAAAATGAAAAAATAATTAATCACTCCTGCTCAGAATGTGACGACAAGGAATGCCGGCACTATCTTTCTATTATTAAATATGCGTATAATTTTCTCTCTACGGATATGTTAGAAAAAAGTTCAATTCAAACTTATCATACAAGTTTATTAGATTACAATGAATTTTGGCAGAGAACTGTATTAAATGCAAAGATCGAGATCAGCGATATTTATAATAATAAAACCGATAAGGTCCGATTCAATATGAAGAGTTACAAACCACTCTTAATAAGAATAATTGCTTGTATTTGTGCTGATGGAGATTTTAAAGAAGAAGATATTATTTTAATTCCTCAAGCAGAAAAACAAATGAAAGCATTATCATCGGAAGAGCTGGAATTACTAAGATTATTATATAAGAATAAGTGTTCATTCAGCCGAAAGGGCACTTTTTTTACAATCTATAAGCATAAATTCATAAACATTATAAATATCCTCAAGAACATGCAGAATAAAGTTTACATCAAAGAAACCGGTGACAACATCAAATTTTCCGATGATGAATTTAGAATGAATTTTCAGGTAAGCAGATATGAATCTAATAAATATATACTTAAAATATCTAACGCAGAACAGATCTCCGCAGTCTTTTCAGGAAAGACGACCTATATATTTATAAAGAATGTGGTAAACTCCATAAATCTACCATTTAAAATTAGTATTTCCAAGAAAATTTTTGCAGATGGATATATTCTAAAAAAAACGGATCTTGTTTATTTATACTCTGTTGTAGCACGGCAATTAGGCCTTATGAAATGCTATCTGGATTTCGATGAAGATATTGAAATTCCCGAAGTTTACCATAACACTCCCATTATTACCTATAAATTATTCAAGGAAAATGAGAGGATAATATTAAATGGGATCTTGGATTATTCCAATGGAAATGAAATCCCAATGTCTGCAATTCAACTTCCTGTCGAACTTGTGCGTTATGATCAGGATGGTGAAGTTACGTGGTTCTATATCCCACCGCAGATCAAATATGAGATATTTGATTTTGTAAATAAATTACCTGAATCTAAAACCCATAAGTTGGAAGAAAATTCACAACTGATATTTGAAGGGCAGGAAAATATCGATGCGTTAAAGAAAATCATTTTTGAGAATGCAGATCCTTCTTGGAACATTCAACTTTCGGATGAATTGAAGAAGGAATTTGTTTACAAAGTTGATCTTAAGCCAGTGATAAAAACAAAGCAAACCGAAAGAATTGACTGGTTTGAATACGATATCGAATATAATTACAAAGATATAAAATTTACACATCAGGAATTAAAAGAATTTTTTGAAACAAAAGAAAAGTTCCTGAAATTAGAAGATGGCAGATTACTATATTTTGAGAATAAAACTGCCTTCTTAGAAATTGAAAAATTAATAAATAAAAGCAAAAAAACACCAAGCGAAGCATTTAAACTTTCCATCTATAATTTACCTTATGTTTATCAGTTAAATACAATAAATAGCGGTATCAAAATCGAGGGAGACTCGTATCTAGAAGAGATGTTCACTGCAATCCTCAAAAGAAGACTAGATGAACGAACTACTATTACTTCTATACTTAGACCTGTAATGAGAAGTTATCAGAAAGCAGGATATCATTGGATGAAAATGCTGGAACGATTCGGACTTTCAGGAATTCTAGCAGATGAAATGGGATTAGGTAAAACAATTCAATCCATTTCTATACTCTCCGATCTTCCTGCAAACTCAAGATCTTTGATCATTTGCCCTAAAACACTTCTTTTTAATTGGGCTGCAGAAATTAATAAATTCAATAAAAGTCTCTCTTATATGCTGTATGAGGGTAATCAAAAAGAGAGAAAACAAATTTTAGAAGACCTGAATGTGAATCTTCTTTTTGCTTCTTATTCAATTATTCAGAATGACATTGAAGATCTTTCTGAAATTGAGTTTGATTATATAATTTTAGATGAAGCGCAACATATTAAAAATCCTTTAGCTTTGCGAACAAAGGCTGTTAAAAAATTGAAAGCAAAACATCGTTGTGCGCTTTCGGGAACTCCAATTGAAAACAATCCAACTGAATTATGGTCTATTTTTGATTTCCTGATGCCGGGTTATTTGCCAAAATCAAAAAACTTCATTAGTAAATACAAGAATGATCCAACTAAATTGAAAGAAAGCAATGATAAACTCAAAATGCTTGTTTCTCCATTTATTCTAAGAAGAAAGAAGAATGATGTTTTAATAGAGCTTCCCGATAAACAGGTGCAGCAGGTTTATTGCAAACTTACACCGGTTCAGGAAAAAATGTATCTGCAGATCCTTGAAGAAGTGAAAAATAGATATTTGGATACTGAGAATGTTGGGAATAAATATCTCCATATTCTGGCAGCTCTCACCAAATTGCGTCAGATCTGTAATCATCCTCATCTCGTTGATAAAGATCTTAAAGAGAATATTGAATTTTCAGGCAAACTTGAACTCTTGCGTGAAATCATTGTTGATGCTGTAGAAGGTGGAAAGAAACTATTGATATTTAGTCAGTTTGTGCAAATGCTAAAAATTTTAAGGGAAATGTTAAAAGAAGAGAAGATCACCTTTGAATATATGGATGGCTCAATCAAAAATAGACAAAAGGTAATTGATAACTTTAATAATAACAATAATATTCGAACCTTTCTAATAAGTTTAAAAACAGGTGGTTATGGGTTGAATCTAACTTCTGCCGATACTGTGATAATAGTTGATCCATGGTGGAATCCAATGGGTGAAAATCAAGCTATAGATAGAGCTCACAGAATTGGTCAAACAAAAAAAGTGATGGTTTATAAGATCATTACAAAAGGAACAATAGAAGAGAAGATACTTGATCTGCAACAAAATAAGAAAAGGATGTTTGATAATATTATTGAAGAAGGTCAAAGCGTAATTAAGAAAATGGATGCCGAACAATTACGTAAACTTCTTGAATATTAGAAATCATGAAATATTATTATTCTGTTGCAAAAGATATAAAAAAAGAACTCAAAATTAAACGATCAACCTTTATCGCTTATTTGCATTATGTTAAAACGATGCAGGAAGCTAAAGAATTCATTTCTCAAGTCGCAGCAGAGCATAAAACTGCAAACCACAATTGTTGGGCATATATCGTGGGTGAGAAAGGAGAAACTTTTCATTCATCTGATGCTGGAGAACCTTCCGGTACTGCCGGACAGCCAATGCTGAATGCTTTAAAAAAGCATGAGATGACAAATATTGTAGCAGTTGTAACACGGTATTTTGGCGGAGTTAAACTTGGCATTCGGGGTCTTATTGAAGCATATGGCAAAACTGTTGAAGCAGCAATTGAGCTCTCTCCACTTAAGAAACTTGTTAAACTTATATCTTATAAGATTTCTTGTGGATATAATATTGCCGAACAATTGAAATACAAAATTGAGAAGTTGAGTGCTGAAATCGTTAATGTGGATTATGTAGCAGATGTTACAATTTCTATCACAATTGAAGAACACCTTAAAGATGATTTAGAGAAATACTTGATTGAATTAGAAAAAGCCGGAAAACTGAAAATAATAGCAACGAACAAAAAAATAACAACAGAGAACACTGAGAATACGGAAAAAAATTAGTCGTGCTGACGAATCTCTCACGTTGTTCTCCATAGGAAGGATTGACAACACATACTAAATTATTCCCTAACTCTTCGTTAAAAGATCAGTAAGAAGGTTCCTCCAACCTTCGTTTCAAAACATAAACTATGGCTTGGCAGGCAGAGTGATGAGTAAATTGTCATTCCCACGGGAATGGAAATCAATAACTAATTATATTAGAAAAAACAACAAAACATTTGACAAAGTTTTCATTTTTTTTTTTTTTTTGGAATTGTACTTAGCAATATTAAATGAGACAAAATTAAAAATGCCTAAATTGTAATAACTTAAAAAAGGAAGAGAGTGTTTCGATACAGCAAAGCTGCCTGCAATGCAAATGAATCTCCACAGCACTCTTCCCAAGAGACATAAATAATTATCATCGATTGGATGTCAAAATATTTGTGGACTCTCTTCCTTCAATTTGTTCTTGAAGGAGGTAGATATGCTGTTCATTATCTGTAAGAATAAGTTTGTGTGAAGAATCTCTTTTTAAAATCATTAACGTTTCCCGAAAAATGAATGAATTGAATGTTAATCTTTTAAACAAGGAGAAATAAAATGCGTAAAAATACAATATTAATTATAAGCATCTTAGCGATGATTTTGTTAGCAGGTAGTTTGCTTGGTTTTACATTCACTATGAATGTGGATTCAAACAGGAATGAAGAAGCTTATATTGAGATTAGAAATTCTGAAGAGGAATTAGTAGAAACAATACCTGCTTCGGGAAAATTTGATATCTTTGCATCAAGTAATGTCCAGAAAGTAACAGGTGATTTGTATGCAATAGACGTATATACTGCTACTATATTTGCTAATACAAAAAACTCACCAATTTATACAGATACAAAAACTGTCGAATTTGGTTATTATTCTTCCCCACATACTTTTATTATTGATATATCTGGGAAAGAACCTGATGATCCACCTGCTGGTGACTAGATAAAAACTTCTGGTAGCACTGTAAAGTGCTGCCAGAGACACTATGTAAAGTAGAGGAGTTGCAATGAAATTAATATTAATTATTACCTTTCTCGTTATATTCACAATTATTTCAGCACAAGAATTTGAAATTGATAAGATTAGTGAATTAGCTTTTGCTCAATCAATGTCGGGATCTAATAGTATTCACATAATTAATGATAACCTTCTATATTTAACACTAAATGGATTAGAAATCTATGAAATCCATTTAGATGGTAGTATTTCCGATATCTCTTCACTTGTTATTTCAGATCCTCTAAATATGGTAGTAAATGATCAATATTGTTTTATAATTTCTGGATACTATGCAAATAATTCTATTATTCCTGGTTACTTTATTATCATTTATAAAGTTGATATAAGTGATTTAAATAATCCTACAATAGTTGATCAATTAGAATATACAGAATTATATGATTCAGGTTCAATACTTTCATTTGGTGACAATATGATCATGAAATGGTTAGATTCAGAAGGTTTTCATTATGATTTCTATACTTTACCTGAGTTAGGATATGTTGGTCAGGTTATTTCAGACAATCATCATCAGGTTGTAAATGACAGTCTACTATTAAGACAGGATGGTTTAACATTTTATATTGAACAATATAATCCTCCAGATGAGTTTGAAGTAATAGGAATCATTGATGTCTCAGCATATTCTGATGGTAATTATCCTTTTGATCATTTCAAAGTAATAAATGATACAATTTTAACAGCAGTAAATTTAAGAAATATCACTTTCTGGGATATAAGTGATGCAACACATTTGCAATATATTTCCAGATATACACTTCCAGAAGGAGTCTATATGGCAGGTAATATGCAGTATTCTATTATGGATGATACTGCTATTATTTTTTTTTCGGGTTCTTTACAGCTTATTGATTTTTCTGATATATACAATCCGGTTTTAGTAGATTCTTCAATAGGAAATGGTTTTTCTGGTTTAGCTTGTGATAGTTATGAGAATAACCTTTATGTAAGTTTTACAAATTATGGCATTCAACATTATGAAATACAAAACAACTCTATTGTGCATTTAGAAAGTTATTATGATTATGAAAGATTCACTATAGGTACTATTCACAATAATAAGTTGATAGCAAGAAAACATAGAATCGGATATTATCTATTTGATATTGAAGATCCCCTAAATCATATTGAATTAGGTGAATGGTTTGATAACAAAAAATTTCGGTTTATACATAAACAAGGTAACTGGATGTTACTGAAGAACTATGAGAATTTCAGTAACGAAATTTATGATGTAATTGATCTTGAGAATCCGATTCTAAGAAATACAATTACATTAGACAATCAATCTGATTTTGCATGGACAAATTGCATCATCGATGAATATGATCCAAACTCAATTTATCTATGCAATTATCTAACAAATATATTGAAGAAATATGATATCTCTGAGCCAGGAGAAGCTGTTGAATTATTTGAATATGGATTACCTTCAACATTGAACTTAAATAGTATTGCTGTAATCAATTCAATTGCGTATATAACTTATGGTGAGGATTATTATGATTTACTTGTAATTGATGGATTGGAGCAAAATGTACCCTTTATTGCAAATGACATATACAATTTTACACAATGTAGAGGTTTAAATGGTCAAGAAGGCTATTTAACAACTAGAGGTACAATATATTATACTGGTCAGATTTTTAAGTTGAATAATCCCCTCAATCCTGAGTTGTATTTTGAACCTTTATGGGGAACAGATATTGAAATACATGATGACCTTATCTTTGCAAAAATATATCATATTCTCGGAGTATATGAAAACAAGCCAAATAGTACAGAGCCAATTGCAATATTCAATGGATTGAATTATATCTACAACATTAATTTGATTGAACATAATGGAATAAATTATCTTATTACAAATGAAATGGCTAACATTGGTTTGTTTGAATATACTTATGTACCCAGCTCAGTAGATGATGAATTCCCAAAACCTGAGATTACACTTTCTAACTATCCCAACCCCTTCAACCCTGAAACAACTATTTCGTTTTCAGTAAAACAAAATTCCGATTTTGTGAATCTTGAAATCTTTAATATTAAAGGGCAAAGAGTGAAACAGCTTGTCAGCGATTCAGCTAATCAGCTTTCAGCGGGTCAGCATTTTGTAATTTGGGATGGAACTGATAAAAACAATCAGCCTGTTTCATCAGGAATTTATATGTATCAGTTAAAAGTGGATGGCAAAGCAATTGCCGGCAAGAAGTGTCTGTTACTAAAATAAAACTAACAATGATGTTGCACGTTCATTCCTGAACGTGTTTGTTGTTGAAGTGATCGAGATCTCTCAACAGGCTTTCATCCTTCGTAGTATCTTTGCTACGGAGAACGGGCGAGATGACGGGAATATGTTTAATTCTCTGAATTGACCCTGCTAAAACTTTTTAGACGATTAAGGGTAATCGTCCCTACAAATATTTTTTCCTAAACTCCTCTCTTATCTTTATCCCAGATAATTTTATGTAATTGTAATTGCATTCTTATAGGAAGTTTATCTTCAATGATCCATTTTGCAAGGCCTTGTGATTCGAGTTTTTCAGAAACAGGTGAAAGGAGAATTTCATAATCATTAAGTTTATATTTAATCATAAAATCTTTTGCCCAATTATAATCAAAATTATCGGATAATACAAATTTGATCTCATCTTTTTCTTCATTTATGTATTCGAGGTTTTTAATTAAGAAACTTTCTTCCTCACCACTTCCCGGGCATTTAACATCAACAATTTTAATTACATAATCAGGTACATCTTTTAGTGAAATTGATCCATTTGTTTCTAAAAGAATAGTGTATCCATCTTTATGTAATGAATCAAAAAGTTGGTAAACTTCTAATTGCAGAAGTGGTTCACCACCGGTTATTTCAACTAATCTTACAGGATCGTACTCTTTTACTTTTGTAATGATGTCATTTATAGAAAGTGAAATATCACTTTCATAACTATAAGTTGTATCACAGTAATCACAACGCAAATTACAACCTGCTAATCTAATAAAAATACAAGGTAATCCAGAATAAGTTGATTCACCCTGGATACTGCAGAATATCTCTGATATGTTTAACATTTAAAAAGGTAAGAAAGGGAAATCTTTTTTGTACCCTAGTTTCTTATTTATTGAATCTGTGATCTTTTCCGGATGTCCAAATACAAATCTATTTTCTCCAAAGAAATAATAGTCATCTTCATTTATCTCGAATTCATTCAAAAATTTAACATCACCATATATTGGAGTCCCCTGATGAATAAGAAGCTCAATATCTTCAATTTGGGTTGAAAGTAAGTTTCTAAATGGTTCTTTATCATGTTTTTTAATTAGCAATAAGTTAGATGTATATTCAGTAATTGTTCCGTATTTTTTTGGAAGTTTGAGCGCTTTTACTGCATTTGTTGTGATCATTTTGAATATCTGCTTCATAGGAATATGCGGGAATTTCTGGTGAGCAAATTTAAGCTCTTCCAAAAGATTAACACTCCCGGACATTGTGGAGTCGGTTCCTAAAACAACATTTACACCATATCCCAAACATGCATCTATATCAAGCGTTTCACCTATTAGATAATAATTTGAATTAGGACACCAGCAGATGGAAGTCCCGTTTTCTGCACATTCTTTAATCTGCTCTCTATTCAGCGCGATCCCATGAATGAGAAGAGTATTAGATTTGAGTAATTTCATCTCTTTCAACTTTGGGAAACATTTTCTTGAAAGATCATCATTTCCTTCTCCAAGATGCATAATAAATGGGACATTACCATTTGTTTTTACATATTCCTCTTCGGCTGTGTCACCTCCCCACCAGTTGCCCATGGAAAGAGAATGATGCTGAGTATAATTCTCAAGAACATTTATTGGATTATTTTCATAGTAGGATGGTTTTTGTTTTGGAATGTGATCTTGTACAACAGCACAACCGGAAAATAAGTTTTTGTAGATTCCCAATAACACGATCTGATTTGCAGCTTCTTGAGTGAGATTAAAAGAGCCATCATTTATCCAGACCTTATTTCTTTCGAGGAATGAATCTGTTTTCTTCATATCCTCAACCCAGATGTTTACGTTAGGGTATGTTTTACCAAAACCTGCTTTTGGGTACCAATTGCTTATAAGATGATCGTGACTGTTAATAAAAGGAGGATAAGCAATGGAATTTGAACAATCAAATTGTACATTTATATCTTTGAGAAATGAACTATTGATCCTTATGTTTGCACCTTTAATTATCTTTTCAGGATTACAAACACAGGAATCAACTTTAATTTTCATATTATCTTAATTTTTTTGTTATTTGCGGAACTATTTTGAACAAATCACCAACCAATCCCAAGTCGGCAACTTTAAAAATAGGAGCATCAGGATCTTTGTTAATTGCAATGATGTAATCTGAGGATTGCATTCCTGCCAGATGTTGAATTGCACCGGAGATTCCAATAGCAATATATATTTTGGGCTTAATAGTTTTTCCAGTTTGTCCAACTTGATGTGGATATGAAATCCAATCTGCATCTACAGACGCTCTGGAAGCTCCAATAGCACCATCAAGAACCTTAGCCAGATCTTCAATTATTACAAAGTTGTCCTTATTCTTTAAACCTCTACCACCGGTAACCACAAGATCCGCTTCGACCAGGTTAATTGCTTGTGATTCATCTTTTACAAATTCTAAGAATTTTGTATCGTCTTTCAATGCAGAAAAATCAATAGTTTCTTTGATAACTGTTCCTTTCCTGGAATCATCTCTTTCTAACGGGTCCATTACTTTGTGGCGGACTGTTGCCATTTGAGGAAGATGATTTGGTGTAACTATTGTTGCCAGAATATTTCCACCGAAAGCGGGTCTGGTTTGCAATAAATTATTTGTGTCGAGATCAATTTCCAAACCTGTGCAATCTGCAGTTAAGCCGGTGTGTAATTCCACAGCAACTCGTGGAATAAAAGATCGACCCATCACAGAAGCACCCGAAAGTATAATCTCCGGCATGTACTTTTCTGCAAGTTCCGTAAGTGTTTTAGCATAGGGAAGATCCAGAAAATTTTCTAATCTTGGATCATCAACCACTATAACTTTATCTGCACCGAAAGCAATTAATTCTTTAGAAAGATCTTCAATATTATGACCCATAAGAATAGCAACCAAATCACACTCACGCTGATCTGCTAATTCTCTTCCCTTTCCTAAAAGTTCAAAAACTACCGGAGATATTTCATTATTTTTTTGTTCAGCAAAAATCCAAATATTCTTAAATTGACTTCTATCAATTTTGTCCTGCCCGAATTTTCGAATAATAATCGCATCGAACGGACACGCACTTACACAGGCCCCACAGAGCGTGCATTTATCCATATTGATCTCGGCAATTTTATCTATAATTACAATTGCATCATAAGCACAAGCTTTTAAACAAAGCTCACATCCTATACATTTATCACGAATTACTTCAATCATATTTACAATTTCCTTAATGTAAAATTTAAATGAAAAATAAAAATATCATTCCTTACGTCAAGCTTAAATTTTTTCTAGATTTTTAAGATAGTTATTCATTATATCTATGATTTATATTTATCTTAAAACGATATTTTTTAAATGATAATCTAACACATTTAAATGAAAAGAGTTGATTTGCTCTCACTTGCATCTTTCAGGAAAGTAGCTACACCACAATAACGCAGGTGTTTATAATCAATCATTTCCTCATTCTTCATTCCCATAAGATCCATTGACATTTCACAAATTGAGATCTGTACTCCCAGTTCTTCAGCAATTATTAACATTTCTTGTAGAGAAGGGATCTTCTTCTTTTTCATGATATTCTTTATCATCTGTGTTCCCATACCTGCCATGTTCATGTTAGATAGTTTTAAGTGTTTGAATCCTTTTGGAAGCATAATGCCAAACATTTTCTCAATAAGTTTTTTGCCTTTTGCTTTCTTATGAGAGGCTCTGAGAGCTGCACTGCCCCAGAATGTGAAAAACATAGATACTTCGGTTCCCATAGATGCTGCACCGGTTGCCAGAATAAATGCTGCTATGATCTTATCTAAATCACCGGAAAATACGATCATGGTTAACTTATCCTTAGCACAGTTTTTCTGCAAATTTTCAACATCTTGCTTTAAAGCTTCAATTTGTTCATTAAGTTCCATATAAACTCCTATATCTTTATTATATTTGGAAATAATATATATCACTAAGTAAATATCTAAAGACATTGCGTCAAGAATGAAATATATTAAGTCTAATACGGTAATGAAATAGTTGACACATAAGCCGATACTTAAGTTTTTGAAACTAGTTCGGAGGTTTGATGGACATTGATTTAATCAGAAATTTTTGTATTATCGCGCATATTGATCATGGTAAATCTACACTTGCAGATAGAATGCTGGAAGTTACTGATGTGATTGATATGGGTTCTCATGATGCTCTTGTATTGGATGATATGGAACTGGAAAAAGAACGCGGAATAACAATAAAATCTCATGCAATCCGCATGGAATATGAAAAAGATGGGAAAACATATATTCTTAATCTTATAGATACCCCCGGACATGTGGATTTTTCCTATGAAGTTTCACGCAGTCTTGCTTCTTGTGATGGAGCTCTTCTTATTGTTGATGCATCACAAGGAATAGAAGCTCAGACGATGAGTAATATGTATTTGGCAATGGAGAATGATCTTGAGATCGTTCCGGTGATAAACAAGATTGACTTGCCAAAAGCTGATGTGGAAGGAACCGAACACGATATTGTAGAAAATATTGGTGTTTTGCAGGAAAATATTTATAAGATCAGTGCAAAGACGGGAGCTGGAGTTGAAGAACTTATTGATGGTCTAATTGAGGATGTTCCGCCACCTACAGGTGATTCAGAAAAACCAACCAAAGCTCTGATCTTTGATTCATATTTCGATAAATATAGAGGTGTGATAATTCTGGTGAGGATATTCGATGGTAAACTGAACAAAGGTGATAGCATCCGCTTACTCTCTACAAATAAGGAATATGCAATCGAAGAGATTGGTTATTTGGGATTGAAACAAGTTCCAACTAAAGGACTTAAGACAGGTGAGGTTGGATACATTATTGCCAATATCAAGAATATCTCTGATGCACGGGTTGGAGACACAATAACAACTGCTGAAAATGGTTGTACAGAAGTTTTACCCGGATTTGAAGAACCCAAGCCGATGGTCTATAGTGGTGTTTTCCCGCTTGATAAAGATGATCATGAGAACCTTCGAGATGCTCTTGGAAAATTGAGTTTAAATGATGCTTCACTTACTTATGAGCCGGAAAGTTCACTGGCATTAGGTTTTGGTTTTCGTTGTGGTTTTTTAGGAATGCTTCATCTGGAAATTGTGAAGGAAAGATTGTCTCGTGAATATAATGTTCTAATAATTACAACAACTCCGAGTGTAAAATTCCTGATAAATATGGAAAACGGTTCACAAAAAATTATCTATAATCCGGTTGATATGCCCGATCCTGCCGG
>JAOZPK010000139.1 GCA_029932755.1 Candidatus Cloacimonadota bacterium | reverse complement strand
CCCATTGCCGATTCCACCTGGTAAACTTTTTCTCCCTCAACTTCCTTTTTATTCAGAATCATCGTGAGTGGAAGCAAGTATCTTGTCTCATATAAGCGTTGTTTTAATGCTTTGAGATTTACCCAAAGATTGTTCGTATTAAAATAGGAATACCTATTAATATCTTGAAAGAGTTTAACTTCATCATCCGGACATTGTGCTGTTTCCCTGAGCATAAGCTGTCCCTTTTTTGTCTGTGCCAGATGCCCGCCCTTTTTATCCATTTCGGTCCGCTTACAAACTTCCATCATGAAGAGTATATTTTCCTCAGCAAAATGAGTCAAAATTTTTTCATCAATTACAGCACCAAGATTATCCGAATTAGAAATAAATGCAAATTCAAATCCTTGAGTTATCAGTTTATCCAAAACACCAGAAATTGCTAAAGCAGTATATATTTCACCATGTCCGGGAGGATTCCAATTGAGATTATCATTTTCATTTTTCAGTGGTGAGAGGTCGCTCAATTTTATCTTTGGAAATTTATTTTGTACAAAGTCAAGTGGAATGTAGGGAAGAGCTAGGTTGCTGTATTTTTCTAAATATGAAAGTGAATCTTTCTGAGTATTGAAACTGTGCATTAAGATCAACGGAATATCTTTGTCCGATTCTTTTCGTAAATGTAATATTTGTTGAGCAATAACATCTAGAAAATTGTATTCTCTTTTTATTTTGAGAAGTGTTTTTGCCTTCTTTAAACCCATGCTTGTACCAAGTCCGCCATTCAATTTGATCACAGCAAGTTTTTCTAATGGGGAAGAGGAAGTGGATTCAAGTTTATTGTAATCTATTAAATTTTCTTTTGCAGGCGGCTCTATTTCTGTTTCCGAAAGTGTTCCGGTTGCGCCTTCAAGAATTTTGTAGTAGGAATTAGAAAATGACTGAATCACTAGGTCTTCCAAACTTTCTTCTTTCATAATTTCCACAAATTCGTTTAAGTAACTTTTCATGTTTCCCCTCTAAAATAGATTATAAATTTATCCTCTCGGCTATCGAGATATTTTTCTTTCTATTCCCATCTCTATTGCGATTAACAATTAGTTCTCCCAGAAGTCCAATCGAGAAAAATTGCAACCCAATTATCATTAAAAGAGTTCCCAGGTAAAGAAGTGGACGATTATACAAAGGAATACCAAAACCAAGTTTCATAATGGAAAGATAAAGAGAGATAATGAAACCCGCAAAGCCAAATACAAAACCTATTCTGCCAAATAGATATAGTGGACTATGGATATATCCAGTTACTAATTTTACTGTAATGAGATCCAATAGTCCGCGTAAGTATCGTTCTGAGCCATACTTTGTTTTACCGAATTCTCTTTTGCGATGATGAACAGGGATCTCGGCAATTTTGAATCCTAAAGAATCGGCTAATGCCGGAATGTAACGGTGCATTTCTCCATAAATATCAAGCTCGTTAATCACTTCTCTTTTATAGGCTTTGTATCCGCAATTATAGTCGTGTAGTTTCAATTTAAATGTATTGGAAGTTACTTTATTGAAAAGTTTAGAAGGCCATGTCTTTGAGATCGGATCACGACGTTTTACTTTCCAGCCGGTAACCATATCGTATCCTTCTTCCAACTTCGTAATGAATTGCGGTATCTCTTTTGGATTGTCCTGAAGATCTGCATCCATCGTGAAAACGATGTCTCCCTTCGCTGCTGCAAATCCTACATTTAAACCGGCAGATTTACCGAAATTTTTTCTGAGTTTTATCAGTTTAACATTATTATCTTCCGATGCTAATTTCTGTAAAATACTATAGCTATTATCAGTGCTTCCATCATCAACAAAAATTATTTCATATTCATACTCTTTGATATTTTCTATGATCTCAGAATATAATCGCTTCAAGCTGTCTTGCTCGTTAAAAACCGGTATAACAAATGATAACTTCATCTTTCCATCCTCATATTTTGAATGTTACTCAAATCTTCTTAAAAAAACATATTCACAAAACTCATAACTAATCCGGAAGCTATTGGAATCTTTATATTATCATCAATCGGAATCCATGAAAATTCTGCAATTGTAGCAGTAAAAGCACCTATCATAGCAACAACAGGATGCAAGAAGAAAAGCCCAAAAACAAAACATCCTGCAAAACAGGCTAAACTTCCTTCCAAACTTTTACTTGTATTTAATATTTTTCTTTTACCAAATGGAATTCCCACAAGTGCAGCCAGAGTATCTCCAATTGCCAAAAAAGCAAGAGAAACAACAGCAATTTCCTTCGGAAAAAATCCAATACATAATACTGCAGAAATCATCAAATATGTTGCACCTGTAAAATTATGTATCTCGTGTTTTCTAAGTAGAAGTCCTACTAAATTAAAAAAAATACGCTTAAATGTTTTGTGCTCAAGTCGTGCAATATCAATGATCAGCGCAATAACAGTTAGTGGTATAAGAATTAGGAACATCATTTTCCGATTTTGAAAAATGAAGTAATAAGAAAGGGGCATTAATATCGAACTTACATGAAATGATTTTCGAAATAGCTCTTTCTTCTGTTTCTTGGTCATTTCAGTTTTATTTTACTCACAACAAATGATTTTGCAACATCCAACATTAGTTTGGGATCACCTTTTACAGCTTCTGTGAATAATGATTTTAAGCTAAATTTATCCGACGGGATCTTCTTACAGAAGCTCACTAAATTATTAAATCTTTCGTCTGTCATAAAGAGGAATTTTTCTTTCATATTGTGCATTACTTTTTGTGTATTGCCTAGTGTTTTATCCCATTCTTTACGGTATTTCTTTAGGAATTTTGCATCGAATGTTCCCTTTTTAACCGCTTCAGCAGCAACCTTTCCGGCAATACTTCCGGCTATCATTCCCTGAACGATTCCACCACCGGTTATCGGATTAACTTGTCGTGCAGCATCTCCAACTATCATAAAGTTATCTTTAACAATCTCTTTTAGAGTAGCTGCGGTTGGAACTCCTCCATACATTGTATATGTAATTGTTGCATCCGGGAACCTTCTGGCTACGAATTCATCCAAGTATTCTTTTGGTCCTTTTTCATGCGAAAGATGTCCGGCAATTCCAATACCGACATTTGCTGTACTATCCGATTTTGGGAAAATCCAGACATATCCACCTGGAGAGACTTCATTACCAAAATAAAATTCACATGTATCTCTCTTAATATCAAGGCCGGCAAGCGTATATTGTACACAAGTATCAATATCTCTTAGGGCTACTGTTGTATTTATTCCTGCCCATCTTCCCACACGAGATTCCGTGCCATCGGCTGCGATAACTATATTACATTTAACTTCACAGGTTTTTCCCATATAGCGATATTTCACACCGGTGATTTTATTGTTTTCTTTTATCAAGTCAAGTGCATTTGCTTTTGTAATTAAACGTGCTCCATGTTTTGCAGCAAGCTCACAAAGTGCAGTATCAAATATTCTTCTTTCCAGAACGTAACCAACACCATTATTATGCATTAATGCACTTTCGCCATTTGGAGAAGTGAGTTTTGCTATGTCTATCTGTGATGCGATCCAACGTTTATCAATATCAATAAATGGTGCAATACCGTTATGGGAAACACCTTCTGCGCAGCGCACTGGAATTCCCGATTCTCTATCACGTTCTAACATAAGAACAGAAGCACCATTCTCGGCTGCATATCTGGCAGCTACACTTCCAGCAGGACCAGCCCCAATTACAACAATATCATATCTATCTTTTACCATCATTCACATTCCACAATAGCTTTTGCAGGACACACCTTTAAACAATTCAGGCAATTTGTGCATATCTCATTATCTATCTCAACCTTAAATTCTGTTACGGTAATGGCATCTACGGGACAAACTGCGACGCAAGTTCCGCAAATATCACAAAATTCATGAATAATTTTCATAATCGATTTTCTCCAGTTACAGCATATAAATTTTTTCTCGGTAATCTATAAATTTAAAAGATGAATCCTTGAAAGTGAACACTATATTGTAGTGTACTTCAGCTTCCATTTTATTATTTAGTTTTTTAAATTGCATTCTTTGTACATCCCGCTCCGGAAGATAATCTGTAAGTAGAAATTTTGGTTCTGGATTATCCTGTCCGAACGGCTGCAGCAGACTATAATCCATTTGGATATATTCATTAAATTTATCCAGCTCTCTGCTGTTGATAACAGCATCAATATCGATTCTTTTATTCTCTTCGATAATGGTTTGATTCTGTTCGATATACTCTTCGAACTTTTCTATGAATTTATCTACTTCACTAATTTTCATTGTAAATCCGGCAGCTTTTGCATGTCCACCATATTGAATAAGATGCTCACTGCAAAACGTAAAAGCATCAACTAGGTTAAACCCGTTAGTTCCACGTGCTTCTCCAACTACAATCTCATTTTTATTTTTAATGAATATCACAGGGATTTTATGTTGATTTGTAATAAATGAAGCAGAATAACCCAAAAGTTCAAATGGAATTTGTTGGTCTATATCTTGAAACACATAAGAATTTCCAAATGTTCGTGGAATTTTAGTTCGGATATAACGGCGAATATTATCGAGTTTAACCTCATGATCTTTTTGCTGGCTTTGCATCTCAGCGATGATCACATCTTTCTCTTTATTGTGAGTTATAAGCAATTTCATGCTTTTATGTTCACCATTTTTCCCTCTACCGTTAGAGAGTAATTTAATAATGTAATATATGTTATTCATTCTCTGAGAATAATTGATCCCAGGTTCCAGATAAGGGTTTAATTTATAGATTGTATTATCATCAAAAGTACTCCATGAATCCAACACTTCTTTCACAAAGATTCTATTAACATCTAATAGTGGAACTTTATCTGAAATACTACCAACTGCAACCCAGAAAAGATAATTTCTGTCATCAGCTATTCCTGTTATTTCAGAGATTCGTTTTATCAGAA
>JAOZPK010000138.1 GCA_029932755.1 Candidatus Cloacimonadota bacterium | reverse complement strand
CACTAAATACAAATATTGTGATATGGGTTGGGTGCTGGAAGATAATAAAATGGTTATCCGGCTAATTGAGATGATAAAAGGTAAAGATAGTAAAACCTATACAATTTACGAAAAGGAAATAGGATAAAATGGTTTATAATCCTTTCTCCTTCGACTCCGCTCAGGATGACAAATTAATTGACTCGTACAAATTATTTGAGGAGAAATATGATTAAAATCGTAGAAGTTCAAAATAAAAATGATTTACTGAAATTCATCAAGTTTCCATTTAAATTATATAAGGATGACACATCCTGGGTGGCTCCGCTGATAAGTGATCAAAAAACTTTTTTTAATCCGGATAAAAACCCATATTTCAAACATTCGGAAGTTCAACTCTTCCTTGCTTATAAAGACAATGATTTAGTTGGCAGGATTTCTGCTCAGACAAATACAAATCATAATAAAGTTCATAAAGACAAAATTGGTTTCTTCGGATTCTTTGAAACAATTAATGATCAGGAAGTAGCAAATGCTCTCTTTGATGCAGCACAAAGTTGGATAAAAAATATGGGAATGGATACAATGCGTGGTCCTGCCAGTTTTTCTGTGAATGATGAATGTGGGTTATTGATAGATGCTTTTGATAAAAGTCCAATTGTAATGATGACCTACAATCCGGAGTACTATATTAAACTATTTGAGAATTATGGCTTTAACAAATCCATGGATCTGCTTGCTTATAATGCAGAAGTAAAACCACCACCGGAAAGATTAAAAAGACTCTCCGATAAAATTGAAAAAAGAGGTCATTTCACAGTAAGAAATTTGAAAACTAAAAATAAGAATAAACTACGTGAAGATATAGAGAAAATATTTACTATTTATGAAACAGCATGGTCAGATAATTGGGGTTACGTTCCCATGTCTGCTGAGGAATTTGATCTTCTGGTAGATTCCCTGCTTCCTATAATTCTACCCGAATTGATCTTCATTGCCGAGATCGATGGAGAGGCTGTGGGGCTTTCGGTTACTTTGCCCGATTATAATTATGTATTAAAGAAAATGAAAGGGAAAATGCTGCCATTTGGCTGGTTGAAATTCCTACTTTATAGAAATAAGATTCCTGCCTTGAGAGTTGTAATTATGGGAGTTCTGGATGAATATAAAGGACGTGGAATTGATGTTGTGATGTATTGCAAAACTCATGAAGTAGCCCAAAATCATAAAATCCCATTTAAAGAAGCAGAATTCTCCTGGATATTAGAAACAAACACAATGATGAATAAGATCGCCACTACATTAGATGCAAAGGTATACAAAACCTATCGAATGTATGATAAAGCAATTAGAGGCGTGAAGTTTTAATGATGAATATCTTTGCAGGTTCAATCTTGTAGATTGAACCAAAATATTTCGGACGCATCAAAATGATACGTCCTGCAATTTGATTTAGAAAAAGGAGTAATAATGATAAAAATTAAACCTGTTATTAACAAAAAAGAATTGAAGCAATTCATCATGCTTCCATACAAATTGTATAAAGATGATCCCAACTGGGTTCCTCCTTTGATTATGGATCAGAAAAACTTTTTTAATCCGAAAAAGAATCCATATTATGAACATTCTGAAGTAAAATTATTTTTAGCTTTCAAAGATGAAAAAGTGGTGGGAAGAATTTCGGCACAAACAAATACTCAGCATAATAAATTCCATGAAGATAAGGTCGGTTTTTTCGGTTTTTTTGAAAGTATAAATGATCAAACTGTAGCAGATTCTCTTTTTACTACAGCATGTGACTGGTTAGAAAAAAAAGGCATGGACACAATGCGCGGTCCAATGAATTTTTCTACAAACGATGAATGCGGATTGCTGGTAAAGGGTTTTGACACACCTCCATTTATCATGATGCTCCATAATCACAAATGGTATCAAGAGCTTTATGAAGGTTTCGGATTGACTAAAGAAATGGATCTGCTGGCTTATCTTATTCCCAAAAGACCAACCCCTGAAAGACTACAGCGTATTGCTGATAAATTGCAAAAGCGAGGTCGATTTGTAGTTCGTGAATTGTCTTCAAAAAATAAAAAAGAATTACGAAAAGACCTGCAAACAGTTTTTAAAGTTTATACAAAAGCCTGGGAACGTAATTGGGGATTTGTACCTATGACCGAGAAAGAATTCTTCCACCTGATCGATTCTATGATCGATGTTGTAAGACCTGAATTTTTCTATTTGGCTTTTGTAAATGAACAACCTGCAGGATTCTACGTAGCCTTACCAGATTACAATCAAATACTAATGAAGATGAAAGGAAAGCTGTTCCCATTTGGGATTTTCCATGCTCTTTTTGGAAAAAATAAAATTACTGCAATGCGCGTGATCACAATGGGCGTTATCAAAGAATATCAGAATCGTGGTATTGATACGGTTTTTTATACAAAAAACTTCATTATTGCTAATGAACATAAAAAAATGAATATAGAAAATGCTGAGATGTCATGGATATTGGAAACAAATACAATGATGAATCGCATCGCAACTAACCTGGGTGGCTGGGTTCATAAAACCTATAGGATCTGGGATAAAAAGATTGGGTAATAATTAGGGATTCGGGGTTAGGAATTGGTAATTGTTCCGTCACTCTGAGGAGTCTACTTGCTGTTACTCTTAACGAAGAGAAGGTTAAATTTATTGTAGTCAGTCCTTCCTATGGAGAGCAACGTAAATGATTCGTCAGGATGACAGAGATGATTTTAGGGAGAAAATAAAGATTGCTTCGAAAGATTTACATAGAAGCAACCTCGCAAAGACAAAAAATTGTTTAGGAAATATAAATGATTTCATTTTTAAATTCAGGAATATTATTATTAAGTTCGGCGGTTTTAATTCCAATCTTGATATATTTATTTGCAAAAAAAAAACCGAGAAAAGTGATTTTCAGCTCGATCCGTTTTATCAAAGAAAGCCAGCAGAAACAAAAACGTAAGATCAACCTGAAAAACCTGATTTTGCTTCTTATCAGGATATTAATAATTTTATTCACTATTTTGGCAATTGCACGTCCGGCTTTAAAAACTGATCTCCTAAAAGAAGGAGATGCACATCCAAAAACTGCTATCGCTGTGATAATTGATAATTCTTATAGCATGAACTACCTGGTTGATACGCAGACCGATCTGGAAAAAGCAAAACAAATAGCGCATCAAATAAATGAAATGATCAGCGAAAACGATAATACAATTCTGTTTACTTTAAACAATAATTGGAACAATCTTCACGCTGGAATTAATATTGGGAAATTATCGGATAAATTGATCGCTGAAATCACGATCTCACCAAAGATAATAGAACTGGAAGAAATTTTGAAAAAAGTCGAGCAAAAACTCAAAGAAACCCATCTTCCCAATAAAGAGATCTATCTTATAACGGATATGCAGAAGCAAGAACTCGATATTAAATTGGAATTCCCAACTTTCTTTATTCCTACATCTCTTAATGAAGATAAAAACAATATTAGCTGCCAGAATGCATCTATCAAACATGAGATCGTGAACCGCAACATGCAGAAACAGGTCGAGATCGAGCTTGTTAATCACTCAAAATATCAGCAGCAGGATGTGATATACGAACTATTTATTGATGGGAATACCGTTTCCCAAAGAGCAACAGATCTGTTTTCTGAACAGAGAAAAAATCTTTCTCTTCCGCTCGAAATAGAAAAGCCCGGCTGGCACAGTGGATATGCATCTGTTAAAAACGAAAGATTGATCTTTGATAACCGTAGCTACTTCAGTTTCTATCTTGAGCCCAACCCACAGGTAGTAATAATTACTGATGAAACTAAAATTCCAGTAGCCTTTGAATCAATTTTGGAAATTTATACAAAAAACATTTCAATAATAAATAATGAAAATATTAATTATGAAAGTTTGCTGAATCATGAGAATATTATAATTTATAAGAAACATGATCTCTCGGAAAAATTAGAATCTATCCTGAATAAATTAAAAGAAAACAAACGCAAAATTTTATTTATTGCAGATGAGAACCTATTAAAAGGACAGCAGGAATTTGTTTCAGAATTCTTTAACTGTAAATTCCAGCAATTTAACAATAAAAGCAAAAACATAGATCAAATAAATAAATTCCATTCTATTACAAAACTAATGAAAGATATGAATAATATTGAAATTAGTAATTTTTGGGAAGTGCAAAGCAATTCAAATATTTTACTAAGATCAAAGGATTTCCCAATCGCTTTAGAACACCAGAATTCTGTTCTCTGGTTGTTCGATATAAAAAGTATGCAAAGTCACTTCTTGCTGGATCCGGTATTCCCTGTGTTCGCATATAATTGCCTGCAATTTACAGGTGAACATTATAACACTTCATTTTCTATCGGAGATAAAATCCTTTTGAATTCACCAGAACTCACACTTCCAGACGGAGCAACGATCACAACAAAGAAAAGTTATCATTCCCTTACTACAACCGGAATTTATGTGAATGACAACAGTATGATAGCCGTAAATTTGGATTATTCCGAAAGTGATTTTAGCAGGTGGGAAAACCTGAAAATAAAAAATCTCCACTTATTGGATAATGATTGGAAAGATGATATTTTGCAGTCACGTTACGGTTTTGAACTATGGAAATATCTGCTGATCGCTGCACTGTTACTTTTTATTTTAGAGATGTTGATAATTAAGAGAGAAGAACATAGGAAATAGGGGTTAGGGATTAGGGATTAGGAATGAGAAAAATCTGTCTTTCTGAGGAAATCTTCGGAGAATTTTCTGCGAAGAATCTCAGATTTTTTATTTCCCTTTTCTCTTTTAACCACTAAACAACTAAACTTTTCAACTGTTAAACTTTTTCTATTTGACAGTTAATAATAAAACATACAATTTCGATTTTGCATTGATGATTAAACTTTGAATGAAACAAAATTGAGTGTAATTGTTGATCTGGAAGAATTTAGAATTAGAAAAGCAAACAATAAGCATGGAGTTATTGCGAACTTTTGCAATAACTATAGGTTAGTTATGCGAACTTTTATG
>JAOZPK010000137.1 GCA_029932755.1 Candidatus Cloacimonadota bacterium | reverse complement strand
ACACACTAATAAACTTAAACCCAAAAGAATTAACATCTTTTTCATTTTTTCCTCCATTTTGCAAGATTTTACAACTAATAAAAGCAAATCATGTGCCATGCAAAATTTGGAGAGTTTTTTTATGAAGATTTAATGTTCTATGTATATAAACCTCAATAAGATAGGTAATAAAAAAATTTGTAAATAGAAAAGAAGAATTCAATTTAGACAAGTTTTTTAAAACGATAATGTGCTGAATATCTTCCGCAATATGCGTGAGTAATTTTACAAAACAGGTTCTATTCTATTCCCAGATATTTCAGTTTTGAATATAGTGTATTTCTATCAATACCGAGAATCCTGGCAGCTTTAGATTTATTGTATTTAGATTCCACTAAAATCCGTTTAATAAGAACACGTTCCATTTCTGCACTGACAATTGCTGTAATATCAGAAATCGATGAACCTTCAGATATTATCATTTCATAGTATTCATCTAGAGATTCTTTAAAGGAATTCTTCTGAGTTCGACCAAATTCCAGATCCAGAAAATTGGTTGTAATATGATCTGCTTCCTCAAGTAATACCGCTTTTTTTATTACATGCTTCAATTCTCGCACATTACCAGGCCAAGAATAAGACTCTAAAATACTCATCGCTTCCGGCAAAAATCCTTTAATACTTTTTTCAAGCTCAATATTAGCTTCTTTTAGGAATTGTTCAGCAATTATGGGAATATCATTTTTTCTTTCTTTTAAAGATGGAAGTAGGATGGTGAATTCATTAAGCCGATGGAAGAGATCATCTCTAAAATTGTTTTCCTGAACTGCTTTGATGATATTGATATTAGTAGCTACGATTATTCTCACATCGATATTAATTGGTTTTGTCCCACCGACTTTTGTAATCTTTTTTTCTTGTATTACCCGTAATATTTTTGCCTGTGCTGAAGGATGTAGATTTGTGATCTCATCTAAGAAGAGAGTGCCTCCATTCGCAACTTCGAATTTACCTTTTTTTGTAGAAGAAGCTCCGGTGAATGCACCTTTTTGATAACCAAATAATTCACTTTCAACCAATGTATCTGGAATAGCACCACAATCAATTGGAATGAAAGCTTTATTTTTTCTTTTACTTTTCTTATGGATCAAATTAGCAATGACTTCCTTACCTGTACCACTTTTTCCTTGGATTATCACACTCATATCGGTGGTAGCTACAAGCTCTACTTGTTTCAATATACGCATAACAGCATTACTGTTTCCCATATTGATATCATCACTTTTCTTTACTTTCAGTTGTTGTCGCAGGATTTTTACTTCCTGTTTTAATTCATTTGTATCTAACGCTTTACGGATCACTATTTTTAATTCTTCATTTACAAACGGTTTTGTAATATAATCGTATGCACCTAATTTCATGGTTTCTACTGCTGTTTCAACATCTCCGTATGCAGTTATCATGATCACCAGAATTTCTTTTTCTAACTTTGTGATCTGCTGCAGAATATCTATTCCATTCATTTCCGGTAAACGAATATCCAGAAGAACAAGATCGGGAGTCTGATCAATAATTGCCTTCAAACCATCTTTACCATTAGTTGCAGGAATTACTTCATATCCTTCATCAGTCAATAAATTCTGCAGGATAATCTGCATGTTTTTGTTATCATCTACAATTACAATTTTTGCCATTTAATCTCCATTTATGTTTGAATTGGAATTTCAACGATCACTTTCGTTCCAACTTTTTCTATGCTTTCTATCTGCATGCTGCCTTTATGATCTTCAAATATTTGGTGAGTTAAACTTAATCCTAATCCCACGCCATCTTCACGAGTAGTAAAGAAGGGATCAAATATTTTTGAAAGATTTTTCTTGGAAATTCCCTGCCCTGTATCTGTACAATTTATTTTTATTGTATTCTTTATTTGTTTTATGTTAAATTCGAGTCGTCCACCATTCGGCATTGCATTAATGGCATTCACCGCCAAATTCAAAAAAGCTTGTTCAAGCCATTTTGCATCAATGAGAAAATTGGATAAAGTTCCGCCGCTTTTTAAACTAACGGTGATATTCTTCTCCTGGCAACGAGCATCTATCCTTTTAACTACATTTTTTAGTACTTTATAAATGGAGCCTTTTTTAAATTTTACATCACGTGGATTAGCAAAATCCAATAACCCTTTTATAATAGAATTAGCTTTATTGGAATCTTCTTGAATTATCTCAAGGAATTGCTGAACTTCTTTAGGATGTTCAAATTTACTCAGGCATATTTGCACAGATGAACTGATATTTCCAAGTGGATTACGTATCTCGTGTGCAATTCCAGCTGCAAGTTCTCCCACCCCTGCTAAACGCTCCGAACGCATTAACTGATTTTGCAATTCCTTACGTTCCTGAATTTCTTTTGTTAATTTTACATTGGTTTTTTTAAGGTCATGTGTTCTTTCTTCAACCTCTTTTTCTAACTTCATTTTTGCTTTTTTATTTAATGTGTAACGATAAAAGAATACAAATCCTAGTACCATTAGGATGAAAATTCCAAATACAAGAAGCAGTAATGCCAAATTTTGTTTGTCTGAACGTAATTTGTAAATTTCATTATCCTTTTGAAGAAGAACGATTTCTTTTTCTTGATCTTCAAGAAGGAGTTCAACCTCATAAGTTGTTTGCATACCAGAAATTATTTCCATTCTTTCTTTTGTGAATGTACTGTCTTTGGTGCTGGAATAAAGTTTATAATAATGAAGAGATTTCTTATAATCCTTCTTGATGGAAAATATTTCAGAAATATTCTCATATATTTCGATCTGCAGATCTCTTACTTTTATTTCTTTTGCAATTACCAAAGCCTTATTGAAATAATTCAAAGCTTCTGAAAATTGTTTAGTTTCTTTATATACAGTTGCTATGTTGTTCAATGCTGCAGCAACTCCTTTCTTTCTTCCTATTGTTTTGTAGGAAGCCAGTGATTCCTGAAGATATTTTAGTGCTTCATCATATCTCTTCTGGTTTTTGTAAGCTACTCCAATATTATTAGAAGCATCGGCGACTCCATTAGGATTGGAAATTTCTTTATAGATGTCATGTGAATCAATATAATATTCAAGAGCTATATTATATTGTTTCATATCGTCATAGATGATCCCGATATTATTTAGTATTCCGGCTATACCAAACAGATTACCAAGTTCTTCTTCCATTTTAAGTGATCTATGATAATAATCCAGAGCCTTATCACGCTCACCGATATTATCATAAATCTGACCAATATTCCCAAGTGAACGGGCAACTCCATTTATATCTTTTATCTCTTCATGAATTTTGAGAGCTCTCAAGTGATATTCTATTGCTTTATCATAATTTGTAAGATTACCGAAGATCAATCCAATATTATCAAGTATGCTTGCCTGACCGTATTTATTTCCTATCTCCTGGTAAATAAGTTCTGATCTTCTGAAATATTCTAATGCTTTATTAAAGTCTGAAAGATTTTCATAAACCATACCAATATTATTTAGTGAAGCAGCAACCCCATTCATATTGCCAATTTCAGTTTCAATATCCATCGATTCCAAATAATATTTGAGTGCTTGTTCATAATTATTTAAACTTTCCTGAACTATTCCCAGATTATTTAAGGCGATAATTATATCTTTTTTGTCTCCAATTTGTTTTCGCAGTTTCAGAGATTGAATAAAATGCTCTACTGCGGTATCAAAATCATTGAGATAGTAATATGCTCCTCCAAGATTATTTATCGCTTCGGCTTCACCTTTTTTGTATTTTAATTTTCGGGAAAGTTTCAAGGCTTTATTTCCATTTTCAATAGAAAGTTCAGGAGCTTCATACCAGAAAGCTTTGGATAGCTGATTCAAAGCATCTACTTTTTCAGTGCCTGCTGTTTTTTCCACAACTGCTCTTAGACTGTCTATCTCTGCAGTTTGACCAGAAAGCGATAAAAATATTATTATCATTAATAATAACGAAAATATTCTAATTTTCATAATCTAAACCTCTTTATGAATCTTGCAAAGAGCCCTGCAAAGGTTGATGTTCGATTAGATAAAAATCTACTAATAACTTTTGCAACTTCTTCATTTTGTAGATAACCATAAACCTTATGCGGATTTTTTTGTCCATTATATTCATAAGAGTTATTAATGATAACATCAACCGGTTTTATATTTTTAGAGTTTGGTAAATAGTCGTCCGCCAGATCATAATTCAAAGTAATTTTATCATCCAAATCGGAGAAATTATACCAGGCAGAAGTTATACTTTCCGGAGTTGGGGGTTTAGCTTCAGAATTTATTTTTATATCCTGTTCTGTTAGTATTTTCTTAATGATCAGTGGAAATCCGAGTGGTGAACCAATAGTGATAAATGTGTCGATCTTCAGTTCTGTAACATCTTGAATTAAAGTATCATAGGCAATAATCGAGCCCATAGAGTGCCCAATGATAATTATACGTTTGTGTTTGTGTTTTTGCAGAATTTTAATTAATCTATTCCTAAATGCCTGTTGGGCAATTTGCTCTTTATCAATTTTGCAATAACCATAGTAATATGCATCAAGATCTTGGAACATCCGCCTGATAGTTGAGTCGACAATTTTCTCAATACCGCTAATTTTTTTCTCATGCAAAATTATCTTATCCAATCCATCTTCAAATGTATCGAGAATCTTTCTTTTAATCCTCGATTCTTTCTCAGGGAATTCAGTTTTACAGATTGGAATATATGGATGTTCAATGAATAAATTATCTTTAGTATTTTTGATATCCGGATCGAGTGGTTTTGGATATTCAAGATCTGCCCAATATACTAGTTCAAATTGGAAATTGATATCATGATGACCAATATTATTTAGCCCATCAGAAATGGCTGTTTTCCACCATCTTTCTAAAAGTTCTTTGGGTGGTTTGTTCTTTAGTCCATGAATACCAATTATTATATTTTTCATTTATTAACTATAGCCTGAATTATCTTAATTGGTTTTTTAAGCCGCTTTGCATAATCAATTGTGTACTTTGTCCCTTCACATTCACCATCCCAAAAAGCAATTAGCTCATCACATTCTT
>JAOZPK010000136.1 GCA_029932755.1 Candidatus Cloacimonadota bacterium | reverse complement strand
GACTTGTCTTCAGAGGATTTCTTAATAATGAGAAATACAAAATAGTTGCTATCAACGACCTTATGGATATGAAATCATTAGTATATTTACTTAAACATGATTCTGTACATGGGATTTTAAAGAATAAAATAGAAGCTAAAGAAGGTGCGATTATTGTTGATGGTGTTGAGATTAAAGTATTCAGTGAAAGAGATCCTGAAGATCTTCCATGGAAAGAACTAGATATTAGTGTTGTTGTTGAATCTACAGGTATTTTCCGTTCCAAAGAAGGTGCTTCTAAACATCTTACAGCAGGTGCAAAGAAGGTGATTATTTCTGCTCCTGCAAAAGGTGATGTAGATGCTACAATAGTTCTGGGTGTTAATGATGAGATTCTTAAGCCTGAGCATAAGATAATTTCAAATGCATCTTGCACAACTAACTGTCTTGCTCCTGTTATGAAAGTTATCACAAATAATTTTACTGTTGAATCTGCATTAATGACCACCATTCATTCTTATACAATGGATCAAAGACTTTTGGATTATCCTCATAGTGATTTAAGAAGAGCTCGTGCGGCAGCCTTAAACATTATCCCCACAACTACAGGAGCTGCAACTGCAACTGCAAAAGTAATTCCTGAACTCAAAGGCAAAATTGATGGAATGGCCGTAAGGGTCCCAACGCCTACGGGATCACTTGTTGACGTTAGTATAATTGTCGATAGAAAAACAAATAAAGAAGAGATAAATAAATTAATGAAAGAAGCATCAGAAAATAGGATGAAAGGAGTTTTGGAATATGTTGAAGGTCCTATCGTTTCTACAGATATCATTGGAAATCCAGCCTCTTCTATTTTTGATGCAGAAGTAACTATGGTTAATGGCAACTTTATTAAAGTACTGAGCTGGTATGATAATGAAGCCGGTTATGCCAACAGAATTATAGACCTCGTACAATATATCTCTGAACTGGAATAATTTATGCATAATATTTCCATTATGAAAGTGGATACTAAATTGAAGAAATTATTATTGATAATAAGCCTGCTTTCCGCAGGCTTATTGCTATTTGCAGAAAATGTTATAATTGTTCAAGCTGAGCCGATTGAAAATTCTCAGAGCACAAAAAGTAGAGAGAATGTTATTTTCCTTGAAGATTTTGAGGATGGAATCGATTTATGGACAACCACTGATACTACTGATCCGGGCTCTTTTTGGAACACCAGCACATTCAATGCTTTTGGAGGAACAGGAAAATCATGGCGAATGGCAGATGAAGATATTTCTCCAAACGGTGGTTATGAAGACAGCTGGTATCAAGTTTTAGACACACCTGAAATCACTTTGCCATCTTCAGGAAATTTAACTATAATTTTTGATCAATACAGAGCAATTGAAGAATTGGGCAGTAATGGTGAATTTGATGGATGGGATGGTTTTAATATCCGTATTAGAAATGCAGACCAAGATTATTCTGAAGCAGAAATTCTAACAGACTGCACACCTGCCTACAATAGTACAAGTTTATATAGCTTTGGTTATGAACATAATGAAGACCCCGATGGAATTCCGGGAATTCCCGGTTGGGGTGGCTCTACAGACTGGATATCAACTACCATCTCAATACCAGCATCATATCTTGGCAACAATGTAATTGTCAGTTTTGCTTTTGCCTCCGATCCAAATACATCTACCGGTTCTAATCCTGAATTAACAGGATTATTTATAGATAACATTGATGTGGCTGGAGTTTTTACTAATGATGCTGAGGATGAAACCGGATTTATAGGATTTTCCAATACTGCAAAAGGCGGAGACCTGTGGCATGTTTTGGAAGATCCAAGTGCTCCTTCCCCACTTTATGCACTTGGCTGTTTCGATTTTGAAACTTCACTTTACAATCCGAATATGCATAATTATATTTCAAGTGAAAATGTTATTATGCCTGCCGAAAGTAATATCTATTTTGATATGAAAATAAAAACTGAATTGGATGAAAATTCTTTTCCAGATTGCGATTATTTCTCGGTTGAGGTAAGATATATTGCAGCAGTGTATCCGAATCCACCTAACCCGCCTATTATTATTTGGTCAAATTGGA
This sequence comes from Candidatus Cloacimonadota bacterium, assembly GCA_029932755.1. Classification (GTDB taxonomy): domain Bacteria; phylum Cloacimonadota; class Cloacimonadia; order Cloacimonadales; family TCS61; genus Tenebribacter. Next base: position 2,996 of record JAOZPK010000136.1, on the reverse strand, counting down.
ATTCTATTTCTAATCCACTGGGAGATCCTGAACTTGAAAATATAGTATTTACCGGCTCTGTTAGTAATTGGTCATATTTTTCTGATAATTGGAGTGGTTATAACGATCTCTCTTTATTAGCTGATGAAACTATTCAGCTTAGGATCGGATTACATTCCAACGATGATGACCCTGACGGATTTGGGTTAATGATAGATGACATTACACTTTCCGATTCAGTCTATACTCACGTTGGAAATGAGGTTGTTCCAACTTCCAATGTGAAGATGTATAACTACCCAAATCCATTTAATCCAACAACAACTATTTGTTTTGAAACCACGAATGAATACGAAAATACCCAAATTGAAATTTATAATTTAAAAGGACAAAAAGTTAATACTTTATCTGTCATCCTGAGTGATGTACAGCATCGTATCGAAGGAACAGGTAAAAGAACATATTCAGTTGTATGGAATGGAACAGACCAAAACAATAAACCTGTGTCTTCAGGTATTTACCTGTATAAACTTAAAGCAGGTGGTCGTTACACAAGCACAAAGAAAATGATCTTGCTCAAATAAATTTGTAACACCTTGTGAATGGTTGAGATACGAGACCTTCGCAATGGTGGCTTTGATAGCTTTCAACCATTACGGAGGTCTTTGACTTAGACAGGCAAGAGAATAAAAGCAGCGTTTGTTTCACAAGCCAATGCACCATCCGCAAGGTTTTGAGTTACCTTCGCAAAGTTATGATCTTTACTATTAATTTCTGTTCCCATCACTCTAAGGAATCTACTTACAAAACTTCTTAACATCTTTTCAATGTCCTTCTTATCATTATTGATAAATAATGCTTTGTGCTGATATCCATTGTAAACGGATAAATCTAATTTTTTCTTTGACACATCAATACCGACTATTAATTTCATTTTACGTTCCTTAAATGGATTTGATGTGGAAAATCTATCATCGCAATTATACAGGCTCTTGCCTAGTGTACTGTTCAGATTTAAAAAAGAAGGTGGGTTTAGCATTCTGAACGGTTTGGTTAACCAATGACGAGCCAAACTTGCTCACCTTCTTCCACATCATTTTTATGATTATCACATTATTAAGAACATTTTGTGTCAACATACGATGACGACGATTTCACTTTGCTTTTCATCCTCTCTCTTAGGCACTAATGCGTCGGCTTTTGAAGAAAATGATTGCTATTTTAATACTTTTGCACTTTCGTACTTTTTTCTCATTGACATATAAATCTAATTAATTTCTTTTTATTATTAATTAATATAAGTGGGAATAAAATGTCTTTAAATGAAAACATAGAAATAATTAGAGAAAGAATACATAATGCTGCGATAAAGGCAAACCGTAATTCCAAAGACATTAAACTACTAGCAGTAACCAAAACAAGATCAATAGAAACAATTGAAGAGGCACTTTCTAACAATATAGAATTCATTGGTGAAAACAAAGTTCAGGAAGCAGAAGATAAAATACCTCATCTTAAAGAAAAATTCAAAGAATTCCATTTTATCGGTCATTTGCAATCCAACAAAATTAACAAATTAATGAAGCTAAGACCAGATCTTATTCACTCAATAGATAAATACTCAACAGCGGAAAAATTGAACAATTATCTTAAACAACATTCAATGATACAAGATATTTTGATCGAAGTAAATACATCAGCTGAAGATAGCAAATTCGGCATAACCCCGGATAAAACTTTATCATTTATCAAATCTATCAACAAGTTAGAAAATATCAGGATAAAAGGTTTGATGACAGTTGGGATATTTACTTCTAATGAAAAATTAATTAGAGATTGTTTCATAAAATTAAGAGAATTATTTAATAAAATTGTAGCCACTGAAATTCCAAATGTAGAAATGAAATTCCTTTCTATGGGAATGACAAATGACTTTGAGATAGCTATTGAAGAAGGTGCGAATATTATTCGTATCGGTACTGCGATCTTCGGGGCAAGAAATTATTAAATTGGAGAGAATATGTTATCAATGATAGTCTTTTGCAGCTTGTTGGTTTTATCCTATTTAATAGGATGTTTTTCAACAGCAAAACTAATTGCAAAATCATATAAAAGTATAAACGTTTATAAAGTTGGTACCGGACACCCGGATACCCAGAATATTTACAATAATGTTGATAGAGTTCTTGGTATATTCACAGGAATAGTTGACTTTGGAAAAATGTATTTCTATATTGTTCTACTCAGTTTCTTATTAAATTATCCACCAATAACAGACGCTATTGGGAATATTGGAACAAATAATCATTTACTGGTCTTGGGTTTTTTTATGGTTATAGGTCACTGTTTGCCAATAACACACCGCTTTAAAGGTGGCCGAGGCTTTTTTACTTATATCGGGTTTGTGCTATATTTTGCTCCATACCCTATGATGATTATTACGGTTCTGGCAATAATCCTTGTTATGGTTTTCAAACAAATGCGCTTTGCGCAATATATGGTTGTTATGCTACCGCCATTTGTTAATTTCTTTTTTGAAGATGATTCTGCCCTTTTGGCAAAAATGTTCATCGCAGCAGTATTGATGGGAGTTATTAATTTTATAGTTTCAAAAAAATTGGGTGAAATATAGCAAGTTTGGACAATCTCAAACAATTAAGCTTTTATCCAACTAGAGAGAAGGTAAATTATGATAGAAAGAACCAAGATCAATGATGTCGAATTGATATCGTTTGGTAATGAAAGCAAAGCTGAAAAAAAACTTTTGAAGCAATTTGTAAACTATCATTGGAAGCACTATAAAGATGAACCTCAATATATCCCACTTTTAGATTACGAATATTTAGGCTTCAAACTTATTGGAATAACAGGTTTTTTTGAACCGAAAAATCTCTTCTTTAAACATGCCACAATGCGTTTCTTCATGATTCTTAAAAATGGAGAAGTTATCGGTCGATGTAACGCATTTGCAAACTACCGGCATAATGAACGTTGGGAAGATAAAGTTGGTTTTTTCG
>JAOZPK010000135.1 GCA_029932755.1 Candidatus Cloacimonadota bacterium | reverse complement strand
CAGAAAAAAAGTTGCCCCTTCCTAAAATAGGTCGGGGCTAAATTCCCTTATTTCAACAGAAAAAAAGTTGCCCCTTCCTAAAATAGGTCGGGGCTAAATTCCCTTATTTCAACAGAAAAAAAGTTGCCCCTTCCTAAAATAGGTCGGGGCTAAATTCCCTTATTTCAACAGAAAAAAAGTTGCCCCTTCCTAAAATAGGTCGGGGCTAAATTCCCTTATTTCAACAGAAAAAAAGTTGCCCCTTCCTAAAATAGGTCGGGGCTAAATTCCCTTATTTCATAAGGATCATTTTCTTAGTTGCAGTATAGTTGCTAGACTGCATCTTGTAGAAATATACACCGCTAGCTACGGATTTATTCGAATTATCTCTGCCGTTCCAAGTTACTATGTGATCACCTGTTTCTATTACTTCATTCACAAGTGATTTAACAAGCTGACCCTTCAAGTTATAAACATCTATTGTAACATTGCCTGTCTCATTTATTGAATACGCAATATTTGTAACTGGATTAAACGGATTAGGATAGTTGCTTAGAAGTTTTGTTGTAGTTACAACTTCATCATCAACACCAACAATTGCTACAAGTGTAAGGTCTACGTCTGAAGTTGTAGCACCTTCTTCTACAACTACGCCAGATACCACATCTGGATCATAACCGTAAAGAGTAGCAGTTACATCGAATGTACCCGGTAAAATTTCAATTTCATAGATACCGTCTGCATCAGGATTAACAGTCATGTAAGCCGCAGTTACTTGAACATCTTCCACGTCTCCAGTTCCACCTTCAAGAGTTACTAGGCCTGTAATATACCCAGGATCAGGAGGAGTATAAGGACCTGAGAGCATACAATCATCAACATACCAGTAATTTATATTGAATGAATCTCCATCAAAGAAGAAAGCCATCTGGAAAGTAGCTGAACCAACATCTGAAGTTGTAATAGTAACGTTTTCAGTAGTTGCTGGCATAGCTGATGGGTTTATTAGTTCCCAAGCAGTATTCCAGGTAGCTCCATCACTTGTCGTAGCAACACCAAGAGTATAAGGACCAGAAAAATGATTTATATTATATCTAAACTCAAGAGCCAATTCAGTCATGCCCACAGTATTTACAGGCATCGTGCACATTCTGGAAACACCAACAAATGAAGGTGACCAATTAAACATAAGTTCGGGTGCGGTACCGCCAGCATTGTTTGTTGCTGAAGCAGACCAGTTTCCCTGTCCTAATCCATCAACATACCAACCTGTGGGTGGAACAACATCAAATTCTTCAGAAATCAGGGTACCACCAGCATTAAGAAGGGCAGTATTTGATGATGCGATTCCACCATCGCCTATAGCATTGTATGGTGTAACATCATAGTAATAATTACCAGCACCCGGAATATCCGTATCCCAATATTCAGTAAGTAAACCTGTTACCTCATATAAGACTCCATCACTTCTTTCAATGTGGTATCCCAGAATAGCGTTATTAAAGGCTCCACCGTTAAGACCGTCTATAGGATTTGTCCAGCTAAGATGGCCATAGCCATATTCCCCAACCAAAAGAAGATCTTCAACAACATTAGGAACATCTTCACCAACCCAAGTCTCAAATGAAACTGCAGGGCTCTCACCAATAGAGTTATAAGCTGTTACGCTATAATTATATAAACCGGAAACAGTAAGCGCATCAGTATAACCATCGGGATCGCCAATAACAGGATCAGAGTTTGTATAAACAAGGTTACCATCACGATAAACTCTTGTCTCAAGTAATTCAGTAAGTGGGTCTCCGGCAAAAGTAAGATCAGGATTAATCCATGTAAGTTCACAACTAAGAGCACCACCGGCATCAGGTGTTACAACAAGATCACTTACTGCAGCAGGAGCATCATCTTCTGCTAAAGTATATGGAATAGCAAGAGCAGTTACTTCCATTCCACCTGGGAAAGCACCGACGTAAGTTGTAGCACCAGTAGCAGTGTCACAAGTGTAAAGCTCACCGGATGCGGTATAAGCAGCAAGATATAGTACGTCATCATCTTTATCATAATCAGCACCCTGAGCATAACTAATAGATATTCCAAGTGAACCAATTAAAGTACCTGCTCCAGTTAAAGGATCAATTGAATATAAACCTTCATCTAAAATATCAATACCATAAAGATTACCATCATTATCACAAGCCATAGCAATAATAATTCCACCATTAATATTTCCAACATATGTTCCGTAACCTGTGGCAGGATCTATAGTATAAAGATTTGAACCTGTTCCATAATCTGCACCATAAAGTATTCCTGAGTTATCATCATACGCAATACCATTACAGGCTGTACCATTACCACCAATAAATGTCATTGTTCCATCAAAATCAATAGAATAGAAGTTACCTGTACCGTATTCACATCCGATCCACATGTCTTCGATCATTGTGCCTGCTGCAATAAAATCTGCTGCTGATGAAGCAGCAAGAGAAGTAAGCCCTGCAGGATCATTCAAAATAAAAGTAACAGGTCCTACTGGGACTAAACCAGATGGATCATAAGCATTAAATGCATAAACCTGATAATCAGGATCACGACTTGGATTTGGGGAAGCAATTTGTTGATCAGCAGATGCATTAAATTGCTGATATGGAGCTAAGCCGGTTAGATCTCTTACGTTAGCAACATCTTTAGTCCTCGCATTAAGTGAAAGCCCAAAGATTAGAAAAGATACAATCATAAGAATAATAAGTTTCTTCATTTTTTTCTCCTCATTTAAAATTTAAATGTTTAATTAATTAAACTTTCAAAAACCCTATAATAACGATATTAAAAAATGCAATAATAAATAACCTAAATTTTCGAAATTCACATATCAATAATTCATTTCTCTAATTGATCATAAAAACAATTTTTTTTTCTTCATTTGTCATTTAGGTAAACTGAGTTCCTTTTTGTCAAATCCTTTCCTTAAAAAAATCAAAATTAATATTTTAAAGACCGTCACTTTCTTTGAAAATAAATATTTCTTCACCTTCTTTTTGCATTCCAAGTTCTCTAGCTTTTTTTTCCCATACACCTTTATCATTTTCCAATTTTTTATTTTCTAATTTAAGCTGTTCATTTTCTTTTTTCAAATCCTCAATATCATGTTGAAGGAGTACCAACTTATTTTTAATATTAAGTGTTTTATAGAAACTAGCACTATCAAAAAAAAGGATATATAAGATTAACAAAACTATGATAATATAAACAAATGATTTTTTAGAAAATTTAATTTTATTCATAGTTCAATGTTACTGTCTGTTTAGAGATAAAATCGTCTTCAGTAAGTTCGATCTGATTGGAATTTTGATGATAGTGATCATCTATCAATTTAAGATATTCTGCTACAGGTTTAATTGGAAAATCCAGAACATCTGTTTTATAATGCATTGGAAATACAATTATTGGATCTATCTTATCAGCAATACTTTTTGCAGTTTTTGCATCAATTGTATAATGACCACCTATTGGAATCATCAGTACATCAACATTTCCGATCTCTTCGATCAATTCATCAGAGATCATGTGTCCTAAATCACCACAATGCAGAAATGTTCTTCCATCAAGTTCAAATCTCATTAACAGGTTATCACCGCGCTCACTTCCTTTTGTATCATCGTGAAAAGTGTGGAAGGTCTGAATATCAATTCCAGTAATGTTAAATTTTCCTTCAGTTTTAATTATTTCCGGATTCCCATCGATCAGCTCAAAATTATTATGGTCAAAATGATCGTGTGAGCTTAAGATTATATCAGCTGTTTCTGTTGTTGGCATTTTATAACCGATATCCGCAAAAGGATCTGTGATTATGGAAACATTATCATTTGATATTTTCCACATACTATGACCAAACCATTTAACTCTTATCATATTCACCTCCTTCTTGCTTTGCAATTTAAAAAAGAACCAAAATTGAATGCAAGAAAAAATCAAATTATTTTATGATAAATTTTGCTAGAAAGCTCTTATGAACATAAATTGCCTGGTACGGACACATCTCATGACAGCACATACATTTTATGCATTTATCGTAATCAATAGAAGGATGAGCATCCCCTTTGTTAAGTGTCATCACTTGCATGGGGCAACTCTCTACGCATATATTACACTTCCTGCATTTATCATTGAAATCGGGATAATATGTGAAATGTTTTTTAAAAACATCTTTTAATATCTTCGGTGAATAAGCTAAAATTTTTATATATAGTCCAATTTTTTTTATTTTAACTTTGTGGAATTTGAAATTTTGCCATTTATCTGGAATTTCAATTTCAGATATTTCCAGATTGTCTGATTCCAAAGAAGGTAAGATATATTCCAACTTATCAGGTTGGAATCCCATCATGCTTGAAGCTACAAAGTCGAGTGCGGAAGCAGATTTACTGGCAAACATCACTCCAAAATTCCTAGGATCTCCTGCAGAAGGACCCTCTCCCTCCATCCCTACAATTCCATCCATTATATTAATAGCAATCCTATCTTTTACAAGTGAATATAATCCTGAAATAACTTTTGCAAATTGAGTATGATCGGGATGTTCTTTGTGATAATCAGATTTTTTTAGACCCGGAATTAACCCGTACAGATTTTTTACCGCTCCAGTATATGACATTAAACTGTGTGTTTTGTATTTGCAAAGATTAATCACAGCATCAACTTCCCAGATATATTTTGTAATTGGAAATTCGATAGTATCTGTTTTCTTTTTAATTATTCCACCGGTTTTGAAGTTTACTAATGGGATATTGTGTTTTTCTGCTAATTGTTTCATGCCTGTTCGTTCCCAAACAAGTTTAACGGATGTGGAACCTCCGGGACTATCTCCTAATATAATATCTTTCCCAATATTTTTTAAGTGAGTAATTACTGCATCAACAACTATCGGATTTGTTGTAACAGCTTTCTCAGGTAGAAATGCACCGAGAAGATTTGGCTTTAGCAAAATTTTTTTCTTATCTTTAAGAATTTCTTCAAGCTGTAAAGTTTCTAAAAATTGATATATCTTATCAAAATCATAACTCTCAATTTTCTCAATATGAACTTTCATTTATTTAAACTGCTCCATTCCGG
>JAOZPK010000134.1:1901-5098 GCA_029932755.1 Candidatus Cloacimonadota bacterium | reverse complement strand
AACCCCTCTGCCTATCGGCATCTCCCCTTACATAGGGAAGAAAGTTATTCTTCATCATACTTTTCATTAAGCAACTTAAGATACTCCTGTATCAACTCCTGATACTCTTGTGGAAGATCTTTATAATCTTCTTGCAGAAGAGCTTTCTTCCTCATTTTGTCAAACTTTAATTTAATCTCTTCCGGTAAATCCCAGTCATCTATCTCGCTTGTTTCCGCTTTTCTCTTTTTAGAGAATTCTCTTTTATGTATCGATCTCTGAGCATCAAGCAGTCGGGATAGAATTCGCTGCTGTTTATCAATGAGTTCCTGATCCAACCTTCCCCGTTTTAGATCGTGAGCAATAGATTCAAGATCTTCTATTATCTTATTCAAAGCAGAAGTCTGCTTTTGTGCTTCCGGATTTGATTGAAGCATTCTCTTTAAATTCTCAGCAAGACGTTGTTCATCACTGGCAAGTTTTTGTGCCTGTCTCCGCATTTCACTTGTCATTTTTCCATTTTCCGATAACTGCATCATCATCTGTTGTGTCATCATATTCATCATCATTTGCTGCTGACCCATCTGTTGCAAAGCCTGCATCATGCTTTGCATTCCGCCACTACCACCACCTTGCTGCATATTGTTGTTTGCCTGCATCAAGTCATAAATCATCAAATTTATCCCTTTCTGTATATCGTGCAGATAAGTTTTAATTTTAGCTGTTTTTGCATCACTGATATATTGGAAAAGTTCACGAAATGATGAAAAAGTAAAATTAGCATCATACATAAATTTTGGACCAATAACGAGGATTATCATTGGCATTTCATAAAGTTCTTTAATTGTAAGATCAATACTTTCGAAGATCGAGATCTCATCAGGTAGAATTAGGAATGGATCGTTAGAATAATTGCCGGAAGCAGTTTCATGATATTGAGAAAAAATAAGTAATCGTTGAATAGTCTTTTCCAATATCTCAGCAGCATCAATATTCATACCTGAACACATTGACTGCTGCATGTTCTGTAATTGCATTCTCATTTTCTTCATTTTCTTAGAAGCCTGCTGTTGAGATTCTTGAGCTTCCTCTATTTTTCCAGCTTCCAAGTTTTCCATACTCTCTTCAAGGTCGGATGAAAGACTATCCTGCTCCATCATCTCCTGCATTTTCTCCATGTCTTCCAGAATTTCGGAATCTTTTTTCTCATCCATCAATTCAGCAGCTTTTTTCATTTGTTCCGTTAAATTATCTAATTTTTCTGAAATTTGCTCTTGTTGCTCTGCCAGTTTTTCATTTGATTCGCTGCTCTCCTCAGTTTTCTTATTCAATTCATTTTGCATATCTTCCATCTCTTCTGCAATTTCAAGTGCTTTTTGAAGTGACTGCTCTTTTTTAATATCTTCCAGTAATTGTAGAGTTTGCTCTAGTTTTTCGGAAAAATCTTCCATTGAAAATTTAAAATCTTTCATTGCCTTTTTTAACTCTTCAGGGTCAATATTCTCCAATTTCTCCTGCATTTTTTTCAATGCTTCCTGCAGGTCATCATTCGAAATTTCTTCCATCAACTCCTGGATTTTTTTCATTTTCTCAATAGTTTCCTGAGACAATGCATTATTATTTTCTAACTTCTTCATCAGCTCATTGAAATCTTCGGCAACCTTTTCCACATCCTCGTTTAAGTTATCTTGTTTATTCAATAATTTTTCAATTTCTTTTTTATCTTCCCAACTGACCTCGTCTTTCTTCATCATCTCACGGCGTTTTTCTTCGAACTCCTTTTGAAGCTCTTCAGAACTTTTTAAAGTCTTCTCCAGAATATCAGATTTTTCCTTCTCTTCTTTCTCAATTTCTTTATAAATTTCTTCGATTGAAGGAAATCTGGCTGTATATTTTTGGGAATATGCAGTTTGCTTTTGAGGTGAGTTATCGGATACTTCTACCCAATATGTAACTTTATCACCAGGAATCATAAAATTCTTATTAAGATCGAACACATAATCATATGTAATTGTATTGGAACTTATTGTATTCATTATCGAGACGTTAATCTCTTCATCATGATTTATGAAATAATGCAATTTTATTTTGCGTAAACCATAATCATCGGAAGCAAATATGGAAAGCGGAAGCAACATATTTTGTGTAAGAAGTGTATCTCTGCCCGGTGATGTTATTTTTATCTCAGGTTTTCTATCCATAATCGCTGTTATCGATCTTGTTATCTTTCGAGACTTATTCTCTAGAATATCTTCTAATCCGAAATGATAGGTTCCATTATCTTCAATTTTAAATTCACTGCGGAATGATGATCTTCCAAGTCGATACATTTCATTATAATCACCATTTGAGAAGAAAACCTCAGCACGCTCGATTGGATTATTAGCAACAATATTCATTGTCACTTTGGTTCCAATAAGAGCTTTAATATTTCCTCCAGCATTATTTTGGATCTCTGGTTTCAATCCTGTATATTCAGGAAATTCATATCGAATTTGAAGATCCTCAATTATCGGAAGCTCATAGACTATTATATCAAAAGTATCGGAAACAGCAAATGGTGTTTTTATAAAATATGAAAATGAGAAATCCAGATTATTGAAGATCTTTTTGTGATTAAGCAGCTTCTCTTCCCGCCAGTTTTTCTCGATCTTATAAAAGAATTTATGTTCGACTTCCGGTTCAGGTTCAACTACATGTATTTCTAATTTAGAGTTTCTAGTTATTGAAAGATCCCCGGGAAGAACTTCTACGAATTCTTTGTGTTGAACTTGAGGTAGTTCCTTCAATTTGAAAAAGTTATATGTTTGTTTGAAATGCAATGGATTAAATATGAAAATCAATCCCGAAAAAAAGATTACAACTATAGTAATAATAAGTGTTGGCTTTAATTTATGCCTGTCAGTTTTCAATATCTGATCTTTTGCTTTCATATCTGCTTTGCTAAGAATTTTCTCTAATATCTCACCCTTGCCAAGTTCCTTTTTCAATTCAAATGCATTTTGATATGTATCAGCTTTGTCATTATTAAATTTATCCAGGAATCTTGCAGCTTCAAAGTGAGAAAGAAAGGTTCTGTTTGCCTGAAGAACAAGATAAATAAAGATGAGTGCCAGGAATATCTTAAGACTGACAGCAAAAAGGAATAAAGTACTTTGAGAATTAATAGTTGGTGAATATGCGGCAAAGAAAACGTTAAAAGTTAGAAGTATCATTAG
>JAOZPK010000134.1:0-1801 GCA_029932755.1 Candidatus Cloacimonadota bacterium | reverse complement strand
TAATAGTTGGTGAATATGCGGCAAAGAAAACGTTAAAAGTTAGAAGTATCATTAGTATTGCCAGAAGTAGAAATCTAATACCAATAATAATATTCTGTTTAATTAATATTTCACGTATTTTATTTTCAAATATTCGCATTTAAATTTCTAATCCCTACGTTTATTTTATGATTTGATAAGTAATAACAGACGCTAAATTAAGCAAGAAAAAATATGCATCCCTTATAACAGATCGACCTTTTGATGAAATTTTATTAACTTTTACTTCTTATACTTCGGTTCCCACTCTAATTCCGGTTTTTCATAATTCAGGTTCCACAGATATTTTTCTATCTTTTCTTTCAAGCTTTTATCGATCTCTTTTTTAATTGGATATACTTTCGCATTCACAATTCTATCTACAATGTTTAAAGTTGCTTTTATTGTATTCTCTAATCCACTGTTAGAAATATATTTCGGGTGATCATTAGGTGTATGAATACCACTGCTACCTTTTCCACCGGCACGGAAGATATTTACAGATGGAATTTCATAAGGTGTGAACGGCATGCAATCACTGCTGAAAATATCGAGTTTACTATTAAAAACCATCCCAACCTCTTTGGTAATTCCATCAAGATAACCAAGTAACTCTTTACTGCCGATAACATTTAGATGATCAGTTCCAATATCATCTCCAGCAACATCTACATTTACTACAAAATTGACTCTTTGTTTCAATTCTTCCAAATGATCTTTTACATAAGCCTGACTTCCCAATAGTCCTAATTCTTCACCTGAAAAGAAAATAATGCGCAAGTCACGCAATGGAGTATGTTTAGAAAAATATTCTGCCATTTTGAGAAGTGTGACCGAACCTCCTGCATTATCAGAAGCTCCCGGACTACGGGAAACAGAATCGTAATGTCCGAAAACTAATGTAAGATTTTCATCATATCCTTTTCCCGGGATATCCACAACAATATTTTGTGCAGTTCTTTTTTCTACTTGTTGATTAATTTCAATTTTAATATTTTTACCTGATTTCTTCATCAGTTTTATAGCATCTTCATGGGTTACATTAACAGAATTTACATAACCATCTTTATAAGTTTTCTGCCTGTGTGATGAACTGTTCGCTTTCCTGTTCGGGCTGCCAATCCCAATATATGCCTTCACTTTGCTTTCAACTAGTTTCAGTGCTAATTTACGCGAAAATCCATAACTCATTATGATCTTATCTTTAAATGCTCCTTTATTATAGATTACAATATCAGAATTATCTAAAAAGACCAATTCTCCCTCAATAGTCGCATTTTCATTCAATCCATGCGGATGAGCAAAATACTCTTTACCATCAACTGATATCTTTGCTGAACCTGTATCGAATGAAGTAATCTCAAATGGTTCAAGTTTTGGTTTTAATCCCAATTTACTTATATAACTACTCAGTATTTTAGCTGCTTTTCTTTCATTCTCACTTCCTGCCAATCTTTCAAATCCGATCTCTTTTACAACTTTGTATGGATTGATCATTTTCTCCTCCAGTTATTTATAATATTTTCCTTTCCCTGTCATTCTGACGAATCTCTCACGTTGCTCTCTGGAAGAATCTCTGTTCTAAGCAAGATGTAAAGCTGCAAGCTCTTCCATGAGTTCCTTCGTAAGTAAGGCTAAAAGATACCTCAGGACGACAGCTTTTTATAAAACTTTCTATAATCATATTTCACGTTGGTTTCATTACCCTGATTCAAATTATTTTTATACAAATATTTCCTTAATTCATTCATCCATTGAGTTTTATTTCCTTTATATTCATCAA
>JAOZPK010000040.1 GCA_029932755.1 Candidatus Cloacimonadota bacterium | reverse complement strand
GTATAGAAACCTGATGAGCCGGTAGCAGCAACAAACTCATAAAAATGTGTTGTGCTTACTTGTGAGCCATCCAAACTCCAGGAATATGTCAGATCGTTTCCATCAGGGTCATAAGCTTCAATTGAGAAATTCACAGATTCCCCTTCATTCAGAGCTACAGTAGTTGCATCAGGTATCAATTCAACTACTACTATTTCCTGATCAACGTCTATTACCGTCACGTTCCAACTAAAACTAACACTATTATCAGCCATGAAGTTATCGGTTATATCCAGTGTAATCTCATATTGTCCGGCTGAATTATAATCAGGTAGAAAATCGTAACTTGCAGTTGTGGAAACTTGTGTTCCATCCAGTTGCCAGCTATATTCCAGCGGATTACCGTCCGGGTCGTAAGCGTTGATAACAAACTCAATAACTTCATTCTCGAAAGTTGTTACATCACCTGGTTCAGGCTGAATAGATTCGATAATAATGTCCTGATCTGTCTCAAGAACAGTTACATCCCATTCATAATATAATGCGTTCTCACTAAAGCCATCTGTAATATCTAAGGTAACGAGATATATACCTCCAGAATTAATATCGGTAATAAAATCGTAAACATCAATTGTAGAAACTTCTTCACCATCTAATTGCCAGGAATATTCAAGTGAATTTCCATCAGGGTCGTAAGCATCGATAAGGAAGTTAATAGTTTCAGTTTCACTTATTGTAACTTCTCCTGGAGTCGGCTGAATATCATCAACTACAATTGGTTGATCAGATTCAAACACCGTGATGTTCCAAACAAAATTCAGAATAGTTTCTGCAGCTTGTTCATCTTCCACATCCAGTGTGAGAACATAATCTCCGCCTGAAGTAAAGTCTGTGGTGAAAAGATATGTATTTGTTGTAGAGACTAAAGTGCCGTCTAATTGCCAGCCATAAGTTAGATCATCACCATTGAAGGCATAAGCCTCTATAATGAAATTGATTTCATCGTTTTCAAATAGTTCAACACCACCCGGCGCAGGATCAACATTAGTTACGATTATGTTTGAACCGGCATCCAGAACCGTAATGTCCCAATCAAACTGGATAGAACTGTCTGAGTAGTTATCAGTAACAAATAGTTCCATATAATAAGTTCCTGCAGAACTCATATTGGTTATGAATTCAAAGAATTCGGTTGTAGATACAGTTGTTCCATCCAATACCCAATTGTATTCAAGTGTGTTTCCATCCGGGTCATATGCATCTATACTAAAATCAATTGTTTCACCTTCCTGAATAAAGATATTCCCAGGTTCAGGTAATATCTCATTTACAATGATTTCTTGGTCAACATCTATTACATCAATATCCCAGATAAAGTTAAGTAAATTATCTGAAACGAAATTGTCAGTAACATCAAGAGTTAAAATATACGAACCGGCAGAATTGTAATCTGTGATAAACGCATAATCGGCATTTGAGGAAACTATTGTTCCATCCAATTCCCAACTGTATTCTAGATCGTTTCCATCCGGATCATATGCATCTATATTAAAGTCAGTTGTTTCACCTTCATTCATTGTTATTAATCCCGATTCTGGAGTAAGCTCAACAACAATTATAGGTCTATCAATATCGATAACTGTAATATCCCAATTGAAATTAAGTGTGTTGTCGCTTCCAAAATTATCAGTTACTTCTAACATGATTGTATGTAGGCCAGCTGAATTATAATTAGAAACGTATTGATAATATTCTTGGTTGGAAACGATTTCAGCATCGAAATACCAAGTGTAGGAAAGTGAATTTCCATCAGGGTCGTAAGCATCGATTGAGAATGCAATAGATTCTAATTCATATATTGTGATAGATCCCGATGCCGGGATCAGATCAATAACAACAATATACTGATCAACATCGTTAACTGTTACATCCCATGTAAAGTTTATGGAATTATCAGAATAATTATCAGTAACATCCAGGGTTACAGTATAAGATCCAGCAGATGTATAATTTGTTGTAAAATTGTAAGAATCAGTTGTGGAAACTTCTGTCCCATCCAGTTTCCAGCTATATTCCAGTGGATTACCATCCGGGTCGTAAGCATCAATTGAGAATGCAATAGATTCTAATTCATCAATTGTGATGTTTCCTCCAGCTGATGGTAATATTTCATTCACAACAATATATTGATCAACATCATTAACTGTAACATTCCAAGTATAACTTATGGAATTATCAGAGAAATTATCAGTAACATCTAGAGTTACTATATAAGTTCCGGCTGAATTATAATCAGTTATAAAATCATAGGAATTTGTATTTGACACCTCTACACCATCAAGGTTCCAGCTATATTCCAGCGGATTACCGTCGGGGTCATATGCATCAATGAAGAAATTTATCGTTTCTGCTTCGTTGATTGTTACATTTCCTGGAGGGGGTTGAATATCATTTACAACTATCGGCTGATCCACATCAATAACCGTTACGTTCCAAAGATATGAAAGTGTATTATCTGATGCAAAATTGTCAGTTACTTCAAGTGTTATTATGTGTTCACCAGCAGAGTTATAATCGGTTATATAATCATATATGTTTACAGTTGAAACTTCTGTTCCATCCAATTTCCAACTGTATTCCAGTGGATTTCCATCAGGATCGTAAGCGTCGATAGAGAAGTTTATACTTTCCGTTTCGTTAATTGTGTAACTGCCGGGTGCTGGAAGCAATTCATCTACTACTATCGGCTGATCAATATCAATAACCGTAACATTCCACAAATATGCAAGTGTATTATCTGCTCCAAAGTTATCAGTTACATCCAATGTTAAAATATAAATTCCTGCTGAGGTATAATTTGTAGTGAAGTCATAAGTATCTGTAGTGGAAATTTCAGTTCCATCCAATTTCCAGCTGTATTCCAGCGGATTTCCATCAGGGTCATAAGCATCGATAGAGAAGTTGATACTTTCGGTTTCGTTAATCGTGTAACTGCCAGGTGCCGGAAGCAATTCATTTACCACGATCGGTCTGTCTACATCGATCACTGTTATATCCCATGTGTAATTAATTGTACTATCCGTAGCATAATTATCGGTAACATCTAAGATCATCACATAAGTTCCTGCTGAGTTATAGTTTGTAGTAAAGTCATAGGAATCTGTTATAGAAACTTCAACACCATCCAGTTCCCAACTGTACTCCAGAAGGTTTCCATCCGGGTCATATGCATCAATTAAGAAGTTGATACTTTCCAATTCATTTATAGTTATGTCTCCCGGGGGAGGTTGGATATCGGTAACAACTATGGCTTGATCTACATCTAAAACAGTTACATCCCACAAATAGAAAAGTGTATTATCAGATTGGAAGTTATCTGTTACATCCAATCTTATCACATAAGTTCCGGCTGATGTATAATCTGTAATAAAATCATAGGAACTAATAGTAGAAACTTCTGTTCCATTTAGCTTCCAGCTATATTCCAGTGGATTCCCATCTGGGTCGTAAGCATCGATAGAGAAGTTTATACTTTCTGCTTCGTTGATTGTTACATTTCCTGGAGGGGGTTGAATATCATTTACAACTATCGGCTGATCCACATCAATAACCGTTACGTTCCAAAGATATGAAAGTGTATTATCTGATGCAAAATTGTCAGTTACTTCAAGTGTTATTATGTGTTCACCAGCAGAGTTATAATCGGTTATATAATCATATATGTTTACAGTTGAAACTTCTGTTCCATCCAATTTCCAACTGTATTCCAGTGGATTTCCATCAGGATCGTAAGCGTCGATAGAGAAGTTTATACTTTCCGTTTCGTTAATTGTGTAACTGCCGGGTGCTGGAAGCAATTCATCTACTACTATCGGCTGATCAATATCAATAACCGTAACATTCCACAAATATGCAAGTGTATTATCTGCTCCAAAGTTATCAGTTACATCCAATGTTACAATATAAATTCCTGATGAGGTATAATTTGTAATGAAATCATAAGTATCTGTAGTGGAAATTTCAGTTCCATCAAGTTTCCAACTGTATTCCAGTGGATTTCCATCCGGATCATAAGCATCAATTAAGAAGTTAATTGTTTGCAATTCATTTATTGTAATATTTCCCGGGGGAGGCTGGATATCATTCACTACAATTGGTCGATCAACGTCGTTCACTGTAATGTTCCATATGTAATTAATTGTATTATCTGCGCCGTAATTATCGGTAACATCCAGGATCATCGCATAAGTTCCTGCTGAGGTGTAATCTGTAGTGAAATCATAGGAATCTGTTATTGAAACTTCAACACCATCAAGTTTCCAACTGTATTCCAGCGGATTTCCATCGGGGTCGTAAGCGTCAATTAAGAAATTGATACTTTCCAATTCATTTATTGTAATATTCCCAGGGGGAGGTTGGATATCATTTACTACAATTGGTTGATCAACATCCAAAACTGTTATATTCCACAAATATGCAAGTGAATTGTCTGCTCCAAAGTTATCTGTAACATCCAGTGTCATTACATAAGTACCTTCTGAAGTATAGTCTGTTATGAAATCATAGGAACTAATAATTGAAACTTCTGTTCCATCTAATTTCCAGCTATATTCCAGCGGGTTTCCATCCGGGTCGTATGCATCAATGAAGAAATTTATCGTTTCTGCTTCATTGATGGTTACATCCCCAGGAGTGGGTTGAATAT
Organism: Candidatus Cloacimonadota bacterium; assembly: GCA_029932755.1. Classification (GTDB taxonomy): domain Bacteria; phylum Cloacimonadota; class Cloacimonadia; order Cloacimonadales; family TCS61; genus Tenebribacter. The sequence goes on along the minus strand of JAOZPK010000040.1, from coordinate 13,343 downwards.
CATTAACTATTATATTTACATCGACATCTAAAACCGTTACGTTCCATATATAATTTAATTGGCTAACTGTTCCATCTGAAACATGCAGAGTTATATCATATAAACCGGCAGAAGTATAATCTGTAGTAAAAACATAAGAATCGGTTATAGATACTTCTACACTATCTACTTGCCAACTGTAGGTAAGTGGGTTTCCACCGGGATCATAAGCATCAATAGAAAAGTTGATACTTTCAGTTTCATTAATGGTAATATCACCTCCGACAGAGGGAAGAATCTCCGTAACATGCAAATCTGTAACTGTAACCTGAACTGTTCCATAAAGGTTCAGTTCAGGATCTCCGGGCATACCACCATATTCCACCACATAACCATAAGGTGTAAAATTGCCCGTTGTACCGGCATCGGGAAGGTCATTCCAGCTACCTACAGGTCCAACAGACGGATTATAGATCATATGAAGATAATCTTCCCACATAGTTGGATTATTATTTCCATAAAATTGATTAGGTTCTTGGTAATTCCAATTGGTATACATATTATTTACAGGATAACCGGGAATAGTTGGATGTCCTGTATAAAGTCCTTCCCAGAACTCGGTTCCTTCTTCTGGACCACATATCCATTTCCAGTGATTGTGTTCTTCAGCATCACTTCCGCCTATCCAACCAACACCACCCAATTCTGTTGTAATAAAGAAATTTTCTTCTGGAGATGTAATGGTGGCAAGATATCCTTGCAGACCGTAATAATTGGCTAAATCAGCATTTGCTTTTGAATCTGACCAGGCAATTCCATAGTCTGAAACAAATTCATAGTAATGCCCTGTAGAGGGGATGAAAATAGCTGAAATAATAGTGAATGTAACATCCCGTACTTCCTGAGTTGGAGATGGACTGCTATTTCGATATTGTACATGTCGGCAGACATCCTGCCAGAAAGATGCGGAGCCCGTACCTTCAAGTATAAGGATACCGGTAGATTGATCGTAGTTTTCAGTTACTCCGGGAAAACCAGTAGAGAGTTCTATGATGTCCTCACTGATAATGAAGTTGTTTGTAAAATAGATTTTCATTCCTTCTATGTCTTCTGTGAAGTTTGACAGAGTGATATTGGGTGCTACGATCACTGGTGGATCACCTATGGTATAGTTCACACTTCCTGAAGCAATGATTTCCGGTGCATCTTCTCTAAATGTTCTACTGGGTTCCGTTAATTCTTTAAGATAGCTTTTTCTAGGATAGGTATATTCAATTTGTTGTGAGAAAAGGGTACTTGAAAGAATTACTAACATTACGATACAAAAAAGTTTTTTCATCTTATCCTCCCTAATATTTTATTCGATCGAATAAGATGCAACAATCATGCCACTGCACAGATTCGCAAAAAATGACAACAATTAAGGACATAACACATTATAAAGTAAGAGTATAAAAGCTACATCATATTTGATGTAGAAAAAATCAATGTTCAATATATACGACACATAAGTCTTGTAGTGCCATAATTGACATGGTTGCATATGCCATGCATAAAACCCATTTTAACTCATTTTTCTGTGTAAAGTTCGAATATTAACATCAAGTAATTTCGCGGCTTTAGTTTTATTTCCATTTGTCATATTAATAGCACTTTGGATTATGTTAGATTCGTATTCTTGCAACATTGTTTTTAAAGAATTGAAATTACTAATTTGTGGCTGTACCAAATTATTGGGAATATCATTTTGTAACTGAATTGATAATTGTTCTGGTTGGATCACCTTATTGTCTGTTGTGATTACAGCTCTATTAATAACATTTTTCAATTCACGAACATTTCCTGACCAATGATAATCCAACAAGAGCTGCATCGCTTCAGAACTAAATCCTGAGATATTTTTATTATATTTTGAATTAGCGTTAAGTAAGAATTCTTGTGCGAAAAGAGGAATGTCATCTTTTCTTTCGGAAAGAGAAGGAAGAAATATCTGAAATTCATTTAGACGATGATACAAATCTTCCCTGAAATTTCCTTGCTTGATCTCCAACAAAAAATCTTTATTGGAAGTTGCTATAACTCTGATGTCAATATCACGTGGTTTTATTCCACCAATTCGTGTTGTTTGCTTTTCTTCTAAAACGCGCAATAGCTTTGCTTGACCTTGGATGGGCATATTGGTGATCTCATCTAAAAGTAATGTTCCTCCGTTTGCTTCTTCAAATTTTCCTGCTTTTGAAGACAGTGCACCCGTAAATGCACCTTTTTCGTATCCAAATAATTCACTTTCTACAAGTGTATCGGGAATTGCACCGCAATCCAAGGCAACAAATGGTCTTTTTCCCTGCATGCTCTTTTTATGTATTAGATGTGCAAAGACCTCTTTACCGGTTCCACTTTTTCCTTGAATTATTACACTCATATTTGTAGGAGCAATTAAATCAATTTGATTCAATATTCTTTTTATTTGAGGACTATTCCCAATTACTATATTATTCTTTTTAAAGTATAATTTTTTCTTTAGATCAGTGATTTGCTGATTAAGCTCCTTCGTTTTCAAGGCTCTTTTAATGGATATTAGAAGCTCATCTTGATCAAATGGTTTTCTTACATAATCGTATGCCCCTAATTTAATAGTCTCTACAATATTTTTTATTCCTCTGGTCCCGGATATCATTATAACAAGTGTATTCTGATCAATTTCCTTTATCTTTTTTAATATTGAGATACCATCTTTACCTGGGAGTTGAATATCTAATAGTACAATGTCGGGCTTATATGATTTGAATCTACTTATTACTTCCTTGCCATCTGAAACTAGAAATGTTTGATAACCATTTTCTCTTAATATACTGGAAATAAGTAATTGAGTATCATAATTGTCTTCAACGATTAAAATAGAATGCATATATTTTGTACCCCTCTTCAAAATAAATTATTATCTAATTTTAAAAAATTAAATAGTGACATAAATGTCAACATTAATATTATACTTTAATGTTAAAAAAATAAAACCGTGAATGAAACACAAAACATTATTCACGGATATTTAGTAAATATATTATTGAAACAGATATTATACTTATGAAGAACTTTTATCGGATAGATCTATATTTCTGCTTCGAAAACCGTAACCCATTACATCATTAACATCGGTTAGCAGAACAAAAGCTGTTGGATCAATATCTTTCACTATGTCACGCATCATTGCCACTTGCCTACGGTTCATTGCACAAAATAAAACATTAAAATCATCCCCCGTATAACCACCCTGAGCTTTAAAAAATGTAACACCACGACGTATTTTATCGTAGATTTTTTCTTTGATCTCATTATTTTTCTCAGAAATGATATATACACCTTTTACATATGGTAGACCTTCACTTGCCAGATCGGTTAGCTTAGTTGTTATAAACAGATTTACGTAACCCCAAATTATCAGTTTCATATCTTTGAATACAATCCCAATCGTCATGATTATTATTGTCTCTACAACCCAATATCCCATACCAATAGAAATTCCGGTTTTCTGTTTCAGAAAAGCCACAGGGATATCTGTTCCTCCGGTAGAACCACGGAAACGGAAAATGATTCCTAATCCTAAGCCTAATAAAACAGAACCTGTAATTGCAGATAAATAAATATCTTGTGGTGATAACATCGCATAAACTTCTTTACCGTGATCCATAAATGTATAGGGTGTAAGATCTTTTATGATGCCAAAATTATAAAGATTTTTAAAACTTAGAAAATCAGCGAGTATCGAAGTTGTGAACATTCCAAAGAGAGATCTTTGTCCAAAGCGTTTTCCCAAGAAAACAAAACTCAAAATAAATAATGGGACATTGAACATAATCATTGATACACCAATTGGTATATTTAAAAAGTGAAACAATATCTGCCCTAAACCACCAATACCGCCAGGTATAATTTTGTAAGGAACTAGAAACCATGAATAGGCTATTGCAAATAATATAGATCCCGCAACTATTCCTAAATGCTGTATAATATTTCTTTTTAATTTTTTATTCATTATCACCTCTCAAAAGTCGCAATTTATTTTTGTAGATTATAAGTCAATATTAATATTACTATTAATATATGTTAAGCTTAATGTGTTTTTCAACTTGTTTATAAAAAAGCAATTAACACTCAAGAGAAGAATATTATCTTGACGTAGAAACATGAGTAATAAAACATATTTTTTGTAACAAAGGAGGAAACTTGTTTACTGTTGATATAAAAATAGATGGCGAGCATTATAAGAAGATCGCTTTTGCAAAACCATTAAATATTAAGAAAATTCTGAAAGAGAACATAGAAAATAAAGAAAACATAATAACCTGCAAAATAAATAACAAATTTGTAAATAATACAACTATAATAAATTCAGAAACAATATTGGAAGGAATTTCCAGATCTACTATTGCTGGCGATGCTATTTATAAAAACACATCAATATTCATATTATGCAAAGCATTCAGCTCAATTTTTGAAACTGATAACAAATTAGTTGTAGAGCATTCAATTGGAGATGGAATTTATGCAGAAATTATTAATTACACATTTTCAGAAAAGGAGATTAACCAGATATCACTAGAAATGCAGAATATCATAGATGATGAAATGCCAATAGAAAAAGTGGAAGTAACATCATATGAAGCTGAAGAAATATTTGCTAAACAAAATCGTGATGATATCCTTAAACATAATACTCATAGCACAATTAAACTACATAAATGTGGCGATTTCTACGATTATCTAATCGGTCAAACAGCAGATAATACAAAATTCATACAAAGTTTTGAAATAGTTTATCATGCACCGGGCTTAATACTAAGGTTTCCAAATAGACACTCAAATAGAATAAATGGAAAATTCAGACTTTCAAGAAAACTTTTTGCTGCCCACCAGGAACATGATAAATGGTTGAGTATTTTGGGTGTGCATTTTGTAAATGCGATCAATATTGCTGTGAAGAACTATAAAATAACAGATCTAATTCAGGTTGAGGAAGCACTTCACGAGAAAAAAATAATTGATATCGCAAAACATATTACACGTAAAGATGATACTAAACTAGTATTAATTGCCGGACCTTCTTCATCTGGTAAAACATCTTTTGCAAAACGTCTTTCTATCCATCTAAGGGTTAATGGAATAAGACCTTATATACTTGGAATGGACGATTATTTCCTTCCCAGAAATCTAACTCCAAAAAAAGAGAACGGTGATTTTGATTTTGAAAATATAAATTCTTTGGATCTCGAACTTCTAAATAGCGATCTTCAGAAGTTACTTAATGGAAAGGAAATTGAATTACCAAAGTATAATTTCAGACAAGGAATAAGAGAATCGAGTCATAAAAAAATGCAATTAAAAGAAAATGAGATACTTATAATGGAAGGAATTCACGGGCTAAATGATGTTTTATCTTCATCAGTTCCTTTTAACCAAAAATTAAGAATATATGTAAGTGCTTTAAATAATCTCAATATTGATGCTCACAACCGGATCCCGACAACAGATTCAAGAAAGATAAGAAGATTAGTTCGTGATTATAATTACCGAGGGCATTCAGGAGAGCAGACATTTGAGATGTGGGATTCAGTGAGAGAAGGAGAGAATAAAAATATTTTTCCATTTCAAGAAAATGCCGATTTTATGTTCAATAGTATTCTAACTTACGAGCTTGGAGTTCTTAAAAAATATATTTTACCAATCCTGCATTCGATAACAGAATATTCTCCTCATTATTCAGAAGCGCTAAGGTTATGGAAAATAGTAGAGCATATTTATAATATACCAGATGATATTGTTCCAACTAACTCAATCTTAAGAGAATTTATTGGCGGTAGTGTCTTCAATTATTGATCAAATTCATCAAAATCATTATTTTCATCTAGTCTATCTTTAGGAATGATTCTTTCCGGAGTGCTGAAAAACATTGTTTCCAATTTGGAATTAATAAATTCCACAATACCAAAACTTACTCCAAGAGTTATCATAATTTTCAATCCATTTAAAAAATAGAGTAAAATGAATTGACCATGGAAAGGCTTTTTGATAAGAATATGCAAACTAAAGTGAACAAATACATATCCAATAGCTTCTAATATACTAAAAATTATATTCCTTATATATTTAAATCTAAACCATGTAAATCTAAAGATCAATGTATAAACTGTGAACAACATAAATGCGTAGATGAGGAGTTGGAATAATCCTCCAACTTGAGCATTCAATGAAGTTCTTCTCATTAGAAAAGCAAATAAACTTGAGATGAAAAGAACTATAATAAGCATATCAATAGTTCTTAAATATTTTGAACAAAAGAATATGAGACTTCCTAAGATAGCGTATATTAAAAACTGAAATCCGAATTCATTAATATTAAAAATATTTTCACCGAATATCGTTCCTACTATAAAACTAATTGAGATTGTTACAATCAGCAATAATACAAGAAAAATAGTTTTCTGAAAATTCATGACAATTCTCCTAATTTACAAAGATCCAGTGTACATTAAAATTAAAATGTATTCCCGGATGATCGTAATTTGTGAACATTATTTTATTATTGGTCAGATTAACAGCATCAACACTAATTTCAAATTGATCTGTTAATTGTAGTTTAAGATAAACATCAAGATTTTGGGTATCATTCTCAAATATCATCTCTAAATCATTTAAAGTGTATGAATAATTGGAATGATAAATATGCTTTAACCCGATCTTTATTGCATTATCGTGTTTTAAAAAATAGGTGAGTTCTAAAAGATTTTGCATCTGCCATCTTGGGGATAACCTTATATAAAGATCATCCTCATCAATGAGATTGCCGACTCTTCCATTTCTTAGCCAATGTTTAATTTTAAGTCCCAAGTTTTTAGTGATGCTCATATTTATTGTATTCAGTACTTCGAAATAATCATTCTTACAATATTCAATACTATTTTGTCCCATTATCACTTTGATTTCTATTTGTGATGGATTAAATAGCATTCCTCCTCCAACTTTTGATTTAGTTTGATGTTGTAGATCAGTTGAGATGTGATTAGGGTAAAATTCAGTTGATGATGTACCATATTCACCATAAATACTGAATCCAAGAAAGATTTTCTTACTAAGCTCAGAGTTTAATTGAAAATTATTCTCATCTTGATAATATCCAGTATTTCCAATTTTGAACCCTAAGATATTTGAGTCATGATCTACGGAGAGAAGATTAAGTGAATTATCTCTTCGGGTAATTAAAGTAGTATCAGGATTTGATAAATTATTAATCGTGATATCTTCTGAGACAAATTCATAGGAAATATCAAGTTGGTGATTGGGGATTTGAATTTTCTTTTGTACTAGAACCTGCATTAAATCACGTTCTTTATGAATCTTATTTTCAATTTTATAATTGTTATTTATATATTTAAAACCAATATCAATGATTTTATTTTTAATTATAACTGAATATTCTTTTTCTTTATTAGAAGCTGAATCAAATGGAAATGAATAACTATAAATGTCTTTTTCACCCGGAAGTGTCTGATCAATTATACTATTATCAAAATGAATTTTTGCAAAATCTAGATCATAACTTAGATGTAAATGGAAATTTCTGGATGATTCATCCACACCTCCCAACCATTTCCCTTTTTCACCTAAAAAATCTAATTGCATATCAAATTTTGGGATTCCAAAGATGCTGCCTTTCATCAAGGAAATTGCAATGTTGTTCATATCGATATCACCAAGTCCCATATATGTCTCGGTTAATGCTGCAGGAAGAGAATATTCCCAAGAATCGTAAAATATATTTCCTCTCTTGTAGATCGTTTTAAAAATATTTCTGTTATTTTGAACTGTCTGTAAATTACCGGTTGCAAATGGGATTTCAGAAAAGCCATTTTTTGTAATACGCATATTCAGATTAAAGGGTGAGCTTAAATGGAAGTTTTCTTTGTAAATTAGATATGGCAGAAAAAATTTATCTTCCATTTTTCTTTTCTCGTCAAGAAAGTTATTCATTTCAATTAAAAGTAGCTTTGGATCTATTCTATTTTCTAATGTATCAAAAACTGTTTGTTCAATATTTATTGTGTCCTGTGCAGCATTTTCTTCAATTTCTGTTTGCGCCCAAATACAAGGTGCAAATACAGTAATAGCCACAGCTATTAAGAATATTTTCATAACCATCCTTTGTTTTTATACCATTGATAGGTCTTCTTAAAATTTATTAAATATTCATCATTAAATTCAATATTCAATTTAGTTTTTGCTTTGGATGTGTCAACAATCCAATAATCTTCCTTGAATTCTTTAACTTTATCTCGATTAAGTACAGGAAATTTTCTATTAAAAATCAAACTGAAAAATTCCAAAATTGAAGCAATGGGGAAGAGCAGGAATTCCGGAATTCTAATTGTAATAGTTTTAGAATTGATTGCTTCGCCAATTAATTTATGCAACTCGTTATTTTTTATTTTTCGCGGATTTGCTGCATAGAGTATATCATTAAAGACTGTTTTATTATTTATTGTCCGCTCAATTATGTCAGTTAGTTTATCGATATAGATGAGATTGTAATATTTTGTTCTAAAACTGTTCAAAAACACAAAATGTTTTTTTACCATTTTAAAAAGAGCGAGAAAATCTTTATCACCGGCACCATAAACAGAAACGGGTCTGATAATCGTCCATGGTATTTTTGCATTCTTGTGAATGATATCTTCTGCAAGTAACTTGCTCTTTCCATACATTGTTATAGGATTTGGAGAGTCTCCTTCCTTCTTTCTTGAACTTTCATTTATTGCAGGACCGATAACTGCCTGACTACTTAAAAAAATAAATTGTTTTATGGAAGAATTATTAGAAATCTTTAAAAGAGTATCGGTTAGCTCGATATTGATTTTTATGAATGATTCCCATTTCCGAGCACGTGTTAAAGCAGCAGCATGTATTAGAATATCCTTATTTTGTAATACATGTTCAATTTCTTCTAAATTATCATAATTAATATAACAAATATGTTTTTTATCTTCGATAAGATTAATATCCGAACCTGTTCTAACAAGGCAAGTAACTTCATGACCACTATTCAGCAGTTTTTTTGCCAAGGCACTACCAACAAATCCATTGGCACCTGTAATTACAATTTTTTTCATAGATGTTATTCAAGAAATGCAAAAGAATCGGTCAATTATTTTGTGTAAATTGCGGAGAATTAGATACCACACAAACCATTTATATTTATGTAAAACTTGACGTCGAATTCCATTTTAAATTAATTATACTCAAAATTATAAATAAATTAGGTAATAAGGGGCAATAATGAACATTTTATTAATTGGTATTCAGGGATGTGGAAAGGGGACACAAGCGAAGATCCTTGAGGAGAAATTTGGCTGGAAACACATCACTACAGGTAATCTTTTACGTGAAAGTATTGAGAATCAAACAGAATTAGGACTTGCAGCAAAAAAGTTTATGGATGAAGGTGAACTTGTTCCGGATAAATATGTTTTTCAGATTGTTGAAGATGCACTAACGAATGCAAAGGATGGAACAATTCTGGATGGTTTTCCACGAAATATGGAGCAGCTAAAATATTTGGAAAAGAATTTCACTATCGATAAAGTTGTTCTTTTAGAATTATCTGATGAAAAGGCATTGGAACGTGTTTCATCCAGAAGAAATTGTGTCGATTGTAAAAAGGATTATAACCTTCTTTATAATAAGCCAAAAGTCGAGGGGATCTGTGATGTTTGTGGCGGAAAGATAGTTCAGAGAGATGATGATCATGAAGAAGCTATTAAAAAGAGAATTGAAAAATTCTATGAAGACACTGCTGAAGTAATATCATATTTTTCAGAACAGGGGAAGTTGATCCGTGTTAATGCGGATGCTCCTATAAACAAGATTCAAGACAATATAGTAAAAGCATTAGAAGTCAGCGATTTAAAAAAATAAATTAATATGATCGAAACAAAAAAGGATAATATTCAAAGAATTACTTTTTTAATTCTTACCGTGTTTGCAATAGCAAATATTGAATTTTTATTTTTAAAATTAATAGATATTAATAAATCAGTTATTTATTTATACACTCAAATATCTATAATAATTTTAGCCTTTTACATTTCTTATAGATTGATAAAAAATGGAGTTACGGTACAAAGGCTTTTAAATCTTCTTCCTGATATAATCTTCATTCTTATAGGTTTGTTAATAAATAATTCGGAAAGAGTTTTTCAATTCTATCTTATTGGACGACAAACATTCACCCTGTTTAATTTAAAAACATTCTCAGATTCTAAAGGTACATTTGTAGAAATGATTTCGGATAATCCACCGGTACTTGTTATGCTAACGTTTTTTTTTACGATTTTTATCGGGTCCCTTTTGCTTTTACTACCGGCAGCTACATCTCAGGGAGAAGAGACTTCTCTTTTAGGAGCGATATTCACTTCCACTTCTGCAACTTGTGTTACCGGATTAATTGTATATGATACAGGAATGCATTTCACTCTTTTCGGACAGTTGATCATTCTTGCACTTATCCAGATCGGTGGTTTGGGAATTATGACAATTTCAAGTGCTTTTGCAATTATGTTAGGTCAAAAATTGAGCTTGAAACGTGAATCTATCATGCAGAATGTTATCGGGGAATCTAATCAACTGGATATGGTAAGCCTTGTTAAGAATGTTGTAGTTGTTACAATCACGCTTGAATTGTTGGGTGCTGTGATTTTGTATTTTACCTTTCTCTCTAAATCATATTCAGTTAATCAAGCTTTGTATCATTCCATTTTCCATTCAATTTCTGCTTTTTGTAATGCAGGATTTTGTTTGTATCCGAATAGTTTAATGCGATATTTGGATAATTTTAGTATTAATTTTGTAATCACCTCGTTAATAATTCTAGGCGGAATAGGTTTTCCTGTGATGAAGGATATTCAAAGAACTATTAAAAATAAATTTCGTTTCAAGAGATTGTCTCTTCACTCTAAAATTGTCTTATCAGCTACATTGATCTTACTACTATTGGGAACTATGGCTTTCTTTATATCGGAATATAATAATGAGATGAAAGGCTTTAGCTTTACGAATAGATTATTTGTTTCTTATTTTCAATCGGTTACAACCAGAACAGCAGGATTTAATACGATGGATACAGCAAATTTAAGTAAAGGATCTTCATTTGTGTCAGGGATACTTATGTTTATTGGTGCCTCACCTGGTTCTACCGGAGGGGGAATTAAAACTACTGCATTAGTAGTTGTATTTATTGCTGTTGTGGCCATGTTCCGTGGGCATAAAGATGTGAATATATTCAAACGAAAAGTATCGGAAAATATAATTAAGAAGGTTATGGCACTTGTTGCAGCTTCGATTGCCTTTCTTACACTTATGACTTTTCTGCTTCTTCTATTTGAGCCTTTTACTTTTGAAAAAATAATTTTTGAAGCAATTTCCGCCTTTGGAACTGTAGGACTTTCCATGGGAATAACATCACGGCTGTCTGATGCAGGACAGATTATAATTGTGTTACTTATGTATATTGGAAGAGTAGGTCCATTAACTTTGATGTTTGCAATTTCACAAACAAAGGATAGATCTTACTTTACATTTACAGAAGAAAAAATAAGTATTGGTTGAGTTGTAACGAGTAGTTTTAGATTATTGCGCAGATAGGATTTATCAGCCTTGGGCTGAGTATCTGTGGGATATAAGGAGTAATTATGGCAAAGTTTGCAGTTATAGGACTTGGAAAATTCGGGATGAATGTTGCAACTACCCTCTTTGAAAGAGGTGCAGAAGTAATAGCTATCGATAATGACAAAGCTTTGATAGATGAAATATCCGGACGTGTTAGTGTAGCGATCCATCTGAACAGTACCGATGAAAAAGCACTTAAGATGAACCGTATCCAGGATGTAGATGCAGTTATTTTGGCGATTGGAAATAATATTGAAGTAAGTGTGTTAACAACTGTTCTGCTAAAGAAACTTGGCGTAAGCAACATTTATGCAAAAGTAGATAGCAAAGTTCATGCAAGAATTCTGGAACTTTTGGGAATTCACAATATTATTTTTCCGGAAGAGCAAATCGGAAGACAACTTGCAAATTCTCTTATCTCCAGTAGTGTAATGGAATATGTGGAACTTTCCAGCGGACACAGTGTTGTGGAATTGCTTGTACCTGAGGGATGGGTAGGTAAAACTTTACAACAGCTTGCAATTCCAACTGAGAAAGGTGTCAACATAATTGCAATAAAATATACAACTCAAAGTGTAACCGAAGAAGGTGAGAATATTATTCGCAATGAAATTAATGATATGCCCGGAGCTAATGATGTCATTAATGAAAAAGATGTGATGGTACTAATCGGACCGAAATCAAAGATAGATGACCTTATTGAAGAAACAAGTAAAAAAGGATAGAATTATGAAATTATCATTTACGGGAAAAATAAGATTTTTAATAATAATAATGTTCATTGTGGCAATTGTTCAGGCTGGAATAATTCTGCATCTGATCAATAATTCAAACAGCTTTTTTCAAATGAAATTAGATGTTCAAAATTCAATCTTTATTGGATTATTCATCCAATTTTTATTAACACTCATCATTATTTTTTATGTGCCTATTTTTCTTCACAAGGCATTTACTGAAATTCATAATATCATCAAAGATATTACACAGGGTATCTACACGATCGATATAGATCTGGATGTCTATAAAACTACAATTGACAAACAATTTTTTGCGATTTTGTCTCAACTAAAAGATATGGCTATATCTGTTGCTACTTTTGATAAACTTAAAAAAGAGAAGATCTTAGAGCATCATAATCGTATTGTCTCAATTCTAAATCTTACCGATGATGGATTTATGATCATCGATATTAAAGGGAACTTTGTTTATATGAACGAAAAAGTTACTGAAACTTTCCCTGCTTTAAGCGATAAAAGCAATATTATCGAGGCGAACTTCCCACCTGAAATTGAGAACAATATTAAAAAATATACATTGAATATACTAGATTCTCACACTAAACAGGAACCGCAACAGTTTTTCGTACCTGCATTGAAGCGTCATATCGTACTTAACAGTGCAATGATCCGTGATGCAGCAGGACAACCGACAGGTGCAATAATTGCACTTACAAATATGGAAAAAAGAAAGCAAACTAAAGAAGAAGAGATTTAAAACTGAGATATGAAAATTGAATATCTTGAAAATGAAAAACAGAGGATCGATAAATATATTGTAAGTTTAGAATTGAAAGAATTATATTCACGTTCATTTATTGATAAACTTTTACAGGAAGAAGCAATATTGGTAAATGGCAAACCTGTAAAAAA
>JAOZPK010000133.1 GCA_029932755.1 Candidatus Cloacimonadota bacterium | reverse complement strand
ACATTGAAATTTGGATAATTCCCTCTAAAACTAAATTCCTTAATCATTTAATATTTCTTCTCCATTTATACATCGTTTAATATTCTTTCAAATATCACATAATTTTCTTCAATATCTCTTCTATAATTTTAAGTAATATAAGATGAGATTTATGTCCAGAATTTTTATGCTTGACTTAGAATAAATTTAGCAATATTTTAAGATGTTATTTTTCATTTTATTAATAATCTTCATTAAAGTAAGGAACATATTATGGAGCTTAAATAAATATGTTGAAGAAGGAAAAAGAGAAAATGAATGTAAGGAATGGTTTGAAACCATTCCCTACATATGGGTTATCTGAAATTGTACGTGGATTCAAAACGTTTTCGTCAAAATATATTAATAAAAAAAATCAAAATATAAATTCACATGGCAAAAATCTTTTTACGATCACATTATTCGCAACGATAATGAATTGAATAGGATTTCGGATTACATTGAAAAAAATCCACAATTATGGAAACAAGATGAATATTTAATTGAATTAGAAAAAATGGCAGATCAATGATCTGCCATTAAATATTTTGGTATAAATTAAAATTGAATTTGTGCAGAATTAGTACCAGTACCGTCATCCATACAAAAAAGCAATGTCTTTCCAGTCCTATCACACCACGCTTTAATGTCAGTTGGAAATGAGGGACAATCTGCTTTAACTTCTAAAATATCACCTTCTTCCATCTGCGGAATAAAAGCTACAACTTTTAGAATAGGTTGAGGACATTTGAGCCCTATACAATTTAATTCTTTTACTGCCATTTTTTTCTCCTATTTTTATTTTTTTTTAGAATGAAAATGTTAAATTTGAACCTTGTGCACGTGCTACAAATGTAGTGGCGCCAACAACTTCGCAACCGTCAATAAGATCTTCCTGTTTTAATCCATGAACATCAAATCCAAGTTCACAAACCAATACTTGAGCACCTAGCATCTTTAACCCATCCCACATCTCTTCCAAGTCTGGTGATTTTGGAGCTGCCTCATTTAATTCTTTTATTTTATCTCCAATAAATATTGGCAATGCATTAGGTAAGATAAAGAATATAACTTCATCTCCACATGCAGCAGCAGAAACGCCAATTGTCGCTGCTGGATAAATATTTTTTACTTCAGATCCATTAATTGTAATAGAAACTTTCCCCATAATTCCTCCATTTTTGGGTGATTTGATTAAGGGGTTAATTTTAATGTCAAGAAAATCTTTTAGTTATAATTTCATAGTTGATATTTTTTTTAACTTTTAGAATTCTCTATAAATTCTGGTAACTTCTTCTTAATATATTTTAATGCGTTCTGCAAATTATCTTCTGCTTTTTCTGTGAGTCCTTTATCAAATTCCAAGTCCCATTCATATCCCTTAATGTGAACCAAATATGCTTTGGGAGCTTTCTCATAGATTTGTTTACAAAGACTCAGAACAACTCCCGGAGAAATTGCATGCATAGTAAATTCTACTTGAGCATTGCTATCTTCCACTTCAGTAATTGTAAAACTTTCAAGCTGCTCCATTGAAGCATCAACAAAAAAAACAATATTGTGTTCAGAAATCGTATCTGCATCTTCAATGTTCAATTGATAATTTGAATCAAAGAAAATGTTTTTGTAACCATTTTTTTCAACCCAGGTTTCCATTTGTTCAATAAAGCGAATCCCGAGAGCATCGTCTTGCCTCCCGGGATTGCCGTAACCGTAAAATAATATTTTTTTATCCATTATAATCATCAAAACCTAATTCGGTCATTACGAATTCTCTACTTAGCAGCTTCGATCGAAACAATCTCAAATTTTAATAAAAATATAGATTGCTGCGGAAGAAACCTGAATAAGATTCCTCGCAAAGACGGATTTATCCATTTTTAAGTTTTCTATCTAATTCTTTACCGTATGAATCAAGAATAATAGCTTCTAAAGGCATTTTACCTAAAGCATGTGTTGCGCAACTAAGACAAGGGTCATAGGCTCGAATTGCTACTTCCACAGCATTCATCATTCCTTCAGTAATCTCAGTTTGTCCGTTCATAAATTGTTTAGCTGCAAGATTTACAGCAGTATTCATAGGAATATTATTATTCGTTGTAGAAACTATTAAGTTTGCCATCTCGATCTGATCATCATCATTAATGCGATAATGATGGAATAGGGTTCCGCGAGGAGCTTCCAGAAGACCTACACCTTCTCTTCCTTTTGTTCCTTTCACAACAAGTTCACCACTCATCAGATCAGGATCATTAAGTAGTTCTTTCATCATTTCTGCACTGTGCAGAATCTCGATTAGGCGTGCCCAATGCATGTGCATACTCATTCCATTCGGCTTTCCATTTGTATATGCTTGGAATATCTCAAACTCTTTTTGAGCCAATGGTGAAGGTATAAAATCACATGTATTCATACGAGCTAAAGGACCCACACGATACCAACCATCTTTTTTACCAATAGATCTTAAGTATGGGAACTTCATGTAACTCCAAGATTTCACTTCTTCATCTATATACTGTAGATAATCTTGATAATCTACATCATTAAGAATTTTATTCCCATCGGAATCAATTCCACGAAGAACTCCATGATAAAGATCCATTGCACCGTCTTTTCTTACTAAACTAACATGACTTGATGGGAATGCTGCAAATTTATCGATAAGGTCTTTATTCTTGGAATGATAATCTTTGAAGAATTCCAAAGCACCAAGTGACCAATCGATCATTTTATCAATGTTCATCGGATCATCACCATTCAAGAGAGAATCTTTTTCCGTTTGGGTAAGATGTTTATTTATTCCACCCGGAATTGCACCGGTTCCATGAATTTTCTTACCTGCCGTTACTTTAATGACTTCTTGTCCGTATTTTCTCATCATTACAGCCTGCACGGCAAGTTCTTTGTGTTTAATTGCAATTCCAATCACATTTCTTAATGCAGGATCACCATCAATTCCAAAAAGCAGATCGGGAGAAGCAAGATGGAAGAAATGCAGAACATGAGATTGGAATATCTGTCCGTAATGCATCAATCGACGCATTTTTTCTCCTGTTGGAGTTAGTCCATCACCGGTTCCTGCACCAACGATCACATCGAGAGCTTTTGCAGCAGCCAGGTGATGACTTACCGGGCAGATTCCGCAAAGACGCTGCACGAGGACTGGAGCTTCCCAATACGGTCTTCCCTGTACAAACCTTTCAAAACCTCTGAATTCAACGATATGCAATCGAGATTGAGAAACCTGGTTATTGTCATCGAGATGAATAGTAACTTTTCCGTGACCTTCAACTCTTGTTACGGGTTCAATAGTTATTTTTTTACTCATAATATTTTCCTCTTAATCGAATTTTACGACTTCATACGGTAAGTCCATTTCATTACCAGTAACCAAAGCTACGAGAGCATTCCAAATAAGATCTGCTCTGGGAGCACATCCGGGAAGGAAGTAATCAATTTTTACGATTTCATGACAAGGATATACCTTCTCTAGGATCATTGGAAGTTCTTCATCATTCGGGATTATCTTCTCTTCATTTGCCTGAACTGATACGCAATTTAAATATGCTTCTTCCAGACATTCAGTGATCGATGCATTATTATTTCTCATCGCCGGAAGTCCGCCCATTATGGCACATTCTCCAACAGAAATGAGGATCTTACAATTTTTTCTAAATTCCTTTAACACATGAATATTCTCACTGTTACAGCATCCACCTTCAATAATTCCAATATCACATTGTTTAGTAAAAGTTTTAATATCATCAATCGGAGACTTATTAAACTCAACCAAATCAAAAAGCTCCAATATCCTTTCATCAATGTCCAAGAGCGACATGTGACATCCAAAACATCCGGCGAGTGAAGTTGTTGCTACAATTGGCTTACTCATAATATCACTCCTTGTTTTTTGATATCGCTTCCAATTGGATCTTTATCATATTTTCTGCTTCCAATTGGAACATCAAAGCCTTTTTCTTTTCTGATGATCGCTCCAACCGGACATGTATCCATAGCTTCTTGTGCAAGTTTATCGTCAAATTCCTTATCGATAAGTTCATGATCTATATTGATCTGAGTTTTGTGACCTCTTCCTTTAAATACAAACCAAGATGGATTATCCTTTTCCTTTTTTCTGCGAATGCAGCGTTTACATAAAATACATCTATTGTGATCTATCATAATCTTAGGATTTGTTGCATCAAGATCTCTTGATGGGAAATTATATGGAAATTGTGGAACCATCATTTTGTATCTATAGGCAAGAGCCTGAAGTTCACAATTTCCACTTCTTTCACAGGCAGGACAGAAATGGTTTCCTTCTGCAAAAAGCAGTTCAACAATTGTTGCCCTGATTTTTTCCAATTCTTCAGTATTTGTTTCTACAACCATTCTATGCGAAGCTGGTGTAGTGCATGCAGTCATTTTTCTTCCATCTATAAGACAAGTACATATCCGGCAAGAGCCTTGTGCCTTAATCCCCTCATAATGGCATAAAGTAGGAATATATATTCCCACCTCTTTTGCAACCTCAAGCACCATTTTCCCTGCCTCAGCAGAATATTCTTTACCATTTATTGTAATTAATATTTTACTCATGATCTCCCCCTAAATTGGGAATTCTATTTGCAGCTTCACAGTATTCCTGAACTGCTGCATCAAGGTTAAATTCACTTACAAAATCTTTATCTTTATTAAGTTTCTCTTCGTACAGTTTTCTAAAATTCTTAATTGTACTTAGAATTGGATTTGCAGCAGTGTGACCAAGACCGCAACGGTTTGATTTCATCACGTTTTCCCAAGCAAGCATCTGGCCGATGTCTTCAGCAACACCGTTTCCTCTCAGAATTTTTTCTAATTTATTCTTATATTGAACTGTCAATGCTCTACATGGGACACAAGAGCCACAAGATTCTTCCACAAAAAATTTAGTGAAATTAAGAACAATATCTTTTAGAAGGTCGCGCTTTTCCCCGATCACAATCAAAGATCCGCCGGTAGAAAGGTCTTCATAAGCCAGCTTTCTATCGAATTCATTCGGAGCTACGCAATTTCCTGAAGGTCCACCAACTTGAACAGCCTGAACATTCTTAGCACCAACTAATTCCAAAATATCGTTAA
>JAOZPK010000001.1 GCA_029932755.1 Candidatus Cloacimonadota bacterium | reverse complement strand
TCAAACTCAAGTTACGCAGATAGATCATTTCGGTACTCGATCTTTGAATACGGATATCAGCATAATCTGCTCCTAATGATTTTGCCGTATCCATTGCCAGTTTTAAAAAGTCCACTTTTGTTCCTCCTCGTATTTTAATAATTCTATCAATTATTCTGTTATGCTCATATTCAGCAGCTCATTTAATGAATCATAACCTTTTGTCTTTAATATTTTTTCTGTTTTATGTGTATCATCTAATTTTTGATTTGTTCTCTTTATATATTGCAGAAATGATTTTATGAAATTAATACTCATTTGGTGCTTAGCAAAAGCAGCGAATAGTTCATTATCCATATTTTGGTTCTGCAAATACTTTTCAATCTCTATTTTGTTCATAATATCTATCAATAATAAATCTAAAGCAGATTCTTTCTTATTGTTAGTAATATTAGGTTCTGCCCCATTATTTAACATTAATTCTGCTTTTTCCCAATTTTTAGCAATTGTGCACAGAAGAAAAGGAGTGTTACCAGCATCATTTTTAATATTTACCTTTGCTCCATTTTCAATAAAATAATTAATCAATTCATTATCATAATTCTCGTAAATACAATTGTGCATTAAAGAATTTCCATAAATATCTTTGGTGTTGAAATTGCTGTTTTCTTGATATAGTAGTTTCAATATTTCTAGATCCTTTCCACCTTCATTAGAATGCAAAATTATGTAATCCTTTCCTAAGCCTCTAAATATAAGATTGTCATAATTTACTAGATTAATATAAAAATCAAAAGCTGTATTTCCTTCATTATTTTTCGCTTGAATATTTGCACCACTATTAATTAAGAACATTATCATTTTATCTCTAATCTCAAGCTTACCTAAAGTCGCTGCATACATTAATACAGAAGTTCCATGATTATCTTTTGCATTAATATCTGCACCGTTCTCTATAAGTGTTTTGACTATTTCAATATTAGTATTTACTGCTTTCATCAAGGGTGTTTGTCCGTTTATATCTGCAATGTCGGTTTTTGCTCCTTTTTGGATTAGAAGATTAAGTTTATCATCACTCATGTGATGAATTACATAAAACAGTGGTGTTTTTCCGTTTCTGTCTTGTTTATTAATATCTAATCCATTCTCTAAAAATAGGGTAATAGCTTCAACTGAACTTTTTCTGATCAATTGAGAAATTAATGAATTCCCACGTGTATCTTTAATGTTTAGATCTGCTCCATACCCAATGAGTAAACTGCAAATTTCTGGAGATTGCAAATTATATAATAGAGCTGTCTTACCACGTTTATCTTGCGCATTTACATCTGCACCATTTTGGATTATCAGCTTTATAACCTCCTCCATCTCTTGGCTATAATTAAGCTTTTGCATTAATGGGTTTCTTCCAAAAATATTTTTATGACTGCAATCGATATTCCTATCTATTAATAATTTGACTGTACCGATTAGTCTTTCTTTTCTTGATTTAAGCAGATAAAATAAGACATTATTACCGCTTCTATCTTCTGCGTGAATGTCTAAACCATAATCAATTAATTTCTTGAAAAGTATGTCTGACCTTTCTTTAATGAGTGGGTACATTAAAAGTGTTTTCTCTTCATAATCAGTAATACTTAGGTCGATATTCTTCTCTATCAAATGGTCAAAAATTTCAAAATCTCCATATATCATGAGTCTTTGCAGGAAGTGTTTTGGCAAAGAGATATTATGATCTTCATTTAGATAGTTTATTTCGATGCCTTCATCTATTAGAAGTTCAACAAGGTCAACAATATATTGATTACTATTTTTACCATAACTTATAGGGATATAGTGAAAAGCATCTTTTTTGGAAATCCCATTATCACAGAGCAATTTAAAAATACTTTTTCGGAGTTTAATTACTTTGCTAACTGTACAATCTTGAGGATATTTATGATGTCGTTCATGATCAAATAAGTAATAAAAAGAATTTCTGCCTTTAGAATCAGCAGCATTTATATCAGCATTATTTTTGATTAGTAAATCCACGATCTGATAATTTATATTTTTGCAAGCAAGCATCAATGCCGTAATGTTTGACCTCATATCACAACTATTAAAGGATTGTCTCCATCTATTTTTTTTATCCACAACATAATATTGATTTGGATCAGCTTTTCTTTCTAATAGAAATTTAGCCATTTCGAATTGATTGTGTTTACAAGCTAACCGTAAAAGACAACCACCAGCAAAATTTATATCTAATCCTGCTGTGAAAAGAGAGTCTAAAACACTCAATTTTGAATCTTGACCTTTCATTACAATGTTTTTTGCAATAAGGTAATCATAGTTATTTTCTTTGGCAAGATTGGTTCTAATTATATTTTCAATCTCACTGTTTTTGGTTTCTATAGCTTTTTGTAGATGCATCTCATCAACTTTAATCCCACTCATTATAAGATATTCAACAACTTTAGTATACTCTTTATTTATAGCTATATACATGGGTGTATACTCAAAACTAATGATACATCCCTGTGGCAAACTTGCATGTGATGCTCCTGATTTCATCAAGAAAATTGCAATTTTAGGATGATCATTTCTTAATGCTTCTACTAAGCCAGAAGTTAATTCCGGATCAGCTTGTGATTTGAGGAATATTTTGCTGTTTTGGAGATCAAATTCTCTATATTTCAAAAGATACTCTAGTATCTCTAAATTTCCTTCAACAGTAGCTTGGATTATTGGTGTGAAATTCTCATATCCACTCCAATTTCCATTTCTAAAAGATATATCTGAGATCAATACCCCTTGATGAACCAATTTTTTTACAGTTAAAAGATCATTTGCTTTTGCAGCTTCTGTTAATTTATCTCTTAATACCTTTTGTTTATTTTTGGGTAGTTTATTATATTTCTCTCTAGCTTTCTTCAGGCTATCACTAGCTATCTTCTCGAAAATAATATTTTCATTTTTAATTCTTGCAGATACTTCTTGTAGTTTTTTAATTTTTTCTTTATTATGCTTATTTTTATTGATAGGCAAAACATGCTCAGTAAGTTTCTTTTTTCTATTTGGTTTGAATCTAAATTCTTTTAATTTTGATTGATTGATACTATTAGTAGCAGATAGTATTCTCCTATTTTCTTCTTTACGATACAAAATCCTTTCAACTATAATGAAAATAGACATAAATAAAATAAAAGATATTATCACTATTAATATTAGCTTAATTATTCGTTTCATATTATTACTCCAGAAAGATTTTACTTTTTATATCGAAATTTCCTGGCACTCTTTCCAGCGGAAACAGCTTTTCAGATGATCATTTACCAGTCCGGTTGCCTGCATATGTGAATAGAGAATAATTGATCCTAAGAATTTAAAGCCGCGTTCTTTCATGTCTTTACTGAGGCGATCAGATAATTCGGTTTTAGCTGGGATTTGCGATATTTCAGTCCAATTGTTTACAAGTGGTTTTCCATTTACAAATCCCCATAAATAGTTACAAAAACTACCGAATTCTTTTTGGATATCCAGAAATAACTTAGCATTATTAACCGAAGCTTCAATCTTTCGACGATTGCGGATGATACCGGCATTCTGCATCAATTCTTCAATTTTCTGCCCATCATATTTTGCTACTTTTTGTACATTAAATTCATCATAGGCAGCACGATAGTTCTCTCGTTTCTTGAGGATCGTGTGCCAACTGAGCCCGGCTTGGGTAGATTCCAATACAAGAAATTCAAACTGCTTTTTATCATCGTAAACGGGTACTCCCCATTCATCATCGTGATAACGGATATATAATTCATCGGCTGTTCCCCAAGGACATCGGTTCATAAAAAGTCTCCTTTTATTCAACTCCCAAGAATTCATAATAATTATGGGGATGAATGATCTTCATCTCTTTAGGATGATAACTTTCTTTAAACGGTTTTGACATTTTCCATTTTGCCTGCGGATTCCATTTAAATTCAAAAGCTGAAATATCTTCATTTTCCTTTTCAATATAATCGATTTCACTTTGCTGAAATGTACGCCAGAAATAACTTTGAACATAACGATCCTGGTAATTCAACAATTTCTTACGTTCAGAAATTAGATAATTTTCCCATAAAGCACCTTTATCAGTACGCAACTCAATATCTGTAAGATTTCCCAGCAAGGCATTACGAATTCCATTATCATAAAAATAGATCTTACGTCCTCTCTTTATCTCATTTCGCAAATTTTTGCTAAAGGCTGGCAATCTGAAGATCACATATGTTTTTTCCAGGAGATCAACGTAATTTTGCACGGTTTTTGCATCGGATTTCACCAGTTGGCTGAGTTCTTGATAATTAACTTCATTTCCAATTTGATAGGCTAAAGCACGAACGAGATTTTTAAGTATTTCGGGTTTTCGAATAGCATCTAATGCTAGAATATCTTTGTATAAGTAGCTGCCAGCCAACATATTTAATAACTTTTTATTATCTTTGGGATGGGTGATTATTTCAGGATAAGAACCATAAATCAAACGTTGGTGTAATGTTTTTGTTTCTTCTAGGATGTCTGTATGATTCACTATTTCAGTAAAACTAATAGGAAAAAGGTGAAATTCATATTTTCGACCAGTTAGCGGTTCATTCATCAAATTCTTAATTTCCAAAGCAGATGAACCGGTAGCAATCACCTGCACATCTGCAATGTTATCTATTATAAGTTTCATGATGATGCCGATATTAGGAATATGTTGTGCTTCATCGATGAAAACAATTTTATGATCTCCGATCAAAGTCTTCAGCTTAATTGTTGTTGGCTTTTGTGCCCAGAAAAAGGAATCTGCTTCATCACCATTGATGAAAAGCTTCTTTTCAGGAATATTTTTAAGCAATTCATTGATCAAGGTTGTTTTTCCTACTTGCCGGGCTCCGATCAGAATGATAGCCTTGCCTTTAAAAAGACGTTTTTCAATCTGTTTTGAGATTTCTCGTTTAATCATAACACTCTCCCTAATCCCGTATCTATATATAATTACGGGAACATAATCCTGTATTTATATATAATTTCAGGAACACGTTCCCAACTTTAAATGTTTCTTCTTGAGTGTCAAGCAAGAAAATATTCTAAATTTACTTCAATAACATTATCTTTTTTGAACTTTCCTGATCTCCATTTTTCAATTTAATAAAATAGATTCCGGATGAAACATGTATTCCGTTATCATCTGTTCCATTCCAAATAACAGAATATTTATTACTCCCAGCTTGTGTCATCCTGAGCGTAGACGAAGGACTGGGAGCTTGAAGATAATTATTAACTGTCCCTTCGACTCCGCTCAGGGTGACATTTAGATCTTTCACTTTTTGTCCTTTTAAATTATAAATTGTCAGCTTTGTGTTCTTAACGTCCTTTGCGGTTACTGAAAAAGAAATTGTTGTAGAAGGATTGAAAGGATTGGGGTAATTAGTTAGCTGAAAATCTTGAGGAACAATTATATTTTCTGTTGAAGAATTAAAATCGGCTACTACCGAAACAGCGACATTTCCATTTGCCGGGATATCCACTGAAACATAACAAACCGCAAATTCACCAGAATCATCAATTTGAGCTAGAGTTCCATTATAAACTAGATATTCTTCAGCATTGGCAGGCATAATAAATTTAAGTTGTGCCTCAGAAAAGCTTAGATTTTGAGAATTCTCAATATAGCAGAATACGCTATCTACTAAGCCATTGTTATCGGGTGAAAAAGTTGCACTGAGTTCTTCTCCATCCCAACCTGCATAGATCGTATTAGTGGGTTCTAAGGTGCCATTAATAACATTTATTATCCTGTATGCACGATTTCCATCACAGGTTGCAGCTGTGGCAAGATTGTAGGGAGTAGTGTTTATATTCCCGGAGTTGGAATGGATATGACCCCAAAGAACCATCTCTATCTCCAGCTCATCCAGATCTATCTGCTCAGAAAAATCGTAATGGTAGAACATTACTTGCGATTCGCTTGCTGAAGCCATGCTAAGATCATCCTCAAGCCATTGCATCTGCAAATCGGTAAAGCTCTCATCACCATAAATATTGAACATATAACTGTCGTAATTCAGATAAGCTTCCATGCCGATAAAGTGAACTGGCCCGTAATCGAAACTATAATTCTGAGTATAATAAGGATCGGCGGGAGGTGGATCCTGCAGCCAGTTCCAGCCGAAGAAGTTCCACCAGTTACGTCTGGCTGTCCCTTGCGAAGGGGGAGAACTGATCCAACCACCGAGATCATGATTTCCCGAAGTTAAATAGAAGGGAACCTTCAACTCCTCCAGCAGTTTTTGGGCTTTAGTATAAACCCGTCGATTCTCAAACTCTTCCATCTCACCTTCATTTACTATATCACCTGTAAACAGAACAAATTCCGGATTGATCAGATTGATATCATTGATCACTTGACGCAGGTCTTCCACCTCTGTTGAATCGGTTAAAGAGGCGGGATCGGGATAAAAGATATGGGTTGGAAGATGGGAGTCTGTTATATGGATAAAGGAATAATTTGTTTTTCTTTCCGGTATAAGATGAACAGCATTTCTGGTTGTATCTGTAATAATTCCGTTGGCACTAATGATCAGATCGTAGAGTTCATAAATGTCGGGAATGGGAGCAGTAACTGTTAATATCCATCTTTCCAGATCAGGGTCGTAAAAAGTATTTGAAATATTCAGAGGGATAAGCTTATTGTAATGTATCAATTCTGCTGTCCAACCTGTAGTTGATTCGTCCGCCAGACATACAATGTTAAATTCTTCATTTGGGATAGTTATCTGGGGAATATTCATAATTGGTCTTTGAATAACAGTTAGAGTATCACCGATCGGGATAGTTTCCAATTGCAAAATTATATCCTCAATAGAAAAATATTCCACTGAATTATCATTGATTACAAATTCTGAAAACTCCAAATCCGCACTACCGGTTTCTAGTCCGGAAAAATTCAATTTAAGAAGAATTTCCATATTTTCAAAAGAAAAATCTCCATTATATGAAAGAGAAATTGTTCCATTTCCCACCTGTTCAATTTCAATTGTTCCATTTACCGAAAGCGTTCCCAATGTTTCATAACCTACATATTCGACCACTTCTGAATTATATTGTAACTCAAATTGATATGATTGAACTTGCCCATTATTGAAAACTGTATGGTATATCGGAATTTCAAATTCTTCTGGAGAGAACAATAATTGTTCTTGAATTGAAATGATATGATTCTCAGGGGCTGTTGAAATGGAATACAAACTAATTGGATTGAGCTGAAATTCTTCCCAAAAATATGTAACAAATCCACCGATATACAAAGGATAGCCCACTACAAGCGGGATGCCCATTTCCTGCATGTTCATAAATCCGGTACTAATGGTACATTCTCCGCTTCCATCAGCAACTTTCCATTGCCCCCATTCGTCGTAAGTTTGTGTAATCGATAAATCATAAGGGCTAATACCTACTCGTGTGCTTTCTCTAACTTCGTTTATTGCATTGGAAATTGAAGTAACAAGATATGCCGGAAGAGAATTCCCTGAGGAGATTATTTCACAGGAAATTAAATTGCTAAGTTCAGTGAATCCCCAATATTCATAAACTTCCGCTTCAATGATAACGCTATCACCAACTGCTACATTCTGGTTATTATCATAAACGTAAATTCCTTGCCAATCACCTCCCCACGAAGATGTGATAAAAAATCTTCCGTTATTAAAATCGGTTCCACCCACAATACCGCCTGTTGTTACAATTTGTCCTGCGTATGGTGATGGATATGTTCCATTCCCTCCCGGGTTTGTAGTATATTGAATATCATAAATACTAACACTAAATAATACTGTTGTATAGAGAATAAAAATAATCAGGATATTCTTTTTCAAATTATCTCCTTAAAAAGTTAAAAAACACAATTTTACTCATAACCAACAAAAACGAAACTCCAATATTGCTGTAAAGAGAAATAAAAACAGAAATCACATATATAATTATTTGATATAGTAAAATATTGTCAGGATTTTTTATTTGACATATATCTTAAATTTAGTATCATATTACAAATTAAAATAATTCATATTTCTTGATTGATTAGAAGTATTAATTATTATAATTACAAATAAAAAAGAATATGGAGGCTTAAATGAAAAAACTAGTAGTATTGTTTGTTATTTTGATTTCGTTAAATGTTGGGTTGAATGCACAAGTTGAAGGCGGTAAACCATACATTGGTATCCATGCAAGTGGGATTAGCCTCTTTGGTGGTAAAGAGACTAACCAATGGAAAATGTGGAGTGGTGGTCAAATTGGGATATACTTTAGTGAAAGTGTTGGTATGGAATTTTCAGCAGGTAAAGGCTGGTCACGTCCCAAAGACTATGACGACAATGGAGATTTCTATTATTTAACCTATCTTACTCCGTTATCAATTTCTTTGAAATATAATTTTACTAAGGATATGAAATTTGTACCATATGCTTCACTTGGTGCCGGAATGTTGTTTTGGGATTTGAAAGATGTTTCAAATGTAAGTGATATTAATTTTTCATATTCAGAAGAACTTGGCGAGTCTGTAAGAAATGATAATTGTGCAATGGTAGTTATGGGGCTTGGTTTTGAATATTATTTAACCAGAGTAATTGGTATTGAAGCTGGATTTCGCTACAATCACTTGATAAATAATGAACTGAATATGTCCGGTTATGGTCCCATTGATGCAGTAGAGACAGGAGTCTTGGAAGCAAGATTGGGATTTAACCTTCATTTAGTAAGTGCTAAAGATACTGATAATGATGGTATTAAAGATAAATATGATGCAGATCCTCTGAATCCTGAAGATTTTGATGGTTTTGAAGATGAAGATGGAGCCCCGGAATATGATAATGATGGTGATGGAGTTTTAGATGTAGATGATAAAGAGCCGAACATAGCAGAAGATATTGATGGTTTTGAAGATGAAGATGGTGTGCCGGAAGATGATAATGATGGTGATGGTATTTTAGACGTAGATGATCTGTCTCCAAATGTAGCAGAAGATTTTGACGGCTTTGAAGATGAAGATGGAGCACCGGATCTGGATAACGATAATGATGGTATTTTAGATGTTGACGATAAATGCCCGAATGAAGCGGAAACTTTAAATGGTTTTGAAGATGAAGACGGATGTCCTGATAAGAAACCTGAGATCGTATTTGAAACAAAAGCACCGATTATACTTGATGGTGTAAATTTTGCTTCGGGCAGCTCTGAACTATCTTATGATACAAAAAAGGTACTTGGA
This sequence comes from Candidatus Cloacimonadota bacterium, assembly GCA_029932755.1. Lineage (GTDB taxonomy): Bacteria > Cloacimonadota > Cloacimonadia > Cloacimonadales > TCS61 > Tenebribacter. The sequence goes on along the minus strand of JAOZPK010000001.1, from coordinate 39,320 downwards.
AAAGTTGTTCGCACTCTTAACGACTATCCTGAAATGAATCTTGAAATTAACGGCTATACCGATAATACAGGTTCACTTAAATTCAACATGAAAATATCAAAGCAAAGAGCGGAATCTGTGAGAAATTATCTGATCAATCAGGGTGTTCAAGCTGATAGATTGACTGCAAATGGTTATGGACCTGAAAATCCGATGACTTCCAATAGCACAAAAGAAGGAAAAGCTAAGAATCGACGTATTGAATTCTTTAGAACAAAATAGTACATATCTAAGTAAATAAACATAAATTGTGTGCATCCTGCTTGCAGGGTGCACACATAAAAATTAGGAGAAAATTATGGAACAATTATTAAACAAGTTAATTGAATGGGGAGCTACTTTTGGTATAAAAATAATTGCAGCTGTTGCCATTTTGATTATTGGACGCATGGTTTCAAAAGTTTTGCAAAAATTGATCGTAAAAGTGATGGATAAAAAGAATGTAGATAAAACTATCTCATCTTTTGCCTCATCGATGGTTTTTAGTGCTTTATACATATTTGTAATTCTAGCTGCTCTTTCACAAATTGGTATACAAACCACTTCATTCATGACGATTATTGGTGCAGCCGGTTTGGCAATTGGTCTGGCTCTGCAGGGTTCACTCTCCAATTTCGCTGCCGGATTTTTAATAATCCTCTTCAGACCATTTAAATTGGGTGATTATGTAGAAGCTGGTGGTGTATCCGGAAGTATAAGTAAGATCAGTATATTTACAACCGATATCAATACGGTTGATAATAAAAAGATCATTGTACCCAATGCTCAGATCATGAACGGCACGATTACAAACTATACAGCTGAAAAGACAAGACGTGTTGATCTGACCTTCGGTGTAGGCTATGAGGCTGATATAAGTAAGGTCAAAGATATACTGAACAAGATAATCAAAGAGCATAAATTGATCTTAAAAGATCCGGAACCTTTTGTAAGGTTGGGGAATTTGGGTGATAGTTCAATTGATTTCACAGTTCGTGTCTGGAGCAAAACAGAAGATTATTGGACTGTTCATTTTGATCTGATCGAGAGTGCAAAAGAAGAATTTGATAAAGCGAATATAAGCATTCCATATCCGCAGATGGATGTTCACATGATTAAAGAATAAGGTGGTAAAAATGAAAAAAATAACTTTAATTTTGGTGGTTATGATTGTAGCTGCAGGATTAATGGCAGATGATTGGAATATGGCTGCTGATCTTTCGCTTACAATGAATCAAAATGCTTACAGCGACAATTGGGCTGGTGAAGAGAGAGGATCAATTTCCTGGGTATTCAATGCAAATTTTTTGGCGGAAAAGCAGTTAACGGCAAAATTGCATAATAAGAATACGCTCAAGCTCGCTTTTGGTCAAACCCACACACAAATGGTAGATGAATTAACGGATGAAAAATATTGGGCAAAACCGGATAAATCTACAGACTTGGTCGATTTTGAATCGATGTTCCGTTTCACACTGGGTGCCTTTGTAGATCCTTTTGCCAGTTTCAGGGATAAATCACAGTTCTTGGATGAAAGCGAGGAAGAGACAAAAATATTCAATCCGAATACTATAACAGAAACTTTTGGTATTGCTAAAGTATTTATTAAGGATGACACACAGGAATTAAGTACTCGTCTTGGTGCAGCGTTCAAACAGTATTTTGACAGTAATCTTGATGATAATACAAATGATGGCGGTGTGGAGTTTGTAGCTATTTACACTAAACCGTTTAAAGAGAATATGATCAAGTATTCCACAAACTTAAATCTTTATAAACCTATTGTTTATTCTGAATCGGAAAGCTTGGAAGGATCGGAATATGAAGATGACTGGAAACAAGTAAGAATGAACTGGCAGCATGATGTTGATATTAGTTTAACAAGTCTGATCAATCTCAAACTTTATATTCAATTACTCTATAACGAAATGGTTATTGATGAAATTCAATTCAAAGAGACACTTGGCTTAGGATTGAGTTATAAACTATTTTAAATAATAGATAAACTTATTAATAAAAAGCCCGATTTTATCGGGCTTTTTTATTTGATGAAATAACTACTTTACCTATTTTAGTAGCAGCATCTTCTTATTTACAGTAGTATTTTCTGTTTGCAGTTGATATAAATAAACGCCCGAACTCATATTGGATGCATCCCATTGGAAATTATGTTCTCCTGCATCAAACTGATACGATTCTAATAATTGCCCCTTCATGTTGAATATTTTTAAGGTACCGATCTCATTCTCTTTTATATCAAATTTTATTGTTGTAAGCGGGTTAAATGGATTGGGGTAATTTGATAGATTATAGTTTACATTCTGAATTTCATTTTCCTCAATTGCACTGCTTTGATCATAAAACCAAGCTCCCATATCTGCAGTTGTACCGTCCGGATCTAAAGGTGAGCTTGGATCTCCGGCATCTATACAAGGAGAACCTTCAGTCAAATTGTAATCTCCATTGCCGGCATCAACAAACAAAGGATCTTCATCTATATTGCCATCCAACCAATTCACTGTGCAGTTATTGTTAATTGCAATTCCGGCTTCACCACCTTCAATATCTGAATACGATACTGTAATTGCACTCGAGTTTAAATCTATTTCCCAAGGTGAATTATTCCAAAGAATAGAATTTATAATATTCGGTTCTGAAGTATGAGACCAGATTCCACCGCCTACAGTAGCAGTATTATTAGAAATAGTTACATTCTCTATTAACGAATTACTATTACCATAACAATAAATTCCTCCACCTTGACTATCGGTATGATTGTTGATTAAAGTTACATTCTTAAAGGTTGGACTAGCGTGGTAACATGATACTCCACCTCCACCACTTATAGCTGTATTTTCTTTTATTAGAAGATTTACCAGAGTTGGACTTGCACCATTACAATAAATACCAGCACCATAAGAACTTGAGCCATTTGTAATAGTGAATCCATTTAATATAGCGGATGAATTTTCACTACTAACAAAACTTACAACACGACTAGCAGCATTTCCATCAATAATAGTTGATAAAATATAACTTGAGTCTTGTGTTGTTAAGAATAATGATCCAAGTGTAATAAGCTTTCCGTTGAAATTAATATTTTCAACATATGTTCCGGGTTGTACAAGAACTGTGTCTGCGATTGTAGAAGCATCGATTCCTACTTGTATTGTTGGTTGGTCTGCCGGTACATTAATAATTGTAGAATACAAAGCTGAAGATAAAAGAATAAAAATTAAAAATAAGATTTTTTTTGAAATGATCATTGTTCCTCCTGTTTATCTTTTTTTGTTTAAAATTTGAATTACTATTCACATAAGGAGTTTTAATTGTATGTTTGTCAACTTGTTTATTATTACTATGAATATTTAAGATCATTCTACAATTTATAATGAAAACAAAATGGGAAGCTGAAAAGCTACCCATTATATTAAATCTACTGTTCACTTTCTTTTCATATTCTTAAAAACCTTAATCAGTTCATGAGTTAATAAAAAGATCGCTGAAGCTACAAAAATTGAGATCCAATCGCTTAAATGCAATGGGGCAAATGCAAGGAAATTGTTAAAGCCGGGAGTATAAATTGCCAACAAACAGATGGATATCGAGAAGATTATTGAATAGAACATCTTGGGATTATTGAATAAATTTTTCGAGAATATTGACTTCAGGTCGTAGCGCCTGGAGAGAATATTAATAAACTGTGTGAAAGCTATAGTTGTGTAACAGATAGTTGTAGCTCTGGCATATAGGATATGATCTGCCGTAAGTACGATACCCATGCGCTTGATAAAGAACCCGAAATTAAGAAATGCCAATAAGCCCATCAGAAAGCCTAAGAAAATGATCTCTGTAGAAGTCCTCTTATTTATAATATGCTCTGTACGGCTTCGCGGGGGTGAATGCATCAAATCCTTAGAGCCGGGATCAAATGTAAGTGCTGTCAGGGGCAGTATCTCAGCAAATAGATCGATAGCCAATATCTGAATTGCCAGGATCGGGATAGGCCACTTGAATAGTGTTACGCCCAATAATCCAAGCAATACAACTGCTAATTCAGCTCCGTTACTTGTGAGTGAAGCTAAAACTGTTTTCCTGAGATTATTATAGATGATCCTGCCTTCTCGGATCGCACTGACCAATGTGGGAAAGCTGTCATCAAGTAAAATTAATTCAGCTGCCTGTTTGGAAACATCTGTCCCCATTTGTCCCATCGCAACACCGATGTGTGCACTCTTGAGTGCTGGTGCATCATTTACTCCATCTCCCGTAACTGCCACGATCTTATCCTGTTCTTTCAGTAGTTTCACAATCCTTAATTTATTTTCCGGTGATACCCTGCTGAAAATGAGAGAATCATTTTCTGTCATGATCTTATTCAGCTCTTCATTAGAAAGATCTGTAAACTCTGCACCTGTAATAACCGGTACATCTTCACCTAAAGCTGAAAGGTTTATCTCTTTGCCGACTGCCTGGGCAGTAACAGCATGATCTCCTGTCATTATAAATGTGCGGATATGAGCTGCATGAGCACTATCGATAGCTTCCCTTACACCTTTCTTTGGAGGATCGGTCATGGCGATAAGTCCTAAGAATATTACGTCCTTTTCAATATCCTCCAGAACATAATCGTTCTCATCTACATCCAATTTTCTATAGGCGATCGCGATCACTCTCATTGCCTCTTTGGAATATTCATCATTGATGTTTTCAATCTTCTGCTTATCTTTATCGGTGATCGTCTCTTTCTTGCCGTTCCGCCAGATATGCTTGCTTACCGAAAGAATACTGTCAGTAGCCCCTTTCATTGTCAGATATTTTTCATCACCGAATTGGCGGATAGAGCTCATTCGTTTACGGACCGAATCGAAGCTGAATTCATGAAGCTCAGGATTCTCTTCATCTTCGGTAGGGGAGTGGGTTCCCAGTTTGGTAGAAAGTGTTATCAGCGCAGCCTCAGTTGGATCACCCACCGGATACCAGCTGTGATGGTTCTCATCAGGTGCATGGATAGTTGCATTGGAAGCCATGGTCGCAGCATCGAGCATCACCTCGATCTCATATATATCCTTTTGGGAAAGTTCTTTATCATCCTGATCCAGTATAGTTCCTTCCGGTTTATAACCCAGACCTGTGATCTTATAATATTTACCGGAAAACCATAACTCTTTAACGGTCATCTCATTCTTGGTCAAGGTGCCGGTTTTGTCTGTACAGATCACATTAGTTGAGCCCAGGGTCTCTACAGAAGATAGTTTCTTTACAACTGCATTCTCTTTGGCCAGATGATTTACTCCCTGAGTGAGCGCAACAGTTATCTGCATCGGCAAGGCTTGAGGTACAACAGCAACTGCAATACCCAAAGCATAGATAAAGGCAAAGTTAATACCTAGTCCCTGCAGGGCACTAATAAGAAATAAAAAGACAGCAATGATAACTGCGAAAATAGTTAATCGATTGGCAACGCTCTGCAGCTCCTGCTGCAAAGGTGAACGGGAGCTATCCTCCTCCTGCGTAAGATCGGCAATCCTTCCCATCTCCGTATTCATGCCCGTGGTTGTAACGATTCCTTTGGCATTACCGGATGCTACTGTTGTTCCCAAATAGACCATGTTATCTCTGTCTGCCAACTGGCTCTCTTTTGCTATCGCATTGCTATGCTTATCCTGCGGCATCGATTCACCGGTTAGAGAGACATCATTGGTGCGCAAGTTAAATGATTCTATGATCCTGATATCGGCGGGAATCTTATCCCCCTCCTCCAAACTGACAATATCACCCGGAACCAACTCTCCCTGATGGATCTCAGTGAACTCTCCATCACGGAACACTTTTGATGGCGACTGTACCAGTTTCTTCAACGATTCCATGATTTTTTCCGCTTTATATTCCTGCATAAAGCCAATCACTGCATTGATGAGGGCAATAGTTAACATGATGATACCGTCACGATAACTTTTAATAAAGAAAGATAAGCTTGCAGCAACCAAAAGCACGATCATAAATACATCTTTGAATTGAACTAAAAATTTTATTATGGGAGAAATGCTTTTACTTGTGATCAGCTCATTTTTCCCATATTTTGCAGATCTCGATCCCGCTTCTGAAGAGGTTAATCCTTTGGGTGATGAATCTAAGGTCTTTAGAACATCCTCAGTTGATCGTTGATACAATTTATTTTCACTCAATGTAATTCTCCTCTAATTATTTGCATACGATATTGATCACTTCTGTTTATTTGGTCAAATAGTTCGTAAAGAATTGTGATTAATAGTAATTCTACATCTGGGAATTTTACTGATAATTTTATTAATGCAATTAACTCTCTATTTAATGTTTTCTCATTTGAAATGTCATAAGATACCTGAATTAATTGAGAAATTTCATAATTTTTCATAACCATAAAATTGCATTCTATACCATTCCTGTGAAAATAAATTTCACTCTCTTTTCTTTTTAATTCAATAAAAATCAGGTTTTCTAATAATTTTCCATAATTATTTAAAGAAATATCAAGCAAAAAGATCTTAAATTATGATATTGTCCTTGATTTAGGAACAATAAATTATATATTTTCCCTAAATAAGGGAAAGATAAGTTAAAAAAAACTCTTTCACTATTTCATTAAATCCATAAGCAAGTTTAGTATCGGCTGCTTCCTGCTGAGTAAACCATTTTAAATATTGACCTTCCATCAGGTCTATTTCAGCAATATTCAAATTAACTTTTTTCCAATATGTGTATTCAATCCTGTCATCAAATTCTGTTTGGCAGAGCAGTTGGAAATCTTTTAGATCAAGGTTCATCTCCTCTTTCATCTCACGTATAATACACTCTTTTGGAGTTTCATTTTCTTCCACATGTCCACCGGGAACATCCCACATATTGCGATAAGGCAAGCCTGCTTTATCATCTCTTAAGAATAGCAGAATCTGTTTTTTATCATTAACAAATATTATACTAGAACCAGAGCGTTTCATTTTGTGTAAAAGTGATGTGTATAGGAAACTATTGGATACATTGTGTCTGACATTGAACCTCGATTATAACCATAATCAAGCAGACCAAGATCAAGAGAGTTTTTTTTCCAAAAAAACCGTATACCCGAAGCCCATGTGAAATGGGAATAACTAAAATCCTCTTCATCTTCAAGTGGCCATGAATTGAATATTTCAAAATAGATCTTCATATGCTTGAAGAGGCGTAGAGAACCCCCTATATGATAAGTGAACGTGATAAAGCGGTCGATGCTTTCATAATTATGATCAATTGTTGGATTAACATCGATATTCGCTGAGATTTGATGATCAACACTTCCAAAGGTAAGGAGCAGCGAGTTGGGCATATCATAACATTTATCTTTAAATCCTTCATCATGAAGAGGATCACCGAAGAATCTATAGCCGCTTCTGAGTGATATTGCCAAAAGCGGGTGAGAGTAGACTTGGTACTTTACGGAGATTCCAAATATCTCGGACATAAAGAACGGTGACATAAACATTTCAAATTCGGTATTATGAAAAAGACCGATCGAATAGTTCATTAATGCAACATCGTAATTTGTAATTGATAGAATATTTTTTTCTAAAGCACGGGCGGTAAGCCCGAAGAGCATTCTATTTGTTCTGTGATCATAGTATTCACCAAACCTTTTACTACTATATCTTGGAGTGAATAATTTAGGTGGTTTCTCAGGTTTTATCTCTATGAATTTTGTAAATGAATTGAATTTTAACTGATAGTGATCTAATTCCGGAATATCGCTGATCGCGATAACACTATTATTATCATCAACAACTTTAGAGATCATAGAGTATGAGATGATATAGAGTTCTTTCTCATAATCCAAATAGACCTTTTGACTTTTAAATCCGATAATCTTACCTGATATCGTTTCACCATTTATGAGAAATACTGTCTCAGCAAATAAGACAATAACAAATAAACAGAAAAACAATATGAAAAGTTTTTTTTGCATTATCTTTACACCTCAATCATAATAAAGTTGGAGCGTTTATTCATCTTTTAGGATATCACTTTTTTGTCTGTGTTCTCTTTATCTTTTCTTCTCATTATTCTATCCTTAGTGATTTTATACTCTTTTATGTTTTTGAGATTCTGTAGTCAAGGATATTGTTGTGGATTGAATAATTTTAGATTTTGATTTTTGGTATTATTATTTGATAAGAAATAATTTGACAGAAAATATAAGATAAGCAAATTAGCAATGATAAGAATTTGTAAAAGCATGAGATAGAGATTTTCTTAAAATATGAGTAAATAGTCGTGCAGGGATAATAATGAATAATAAAGAAAGAAGACAATTTGGTTCACTTGAAATGAAAGCGATTGCTTATTTGCAATTAAGGGGAACTAAAACATTAAGTACGGGAGATCTTAAGGATGTCCTTGGTATTGCTGAGCAAACAGATAAAGATTTACTAAGTAGTTTAAATAAAAAGGGAATTATTACCAGATTGAAAGCTGGATATTATTTAATTCCTAATAAACTCTCTCCAACTTCAAATGTGATAATTGATGGAATGGAAATAGTTGTTAATCTTATGAAATATTATGATGCAAAATATATGATCAGCGGACCAACAGCAATTTACTATTATGGCTACACAACGCAAATTTCTAACAGAATTTATGTATATAACGATAAAATATATGGCGATAAGCAGATTGGAGGAAGTTCTTTTGTATTTATGAAAACATCAACTAAAAGATTAAAAGGTGCCGAGTTCGTTGTAACCAAAAAAGGAATCAAAATTCCGTATGTTTCAAAAGCTAGACTTCTGATAGATTGTATTTATGATTGGAACAGGTACAACACAATACCAAAAGTTTTTAATTGGATACGAGATGAGATCGAAAAAGATCAGGAGATTACCGCAAAACTGGTCAGTAATGCAATAAGATATGGTAATAAAATTGTTCAACGCAGATTGGGTTATTTTTTAGAAACATTAAATATTGATGAGAAATTAGTTGAAAAGCTTCAGAATAAGATTAGAAGTTCGAAAACATTAAAACCACTTATTCCAAATACTGATCTTAAAGGTAGTGTAAATAAAAAATGGGGATTGATAATTAATGGAAAGATCTAACAGATCGAATTTTAAGATTCATAAAGATCCGGTCTATTTTAGAGAAGTGGTGATTTCAGTGGCTCAAAGATCCGGATTTCTTTCGAGTATGATCGAAAAGGATTATTACTGCTCACTGATACTAGCCTATCTTTATCAGGACCCAGAAACAAATCTTGTGTTCAAGGGCGGGACCTGCTTAAGCAAAGTTTATGTAGATTTTTATCGGATGAGTGAAGATCTGGATTTTGTAATTCCGGCAAAACCGGAGATATCAAGAAAGGATCGGAGTCGATTGATTGAACCTATAAAGGATCAATTATCTAAACTAATCAAAGCGAACAAGTGTTTCAAAGTTTATGAAAAGTTCAGAGGATTCAACGAATCAAGACAGTATATTGGGACTTTATCTTATCATTCTGTTGTTGAACCTGAGAAGAAACCTGGAACGATCAAGATCGAGATTGGAATGAGAGAAGAACTTATGATAGATGCGATCTGGCAGGAAACCTCTACATTATTGATCGATCCTTTTAGCGAACAAAAAGTTATACCAGATTTTAAAACTCAATGTTTATCACTTGAAGAATTATTTGCGGAAAAATTCAGAGCGGCTCTTTCTCGCAGAGAACCTGCTATCAGAGACTATTTTGATATATTTTATTCAATGCACAATCTTGATATTGATTTTGAAAGTAATAATTTTTTAAAACTTGTTAAAAAGAAACTAAGTATACCAGGTAATGATTCTATCTCTATCAGCAAGATAAGAAAAAAGCAATTACAAGATCAAATTGAAACAGAGCTGAAACCTGTTCTTAGGGATAAGGATTTTAAGCAATTCGAGTTTGAATTAGTTTATGGTCTTGTGGAAAGAGTGGCACAAAAGATTCGTGACAATTAGTATGCAGTCATCCTTATTTTTCATCAAAATGAAAGATCGTTTTGCGTTTATCGTGAAAACTCTGCAGCATCTGGCCATCATTTGCTAATATTAAATCCAGCATTTCGGTAATTGCACTATTGTCTTTGTGTTCATAGTTCTTCAAATTTTCTGTGTATTCGGGAATATCGTAGAGAAAAGCTGAGATATTTTCTTTCTCAAGATCGAGTGCACTTTTGCCAAATTTTAATTCATCCAGCATCAAACCATTCAATACCTGTTCGAATTGTCCTTTCATGGGTAAGGCTAGATAAGGTTTTCCCAAATAGAAAGACTCAGTCATCAAGGTAAAGCCGGCTGTAGCAATTACCGCTCTGCATCCTGCCAGATCACTTAGGAATCCACTTCTGCTGAAAGATTTATAAGTCAGATTTCCTTCGATCTTTTCCATGTTGAATCCATAGACTATGAATTTTTCTCTTTTATAAGTTTTCAAAAATTTTATCAGTGTGTCGTATTCCTGGGTGGCATAGACCAGTATGTAATTTCCCACAGATGGCTTAGCTTTTAATACCGATTGCCTTAAGATTGGCGGGAACATAAAGGTGCGGTCATTCTTTTTCTTACCAAAATAAAAAGTTGTAACCAGAGATATGCAGGGACGCGGGATCATTACCCTGATCAAATTCTCAATAAATATTGCTTCAGCTTTCCATTCAAAGGGACAGGAAAATTCCATATAACGCATACGATGTTGATTATCGATAGTTATCAGTGGAACGTCCAGTTCGTTAGCCAAATAAGCTGCCATCGGCTCAAAATCTGTGATCACACAATCGGGCTTGAATTCCTTAAAATACTTCTGTTTGAGAATATTGGAAGCTTCAAATCTATCCAGTATAGTAGTAAAGTTCTGGGCGAAAGTTTTACCAATAGATACTTTGTTATCCTCACTGACGATCGAGAATCCTTCAATTTCCAATACATCAAAATCATTTTTCAGATTCTGATAGCCCCGATCGTAACTGGCTACTTTTACTGTATGCCCCTTTTTTATAAGGTGAGTTATCATCTCCCGTGAACGTGATGAATGACCTGAGCCTTCTCCCGATAAACTATATACTATTTTTGCCATGGTGCAAATAGCTCAAATTTAAATTGGAGTGTCAAGTTTTTGGATTAGTTACTATGTCTTTTTTTATAAATCAAAGATTAATCTATCAGACTTTAGATTTAGTGAGATATTTATACTGCAAACATCTTATTCTGTAATAACTTGACGGGATATGGGTAACATATTAATTAAGTTTTGTAGCTCATTTGCAGAATGAGAATAGCTCAATATGTCTAATATATGAGCTTGAATAGCTGATGATGTGAGCTTAAAAAGGAGTTTATAAATGTTAAAAGATAGAGAAGTTGATATTATTGAATTTATAAAAACAAAAAAAGAGTGTTCCTCAAAAGAAATTTATGACGGCATTTCTTTAGCAATTAGTTATGCTACATTAAAGAGAATATTAACAAATCTGATTTCAGAAAATTTCATAAAAACAAAAGGAAGAGGAAAAGGAACAAAATACTTTATTTCACCTGTGTATGAATTAATTCAGCCAATTGATATTCAGAAATATTATGGAAAAGAAATTGATGAAAGAGAAATAAAGCAAGAATTTAACTTCAAAATTATTACTAATGTTCTAAGTAATCATAGTATATTCACAAAAAGCGAATTATCAAAACTTAAAGAATTTCAAAAAATATATATAGAAAATATTTCTCAATTAACAGAAAATGAATATAGAAAGGAACTTGAAAGATTAGCAATTGATTTAAGCTGGAAATCATCACAAATTGAAGGAAACACCTATTCTCTTTTAGAAACAGAAAGATTATTAAAGGAAAGAGAAACTGCTTCAGGAAAAACAAAAGAAGAGGCAATAATGCTTTTAAATCATAAAGATGCTCTTGATTTTATTATTGATAATCCAGATTATTTACATCCATTGTCTTTATCAAAAATAGAAGACATTCATAGTATACTAATAAAAGAACTCAATGTAGAAAGGAATTTGAGAAAAAGAAGAGTCGGTATTTCAGGAACAAATTACCGTCCTTTAGATAATGAATATCAAATTACAGAAGCATTAACTATGACCTGCAAATTGATTAATAGCAAAGAAAATGTGTTTGAAAAAACCTTATTAGCTCTAATCCTCATATCTTATATTCAACCATTTATGGACGGAAATAAACGAACTGCAAGAATCGTAAGTAATGCAATCTTAATTGATAATAATCATTGCCCTTTGTCTTTCAGAACAGTTGATTCTGTAGATTATAAAAAATCGATGTTATTATTTTATGAGCAAAATAATTTATCAAATTTTAAGAAAATTTTTATTGATCAGTTTGAATTTGCAGTAAACACATATTTTTAATATTATTAATGATAAGGGGATAACAAAAGTGCCTCTGCTTTCTACTCAAAGGGGCAGGAAAATTCCAAATAATGCATACGGTGTTGATTATCAATTGTAATCAGAGGAATATCCATTTCATTTGCCAGATAGGCAACCATTGGTTCAAAATAGGCTATCACACAATCGGTTTGGAATTCCTTAAAATACTTCTGTTTGAGAATATTGGAAACTTCGAATCTATCCAGTATAGTAATAAAGTTCTGCCGATAGATACTTTATTATCATCACTGACGATCGAGAATCCTTCAATTTCCAACACATCAAAATCGTCTTTCAGATTTTGATAGCCCCGATCGTAACTGGCTACTTTTACAGTATGCCCTTTTCCCAATAAATGGGTTATCATCTCACGTGAACGTGAGGAATGTCCTGAGCCTTCTCATTATAAACTATAAATTATTTTTACCATGATGCAAATAGCTCAAATTATAATTAGAGTGTCAAGTTTTTGAGAAATTCAAAAAACTATCTTGAGATAATAAAGTAAATTGTTAAAAAAAAATAGAAGGGGGGAATTCCCCCTCTATTAATGAAAAACGATCTTTGTTTATTTTCCCGGGCTTTTTAGCCAGTGTACAAAGACCAGATTTAAAATAACTGCTAATACAACTGTTGTTCCTATAGGATTTCCAATAAAAAAGCTGAAAAATAATGGGAACTGCTGTGCAACTCCAAAAGGAACAAAAGCAAATGCTATGCCAATAAAACTTGAGAAACCAACAATTAGCTTATTGGTTTCAGTCATTTTCATAGTTACGATCATTTGAATTCCGACAACCAGAATAGTACCAAGCAATACGATAAGAGCACCACCATAGATAGCCCATGGTATAACTGCAAAAAAGACTCCAATTTTGTAGAATAACCCAAAAAAGATCAATATAGCTCCACCGGCAACCATGATACTTTTGGCACCAACCCTGGATAGAGAAAGCACGCCAAGATTTTGACTAAATGAAGTACAGGGGATATTACCGAAAATCGTAGTAACAAAAGAAGCAACTGTTTCCACAAATAATCCGCGATTAGCTCGTTCGGTCGTCATTTTTTGTCCAACCAGATTAGCTGTTGCCTGGTAACAACCCATAGTATCTAGCACATTACTAAGCTCAGCAATGAAGAGAATCAATACCACAGGGATAAAGCTCCATGATATAGTTAAAGGTCTTCCCATATTTCCTTCAAATAGAGCCCAGATAGTTTTAGGTGCAACAAACCACGGAGCTGCCGCAACACGGGCAAAATCTATTTGTCCCATTAAAGCTGCTACAATAATTGCGATGATAACACCCCAGAGAATACTGGCATAACGTAAGATCCCTTTTGGTAACAGGAATGATATGATCAGAGGAACACCCATGGCTATCCCTGCCAAGATCAGATTAGTGGAAGATACAATATTTCCACCATTTACATAATCGGGTGGGAATATCAAATCTACACAACTCATCTTTGCCAATCCCACCGACATAACTATAAACAGGGGTCCTAGAACAACCGGAGTGGCGACATAGGGTAGAAATCTTCCGAGCAATCCTTTTTTAAATGGGATCACTAACAGAATTGTTATGAAACTGACAATCAGTAAACCTACCCAGGCCATAATCGGACCAAGTGTATAGATCGCCGGAATCATTGCTGCGATAAAAACGATATGTTGAGCTTGAGCGACAGGGAGTTTCAGGACTTTGGTCTGAACCAGAGTCTCAATTCCCGCTCCTAGCAACATGATCATCATGAGATAAGCCGTAACAGCAATATCCCATTTAAAGATACTGGCAAAAATAATTGGAGTAACTAAAGGGGCTAGCATTAACACTAGGACATGTTGAAATCCGTAGAGAATATTTTCACCTAAACTTAACTTATCATCTATTCCGACAGTTAAGCTGGACATACTCTCAAAATCTTTATTTTGTTCAACTTCCATTTTTCTTCTCCTTACTTAATTAAATTAAATTTATTCTTATTTCTTCATCAGTTTTAGTTTATTCCTAAAAATAAACATTAACTGTTTCTGGATATGACACTATTATAGGTACAGCAACAACATTTCAACCTCCCTTGCTCATTTTTTTATTTGTAATATTCATGGATTATTGCATTAAATGGACACACACTTTTGCATAATCCGCAGCCAATACAAAGTTCACTATTTATGTTTGCTTTTTCGTTCTCCATCCACATTGCATCAAAAGCACAAACAGGAATACATTTAGCGCAACCGGTGCATATATCAATATCTATAAGAGGAACAATAGGTTGAGTTACCGCAACCTGATCATTTTCTTTTCTTTCTTGAATTCGTTTTATCGTGAGTCCCCTGACATCTTCTAGAGAAGATACATTGTTACGCTCCAATAGAATCTTGAGATCATCAATGATTTTTGTATATCGTACAGGTCCATCAACGTGACCGGCTGTGACAACTCCAACCAGTGTAGCACCAGCCATGATATACTGTAAGGCATCATTTGCACTGGTTACACCCCCCACCCCAAGAATTGGCAGGTCGATAGACATTGCTGTTTCTAAAACCATGCGTAAAACTAAGGGCATAATGGCAGGGCCGGTTAAACCACCAATTCCTCTGGGCCCTCCCAGCATTGGTTGTCCCGTTTTTGTATCGATCGCCAGAGCAGGTCCAAAAGCATCTGAAACACCTATGCCATCAGCTCCTGCCTCTTTTACTGCTTTAGCCCATTCCGGTGTTATGTGGTTATGTGAACCGGAAAGTTTAACAACAACGGGTATTTTAACAGCAGCTTTAATGGCTTTAACCGTTGCAGTCATGCCTGCTGTATCCGCAAGTCCCGCTTCCTGGAAATTCATATCAGGAAACATGGCATTTAGAATTTCACCCATATGTGGACAGTGGGTTGGAGTAATGATCAGATCTGCCCCAGCCGCTTCAGCTTTCTGAGCTAGATCAGCAGCTTGTTCAGGATAATAACCTGCTAAATTTGCAAAGACAAGGGCGTCTCCCTCTTTTGCTTCTTTAATGCCTTCAGTAAACCAGTATTCAGAGAATTTATCAGAGCCAAACACGGAATTAAGCATACCGGTTTTGTTGGGAACCTCAACAAAACAAGGCAATACGTCCGGTGCAGATTGGGGAACTATTGTTTTTGTACAGATAGCGGACACTCCAGAACTTGAAATTTCTTTGATCACCTTACCGCTTCTTCCATGAATTCCAGCAGGAATAATTATGGGATTCTTAAGTGTTAGACCACAGAATTTTGTGGTTAGATCTATATTGTTCATTAATAAAACCTCCAAATAATTAAATGTCTTTATAATACATATTTTCAATTGCCTTTGTCGGACAGGTCCAAACACAGCATCCGCAGCCATAACAAACATCTTTATGGATCACAGCTTTTCCATTCTCAATTGTAATGGCATCGTAGATACAGGCATCCTTGCATTTTCCACATCCAATACAGATATCTTCATGCACCAGGGGAGGAATTGGTTCAAGATTGCAATCCCATCCCTTTTCTTTACGTTCTTCTACTTTGCGTAAAGTTAAACCCCTGATCTCATCCAAAGTAATGCCCCTATTTTCAAGATAATCTTCTAAATCTTTGATAAGTGATGTATATCTGTTCTGTCCTTCTAAATGACCCACCGTACAAACACCGAAATAAGTGGCACCTGCCATTGCATACTCGATAGCGTCCTCGGCTGATTGAATTCCACCCGAAGCAATGATCGGTATATCATAGTTCTGAGCAATTTCAAAAACCATCCGCATGGCTATGGGTTTAAGAGCTCCACCAGACAAACCACCGTATCCGCGAGGACCACCAAGTTTGGGTTGCCCTGTTTCAATATCTATAAGCATTACCGGACCGATCGTATCAGTAACTTCAACAGCGTCCAGACCTGCTTTAACACCGGCTTCTATCCAAGGTAGAATATTAGAGAAATGACAAGCCGAGACCTTGCCAATAATAGGAACATTAACCACCTCGCGTACAGCCTTAACGGTATTATAGAATGGTTTTGGATTATCCATTTCCGGAGGTGGAATTTTGAGTCCGGGAAACTGGGCTTCCAGGTTTTCAGCCAGATGAGGACAATATGTAGCCAGTTCTATCATATCTGCGCCGGCTTCCACAGCTTTAACAGCCAGTTCAGCAGCTTCATTCGGGTCTGCTGAAGCAAGGTTAGCTATGATAGGTAAGCCTGCTTTTTTTGCGAGAGGTATTTCTTCCTTAAACCACTGCTCACTGGGCATGATAGCAGCCAGAACACAATTTAAAAAACCATTATCCATGGGAACACAACAAGGTCTTGGGTCTGGAGCCGGATGAGGGACAATAGTTTTAGTGGTTATAGCACCCACCCCTGTTTTAGCCACTTTTAAGATCTCTTCACCGTCTCTGCCGTGTTCTCCTGCTGTAACAATAAACGGATTATTTAATTTTACATCACCGATTTTACAATTCAGATTAGCCATTTTAATCTCCTTTTCATCAATATCAATTACTGCTTTCAGGTTCCAGTTTTAGAATTCAGGAAATCCTAAACTTCTATACCATTTCTTTTCCAGAGTTGACGTGCATGTTCAACACAATTTTTTCTTATCAAAGCTTCATTGACGTTCTTCATTTTATATTCTTCCACCACAATATTTCCATCTACAATTACTGTATGAACATGTTTTCCCTGGAAGGTCATTGTGAAATAAGACAAATATGTAGCTACTGTTGTTGGTGATGGTGAATCAGGTTCAATAAGTATTACATCAGCTTTTTTCCCAACCTTCAGGCTTCCGATCTGATCTTCCACACCCAAAGCTCGAGCACCCTGCATAGTGACCATATCCAGCATCTGGAAGGGGGAAACTACCAGCGGATTATGATGATGATTTTTCTGCACCAGGTAGGTGTAGCGCATGTATTCCGAAATATCCAGAGTAAAAAAGCAATCGTGACCGATAGTAACATTCATATTTTTTTCCAGCATTTCAGGAATACGTGCTACAAGGTTGCCACCCAGTGAATCCGTCATTGGTGTATAGGAAACCTTTACATCATTACGACGCAGGATCTCTAGGTCTTCATCATCCAGATCGATACTGTGACCAGCAATAACATCCGGACCAAGTAAACCGGCATCCTCAAGATATTTGGGTGCGGATTTTCCATATTTTTCTACAAGAAAAGCCCTGGGAATTTCTGAAACATGAATTTGAATACCGCAATCAAGTGCATCAGCTAGTGTACGAACTTTCTTTAATGTTTCTTCAGAAACAGTATAGGCAGCGTGTATGGCTGGTCTTGCTTCTATTCGACTACCGTTATTTTTGGGATATTTGGTAAGAAAATCAATGTTTTCCTGAATACCTTTATCAGCCCATTCCAGACTCTGGGTTTTCAAAATATCTTCTCCGGGAACACGTTCAGTGATCTCATAACCAACCTGAGCTCTGATCCCGATCTCTTCTATTGCTCTGGCACTTGCCATTAGAGGACCCGGTAGAGCATTAGGTGCTTCCACTGTTTCGCAAACTGTAGTATTACCACTTTTCAGCATTTTCATTGCAGAATACATGGTTGCTGCATAAATATCATCACAAGTTGTAACATCTTCCAGCCATTCCCAACCCATTTTCATCAACATATCCCAGAATGATTTTAATTGTGTGAAATCGACCGGCATATTATGTCCTAAGGGGTATGCCATGTGCGAATGGGTCATTATGAGCCCTGGCATTATAATTTTTCCTGAGGCATCTATAACACGTTTTGAATTTCCATATTCAGCTTCCAGATCAGAAGTTTTTCCAACTGCTACGATAATATTCCCGGTTACAGCGACAGCACCATTTTCTATTACAAGTCCACTGAAAGTGTCGGGTTCCATTGTTAATACTAAACCATTTTTAATAAACAAATCAGCCATTTTAATCTCCTATTTTTTTCTATTTATTGCTTCTAATATTACTTGTCTGGTTATTGGTAGTTTCTTGAATCTTATTCCTGTTGCTTTTGCTACAGCATTGGCAAAAGATGCTGCTGCTCCCGAAACGGGAGGTTCTCCAATACCTTTTACACCATAAGGCCCGGTGGGATTATAAGTCTCTATTGATATAGTTTCACTGGGAATTCTGTCTTTTATGGTTGGCACTGCATAATCTGCCAGATTTGGATTTATTATTACACCTTCTCTGTATTGAATTTTTTCCAGATGAGCCAGACCAAAACCGGTTAATGAAGCGCCTTCAACCTGTCCCTCAAAAGCTTTGGGATTAACTACTTTTCCAGCATCGTGGACTGCAAGGTGTTTCAGCACTTTAACTTCTCCGGTCAGTTTATCAATCCTTACGCTCATCATATGAGTTCCGTAATTATACGCTATATAGATATTACCCTGGGTGGTGTCTTGATCGTATTTAGCTTCCGGTGCTTTGGAAAAGGACAAATTCATGAGTGGGAATCCAGTCCAATAGGCTGCCACACAGACATCATTTAAAGGTATTTTGGCATTTTCATCAAAAACCAGTTGAGCAAAATTATCTTTTAAAATAATATTATTTTCTTCAGTTTTGAACATCAGAGCGGCCATTTTCAGCAATGATCTTTTTACTTCTCCGGCTGCTTTATAAACTGCCATACCTCCAACGGTCGTACTGCGGGAAGCAACGGTTGGACCCGAATCGTGGACGGTATCGGTATCTACTTGTTTAACACTAATTTTATCCAGGGAAATACCTAGCACTTCGGCAGCGATCTGAGCAAATACTGTTCTGGAGCCCTGACCCAATTCTGTTAAACCGATACCAACCAGAGCACTTCCATCCTGCATAACCTGAACGCTTGCTCCTACAACATCTATCCCTTCTGCACCATTGGAAATGCCCTGATACATGCTGGCAAAGCCGGTTCCGTATAGATAGCGGTCCTGTTTTTTAGATGGCAATGTATATGATCTATTAAGGTCAATAACCTTATCAATTGTTTCGATCAGTCCAACAGATTCCTGGAAGACTTGACTGGTAGCATTCAGATCTCCGGGTTTTAAAGCATTTTTACGTCTTAATTCCAGAGGATCCATTTTCAGCTTTTTTGCCAGCTCATCCATCATCGATTCCGAGGCAAAGGTTACCTGAGGAACGCCAAAACCGCGGAAAGCACCGCAGTAAGTTTTGTTTGTGTATAGGGCTGTTGATTCAACCTTGATATTGTCAATTTTATATGGTCCGGCAGAATGAATTAAAGCCTTCATAGCAACAAAAGGGCTCTCTGCTGCATAGGCTCCACCGTCGAGGAGGATCTTTATCTCCTTTCCTGTTATCGTGCCATCTTTTTTGGCAGCTATTCGATAATGAATACGCGAGGCATGACGTAAAGTTGAGCCGACAATAGATTCCTCTCTCTCATTCGAGATCATTACAGGTTTACCCTGCCGTACTGCAGCCACAGCAGCCAGGCTGCCGATTTCGGTTGCGGTATCATCTTTTCCACCGAAAGAGCCACCTGTATACGCTTGGACCACTTTCACATTAGCTACCGGAACATTCAAGTTGGCAGCGATATGACCTCGGATATGAAAGGGGGATTGACAGGATGCGTGAACTGTAATTCGACCATCACCGTAAGGTACAGCACAGACAACTTCCGTTTCCAGATAGGCATGTTCCTGATTGGATGTTTCAAAAGTATCTTCCAGTATAACATCGGATTCGGCAAAAGCTTTGGCACAATCACCTTTGATCAATTTTTTAGAGACAGTTATATTTCCTGCGGCATGAATTTTACGAGCATCCTTAGCTAACGCCTCATCGATCGTCAAGATGGGAGGTATCGGTTCAATTGTTGCAATCACGACCCTGGCTCCAGCTTTTGCCGCCCGAACCGAAGTGCCCACTACCAGGCAAAAAGATTCACCGGCATATCTTATCTCTTTATCTGCCAGCACAGGTTGGTCATAAGGTGGGAGAATCCCTACAATATTTCCACCCAGTATATCTTTAGGCAGAACTACATCTACAATTCCGGGAACTTTCAGGGCTTGTGAAATATCGATGTCCTTAATATATCCAGCTGCTATTTTGGAACGGCAGGCGTAACCATGCAGAAGATCCGGAAAATTAAAATCACCACTGAATTTTGCTTTACCGGTAACGAGTTCTCTACCATCAACTTTTAAAGCTGATTTTCCAACTTGGACCAATTCCTGATTTCTCATATTTCAGATCCTTTCAATTTAAGAGCTGCGAATTGAACTGCTTTGATAATTTTTGTATAACCAGTACAACGACAGATATTACCACTAAGTCCCTCTTCAATTTCTGTCACTGTGGGAGCAGGATTCTTTTTTAATAACGCTTTTGTACTGAGGATCATACCCGGAGTGCAGAATCCGCATTGCACAGCGCCCTCCTCCAAAAATGCCTGTTGGATAGGGTGTAGCTCTCCATCTGCTCCTTCCAGACCTTCAATTGTTGTAATCACTTTGCCCTGTAACTTGGGAGCCAGTAGTAAGCAGGAGCATTCGGGAATACCATCCACTAAAATAGTACAGGAACCACATTCACCTTTGGAGCAGCCGCATTTTGTGCCGGTAAGCAGTAGTTCATTTCTGATCAAATCTAAAGCCCTCATCTCAGCAAGAACATCTACACTGATCTCTTTTCCGTTACATATAAATTCGATCAGCATGATTGGGGCTCCTTTAATATTTGTGACATAATATCACTAAACAGACCAATAATTACATCCTGCCTATATTCAGCAGTAGAGCGTACATCATTAATAGGGGTGATACATGCTTGTACTGAGCGGGCAGCTTGGAAGATCAATTTGGCCCCGGGATTTGTACCGCAAAGCATCTCTTCAGCTTCAATAATTCTGATCGGAGTAGGAGCAACAGAACCGGCTGCAATACGGATTTCTTCAATTAGACCGGACTCTGCTGATCTTTTTAGCCATACAGCCAAGTTTACTTGAGAGATAACTTGCCCATTACGCTGACCGATCATCCTGAAACCGGATGAGCCAGACAAATATCTATTACCGATTCGGATCTCCGACAAAACTTCATTTTTTTTCAATACTGTTTTTTTGGGACCCAGGAAAAATTGTTCGGTAGAAATTAACCGTTCACCTTTGGTAGATTGCAACAGGAGATCTGCATTTAAACATATAAGCGGAGTCAGGGTATCACCACTGGGTGAGGCGTTGCAGATATTTCCCCCAATAGTGCCGACATTTCTGATCTGGGGTGAACCAATTGAAGCAGCGCCACTTCTTAAACAACAGGGTAAACTATTATTGGCAGCAAGCTTTGCAATAGTCGTAACTGCTCCTATAGAGATTCCAAATTTTTCTTCTTTGATACCAATAAGTTCTTTAATATTTGTTATATCAATTAATTTTTCCGGTCTTTTACCCGACTCCTCCATAATGATGACCAGGTCTGTTCCACCGGCTATTATTTCGCTATTACTCTCAGAATCCAAAACTAGCAGCAACTCATTCAAAGTTGCGGATAGGAAATATTGCATACAAAATCTCCTTTTACAACAGAAATTTTAACTTTTTATAAATTAAATCAATAATAGCATCTGGACCAATGACCGGGTTCTCTCTCAGTTAATTCCGGTTCTTTTGTTTCACAGATCTCTTTAGCATAAGGGCAACGGGTAATAAATCGACAACCCTCTGGTAAATTGACCGGGCTGGGGATCTCACCACTGGATTTGATCTCTTTCGGTAATAATTTTTCTTCCTCAGCACTTACCACGGGGATAGAAGATAATAGCATCTTAGTATAAGGATGCAGAGGGTTTTCAAAGAATTCACGAGTAGTTGCCAGCTCCATGATCTTACCCAGATACATGATGGCAATACGGTCGGCAACATTGCGCATTAAGCTCATATCGTGAGTTATGAATAGATAGGTCAGATTCAATTCTTTTTTTAGTTTCATCAGGGTATTGATGATCTTACCTTGTACCGAAACATCAAGCGAACTGGTGGGCTCATCCAGGATTAGAAATTCTGGATGAGCAGCAATGGCTCGAGCTATTGCTATCAGTTGTTTTTCACCTCCACCTATCGAAGGTGTATATTTGTACAAATACTCCTGTGGAAGTTCAACTGAATCTAAGAGCTCGATCAGTTTTGCCTTTAATTCATTTTTTGGAACGATTTTATGAAGCAGCAGCGGACGGGATAAAATATTAGAAATAACTCTTCTTGGATTTAAAGAACCACTTGGATCCTGAAAAACAATCTGCATCTCTTTTTTTATACTCAAATCTCTTTTTTGAGCTTTCAATCCGATATTCTCATTTTTGAAGCTTATTTTTCCATCGGTAGGTTCATACATACCCATCAGAGTATAGGCCAGAGTACTCTTGCCGGATCCCGATTCACCTACGAGTCCAACGGTCTCTCCTTTATTAATTTCCAGATCTATCCCATCTAATGCTTTTACAAATAGGTCATTTCCAATAGGAAAATATTTTTTAACATTCTCTATTTTAATAAAATCCAAATCTTTCATTGTTTATCTCCCTTCTGATCAAAGAGAAAGCAGGCAACGTAGTGTTCTGGCTCTACTTCAATTTCGCTTGGTTTCTGTCTACGGCATATATCCATAACCTTAGTGCAACGATTCTGGAAACGACAGCCGGGCTGAGGATTCATATAATCGGGCAGCCGTCCCGGAATACCATTGGAGAATTCTCCTCCGGTTAATCGAGGTATGGATTTAAGTAATCCTATTGTGTAGGGATGTAGGGGGTTTTCATAAAGTTGTTTGGTCGAACAGGATTCGATCATTGATCCTGCATACATTACATACATTCTGTCTGTAGTATTTCTTGTAAGTCCCAGGGAGTGAGTGATCAGGATCAGAGACATCTTCTTCTGCTTGGAGATCTGATCAATCAACTCTAATATTTGAGCTTGAATAGTAACATCAAGAGCGGTTGTAGGCTCGTCTGCTATCAGCAGTTTTTGAGCCATGGAAATTGCCAGAGCGATGCAGATACGCTGTCGCATTCCTCCACTTAGCTGGAAAGGATAATTGCTGAGGATTCTGTCTGCATCCGGAAGTGATACACTGGCAATAACCTCACGGGCTTTCTGCTTTAATTCCGCTTTACTTAATTTTGTATCACTAGCGTGATAGATAACATCTTCTATCTGCTGCCCAATTGTAAAAACAGGATTGAGAGCGATCATAGGTTCCTGAAAAATCATTGCCAGACCTTTTTTGCGGAAAGCGTGGAAATTCTTATCATTCATCTTCAGAATATCCTGATCTCCAACCGTGATTTTACCTTTCCTGAAAATAGCATTATTAGCTTGCAGGCGTAAAATTGATTTCATGGTAGTTGTCTTACCGCATCCAGTTTCTCCTATTATCCCGACTCTTTCATTGTGTTTAACATAAAAATTTACTCCATCAAGAACTTTCAAATAGCCACCATATACTTTATAATCGACAGTAAGGTCCTCTACTTTTAATAGATAATTATCTCCCATCTACTCCTCCGTTGCTGTAAACATATCTCGTACACCATCTCCGATCAGATTAAGAGATAAAACCAGTAGTACAATTGTAAAGGCAGGATAAATTGCAACCCACCACTTATCGGGCAGTAAACGAGCTCCTTCTGCCACCATCGTTCCTAAAGAAGGATCAGGCGGCTGCTCACCAAGTCCTACAAAACTCAAGGAAGCAGTCATAATAATTACCCAGCCAAAATCAAGAGTCATCTTAGTAAAAATTGGGGATAGACAATTGGGTAAGATCTCCCTGAACAGTATATGAACTCTAGACTCTCCCAGAAGTTCGGAAGAAATTACATAATGCTCATTTTTGATGGAGATAACCATATTATAAACTAATCTCGAGTACCAGGGCCAAAATGCCACCGAAACAGCGATCATTGAATTGGTCAGCGTTGGTTTTAAAATAGAAGATACAGCTAAGGCAAGGATCAAAGGTGGCAATCCCAGAAAGACATCGGTCAGTCTCATGATAATATGATCACCAAATTTACCTTTATAATATCCTGCTATCAAGCCCAGGATCGTGCCGATCGGGACAACTATCGCCAAAACCATTATTCCCATTAAAAGTGCAGGTCGAAGCGCAAAGATAATTCGAGAAAACATATCTCTGCCATAAATATCTGTTCCCATCAGATGTCTTGCATCTGGAGCTTGAGAACCGGTAATAAGATCAACGAAATTTCCCGCATGCTTGGGGTAAGGTGTGATTAAAGGAGCCAGGATCGCTGCCAGGATCAGCAAAATAAAAAGGGTTAAACCAATAACGGAAAGTTTATTCCGAGAAAATTTATACCATGAACGTCCTACATTTTCTTTCCAAAATGTAAATTTATTACTTTTCATATAATATCCTAATCAGCCAGTTGAATTCTTGGATCAAGAAAAGAGACCACTAGATCGGTAACTATATTCATTAATACAAAGATGGCTCCGAGAAGAATGATCACTGCAGAGATAGCATTAAGATCTTTTTGCAGCATCACATTTATTCCATAACGAGATAATCCGGGCCAGTTAAACACCATTTCAACCAGAAAAGCATTTCCAAAGAGGACTGCAAAATCAAGTCCAAATACTGTAACAGTTGGAATTAGAGAAGGTTTAAGCAGGTATTTATAGAAAATTTTTTTTTCAGGAATTCCATAAGCCCTGTGACTTAAGATATAGTCTTTTGACATATTATCTAACATCGAGGATCGGGTTATTCTTGCCTCCTGAGACATACCACCTAGAGCCAGGGCAATTGCCGGTAGTATGATATGTGAAAATCCATTCCAGAATGTTTCCCACTCGCCGGCTATTAAGCTGTCAATAAGTAATAGCCCTGTATGATTTGGAGGAAAACTTAGGTATTGACTTAAACGTCCCATAGTAGGGAATATCGGCCAGAGATAACCAAATATCAGCAAGAAAATAATCGCAAAGACAAAGGATGGTGTAACCACACCTAAGTAGGAAACTATCCGAATTATGTTATCGACCCAGGTATTGTTGAATTTTGTGGAGATTATCCCGAGGATCAAACCACCCAAACCCATCAATAATCCCGAAAAGATCACAAGTTCTAAGGTAGCCGGGAAAAACTCGGTCAGATCAACGATAACAGGTCGTTTTGTATAGAGTGATTTACCGAAATCTCCCTGAATAATTCCACTAAACCAGTATCCGTATTGCACGACAAGTGGTTCATCCAGATGCATTTGCTGCCGCATTCTATCAACTGTCTCTTGGGGCGCATTAGCCCCAAGAGACATTCTAGCGGGATCACCTGGAACAACACGCCCCAGAATAAAGATCATTACAGATAATCCAAATAGCACGATCAATGACAATGCTAATCTTTTTAGTAAAAACTTTATCGTTCTCATCTATGGTCTCTTTCCCTAATATAGATCAGCAAACTATTTCTTAGCTCTTTCAGGGAATATTTTCATGTCACGCATGTAAATATTATATCCCTGGACAGGAATAGCTTTGCTTTTCGCTACACCCCATTCAAGATATTCTGCTTGATAAGCGTGTTTTTCCAATACATCCACCAAGAATATAGTTGGGCAGATATCCAGTATTTTATGCTCAATTATGGAGTATTTTTTATATCTTTCTTTGTCATCAACGGTACCCAGAGCATCGTAGATCATCTGGTCAATTTCCGGATCCTGAAGCCATTCAGTTTGTTCCCAGGTTCCGCAGCTGCTCGATAGATAACGTGAAATAAATGTACCGGCTTCCCCATAATGAGGCCCAATTGTAAGAATATTTGCATGGGCAGTCGTTTCCATATTTGAAACATCGGAGATCATTTTTGCCCATGGTTGCTTGGCAATGTTAACTTTGACGCCGATCTTGGCTGCGCTTGCCTGGAAAAGCAGAGCCATTTTATCAGCTGTTACCCACTCTGCAGCCCAGCATATATCTACCGGATATTCATCAAATTTGCCATAATATTTTGAAAGTTTTAACTCAGCTTCTGCTTTAGCTAGGTTTGTATCGTATCCCACTATAGTAGGATCTGATCCTGGCATTAATAAGGATACCGGGCTTACAAGTCGTGAAGCTCCAGGATATACACCCTTGATTATTCCTTCGTAATCCATTATATAGGCTAACGCTCTTCTTACATGAACATCATCTGTAGGAGCTCTTTTTGTGTTCAATTGTATTCCCAGTGTGCTTCCGGAAAGGAATTTAACTAAATCTACACCTTTTATTTTATCTAAAGCTCCGAAGCTCTCTTCAGACTGCCACTGATCGGAAATTTCCAATTCTCTTTTTCCCATCATAACTCGAATTGTAACAGGCTCTGCGGTTCCGATAAATATAAATTTATCAGGATTATTGGCATCGAATCCTGCCCAGTAATCGACAAATCTTTCTGCTATCAGATGTTCTTGTATTCTCATTTCAGTAACCATATAAGGTCCGGAACCGGCATCATTGGTAATGAGCCACTCTTTTCCATAATCACCAAATTCTCCATAGAGACCATCCGGATTAATATGGGCCATTACCTGATCTTCATTAAGAATATATAGATTTACCAGGGTAGCCAAAAAGGGACCGAAGGCTTTATTCAATTCAATTTTTACCTGATATGGGCCATCTGAACTGATTGCCTTTACAGTAGGAATAAAGAGGTATCCAAATCCCTCACCGATCGTTTTTATACGGTTCATACTAAAAACTACATCTTCGGCTTGTAGTTCATCACCATTGTGAAATTTTACACCTTTTTTGAGTGTAATATCATAAACAAGACCATCTGCCGATACTATGATATTCTCAGCCAGATGATTAGTTGTAGTTCCATCGCTCTGCGGAAAAATAATACTGTCGTAGATATTTGCGTAGCATATGGCACTTCCAAAACCTTGCCCAACAGCCGGGTCAAGTTGAGGCGGCCAAACAGCACTAAAGACAACGGATTTATCCCGTTTTACGACCTTGGCATAAGCAAGATTTGCTTCTGGTATTAAAAAACTAACAACGATAATCGCAATAACGATTACAAACAATTTTCCTCTTTTGTTCATTTTACTCCTCCTCCATTAACTTCTATTTTGGTTTTCTGCAACGATGAACATAATGTTTGCAGATAATTATTCTTAATTAAAAACAATGATCCGCGACGGCTAAAATAATTAAACAATTCCACCTACCAAAAGAGCCAGTAATGCTTCAATTGTATGCATTCTGTTTTCAGCTTCATCAAATATAATAGATTGGGAAGAATCAAGAGCTTCACTTGTTATCTCTTCATTACGTGAAACCGGAAGGCAATGCATAACATTACAGGTCGGTTTTGCCATATTGACAATATCCTGCGTTACACACCATTTATCTTTCAATCCAGCTTTCATTTTAATAAATTCGGGGTTTCCCTTAAAATGAGTTTTAAGCCCTTCAGCAAATACTTCGGGTGAAACCCAGGAATAGACATTAATAAAATCAGCATCTTTTACCGCTTCTTCATAAGATCTTACTATGTTGATCTTTGCTCCGGTTAATTTTGCAGCTTCGTCCGCCATTGCTTTGTAATTCATGTCAGGATCAAATCCTTCTGGACAGGCAATAGTTACGTCAAATCCCATCTTTGCGCCCATAAGCATGGTAGAGTTAGTTAGTCCTGCAGGAGGATTGGCGGCACGATAACCCCATAAGAATGCTACTTTTTTACCTTTCAGGTCACCCTGATGTTCTTGCATTGCCTGTACATCAGCTAAAGCCTGAGTAGGATGTTCAACAGGACATGAAGCATTGATCACGGGAACATCAGCATATTTAGCTGCTGCAGTTAATTTATCACGATTAACGCAGCGATAAGCAATCCCATCCACATAACGATCTACAGTTTTAATTGTATCAAACCAATTCTCTTCTGCTGCATCTCCGGTCCAAAGACGATCCTGACCAAGCCACATCATATGACCACCCAGATGGGTCATTGCTGATTCAAAAGAGATGCTTGTCCTCGTAGAAGGTGTCTCAAAAATACCAGCTAATGCTTTGTCCTCGAGAACTTTATGAGATATTCCCATTCTTCTGTCTTCTTTTAACCTTTTTGCTGCATCCACTACAAACTGGATCTCTTCGGCTGTAAGATCGGTAATACCAAGTAAGTCTCTTCCTTTCAATTTTTTCATAATAATACTCCTTTATATTTTTCCATTTTGTAAATAATCTCTTACCTGTTCAACACTCCACTTTGGATTTAATCCCAACTCTTCAACAGTACGACCATCACTCCAGAAATCTCTATCCAGTAAAGCCTCAGATATTGTAATTATCGAGTCGATAACTGGGGTTGGAACTCCCAGCATTTTACCAAGGGACGAAAAAGTAACCAGACCATAGGGGATATCTTCGGTCAGATGACGTGCGTCCAAATTGAACGGACCTTCACATACCTCCAGAAAGGGTGTATGGATGGCTTCATAGAATGGTAGTGGATGATCTACGCCGTCTCTGTTCCATTTAACTAATAGAATTTCTTCTTCCAGGGTATTTTGTTTCATCCCCAATTTTTCACCCAGAGCCATTCTTTCCCTATCAACTCTTTCCATTACTCTACAAACAGCCGGTGTATTTTCCTTAACTCCGAAAAGATGAAAATCTTTATCACCCTTCTCAATACGGGCTGCATTACAAATCATGGGAGGAGTATGGGTAATTGCGTTATAATCAACTAAAAGGGTATCAATAGGATTGACACCTTTTCTGATAACATATCCATTCTCGGTATTCCAAAGAGTAGAAAATATTTCATAAACAAAATCAGTGTCTTTAGCAGGAAAAGAAGCAACCATTAAGTTTTGGGTACGAGCTTCAAGTCTGACCTGGTAATCATTCAATCTAGAAGCACCATAAGGCAATGTATTACAGTCCGCTAGAAATATTTTATTTTTATTGCCACTTTCTTTTATTACTTTTGCCCAGGTTAGAGAGGCTCCACCTTTACCTAAAGAAATTACAACCTGCCCCTGTTCCAAATAAGGCGCTGCTAATTTTGCATAAGTTTCTGTAACAAAATAGGGGACGGGATTTATTATAACATCAGCACCTTTGATAACAGCAGCAATATCTTCACTGGCCAGAGCAATTTCTCCAATCATGCCTGAAGGTTTTGAATCGATATCAAGTACTTCAATTATCCCTTTTTCCATAACACCATTCAGTTTTCCTTCCAGTGCATCAAAGAGCCTTACTTCATAACCTTGATCTGCAAAGTCTGCTGCACACATGAAGCCACCATTTCCAGCTCCTAGAATAGCAATTTTTTTAATTTCAATCACGATTTCTCCTAATACTTATTTCTTAATTTATTTGTTTCAGACCAATTGATCTCATAATCATCTCCATCTATAACCACTCCATATTCTTCACGGGCACTACTCAGAGAGATGAGTTCATCCCGGGCATCATTACGGACCAATTCCGGATCGCGGTCCATGGGATTCCCCCAGCCGCCGCCGCCGGATGGATATGATGTAAAAGTATCATACTGTTTCAATTTCACTGATTCTTTAGCTTTCAATTCTCTTTGGTTTTCCTTTCCCTCATTGATTAAAGCATAATTACAGGATCCAGTTTTTCCACCGAAAAGACCATATGGTGGAAAGATTTTACCATCACCAAAATTGACCAGAGTTGGAGATTTATCATAAAGCTTCACTCTGTATCTTGCTCCACAGCCGCCTCTGAATTTACCTGCTCCACAAGAATCTTGAGTATATTCATTAAATTCGGTTATATGGGGATAATCAACTTCATTAGTTTCAATATTGGGAGCGATCAATCCTCCCAGATCGATTCCGTCTCCGATATAATGACGACCGTCCATGCCATTCATACCGCCTGCCCCACCGAATCCGTTGAAGCCAAACATGACATAGAAATTTTCCCGTCGCGGATCGATGCCTGTTATGGTCGGTCCGTTCCATCGATTCCAGCCTGCCGGAACCCTGTCCGGGATGATCTCACTTAAAGCCTGCCAGCATGCTTCCAGAATTGCACAGGCAGTATCAAGTGTACAGGATGCAACTGGAGCAGGGAAGAGAGGATTAACAATACTTCCTTCCGGCGCCTCTATTTTGATCGGTCGATAAACTCCTTCGTTATGTGGAATATCGGGAGTAGTTACTGTGGTCAGAAATGCTACATAAACACAAGTAGCAGTATTAGCGATAGGTGAGTTTACGAATCCCGTAACCTGGGGATCTGAGCCGGCAAGATCAACTATCGCATTATCACCCTTAATGGTTATTTTTACAGCTATTTTGATCGGATCTTCCGTGAATCCATCATTATCCAGAAAACTCTCACCGAAATAATCGCCATCGGGTAATTTTTCAATTTCCCGGCGCATGCGTGACTCTGCGTAGAGATGAATATCCTCGATCGATTCCCGCACTTTTTTTACACCATATTTTTCTAATAATTCCAGAATACGTTTTTCTCCCACCCGGCATGATGCAACCTGAGCTTTGATATCGACCCATAGATCATCCGGCATCCGGGTATTGATCTTGATCATCTCGGCAACATCTTCAATGGGTTTGTTATCCCTGAATAGTCTGAGAGGAGGAATTCGTATTCCTTCGTGGAAAAGTTCGGTTGCTTCAGGACAATATGAACCAGGTTCCATCCCACCAACATCACCATGATGGGCTCGATTAATTGAGACAAACTGCATTTCCCCTTCATAAAAGATGGGCTTCATGATCGTTACATCAGGAAGATGTGTACCACCCAGATAGGGGTCATTCATTACAAAAACATCTCCCGGATGAATGTCGGCTCCAAACACACGGCTGACAGCCTTTACTGCCTCCATTGCAGAGGCTGTATGGGAAGGAACTCCGTCAACTTGCGCCACTATCCTGTTCTCCCAGTCACAGATCGCACATGAAAAATCATGGACTTCAGCAAAGATGGGTGAGATCGAAGTATTTATCATGGTAATACCCATTTCACGATTGATCGTGAGTAAACGGTTGTAAATAACAGCAAAGGTGATCGGATCTTTAGCACCTTCAAATTCTTTAGTTCTCTTTCTTGCCACAGCCATTATTTTACCTCCATGATCACATTCTCATAACCATCTACATAGGCATTCCATTTAGGATGTACTATTATTGTGGTAATTCGTTCTTCAATTACAGCAGGACCTTCGATTTTCGTACCCGGTTTAATTTTATCACGATCATAAACGGGTGTATCTATTGCCTTCTCATATTCTTCAAAACGGATCTTACGTTTATTCTTAAGAGCTGAGCTTAAGTCCATTTTCTCAATCGGTTTTTCATAAAGCCCTGTTTTATCAACATGACCCACAGCGGTTATTCTGAGGTTGATTATCTCTATAGGAGTTTCAGGTGTTGAGTAGGTATAAAGTTTTTCATGAGCTCTATGGAATGTTTCGGCAATTATCTTAAGATGCTCTTTCTTTATCACACAATTGTTAGGAATAGCAACGGTCACTTCATGATGTTGCCCTACATAACGGACATCCAAATAACGTAATAATGATGAACGTTTTTTCTCTACACCCTCTTCCAGTAGTTCACCCATTGCCTCTTCTTCGGTCCTGGTGATCTTAGCGTTGAATATTTCAATATCAAGCCCGGGAATATTCCCGTTAAAGCTACGGACATTATCTAATTTGATATCAGATTCCAGCATGCCTAAGGCACAAAATACCGAAGCAGCTTTAGGCACGATAATTTTCTGAGAACCGATTTCCTCAGCAATTTTACAGGCGTGAATTGAACAGGCACCACCGGCACTCACCATGGTGAATTCGCGAGGATCATGACCACGCTGAACTGAGACAACTTTGGTGGCATCTGCCATGTTCTGATTAACGATCTGGAATATACCTAGACAGGCATCTTCCACACTCATATTCATCGAATCAGCAATTATTGTCTTAGTACCGTCATAAGCTTTCTGATAATTTACCTGCATTTCTCCACCCAAGAAATAATCTTTATTCAGATATCCCAGCAAAAGATTTGCATCGGTCACCGCAGGTTTTTCACCACCAATATCGTAACAGATCGGACCAGGATCGGAATAGGCCGATTCGGGACCGACCCGCAACATCCCTCCGGCATCCAGCCAGGCAACTGAACCCCCTCCGGCACCAACTGTATGGATATCAATCATTGGTTTGGCAATGCGATAACCAGCAACTTCTCCTTCTGTGCTCAGGGTGATCTCACCTTTATTGATCAGAGATACATCAAACGATGTCCCTCCCATATCCATCAGGATAATATCTTCCTCTCCTAAAAGTTTGGAGAAAAAGATAGCTCCAATAGACCCGGCAGCGGGACCGGAAAGTAAAGTAGCGGAAGCATGCTTGATAGCAGTATCACAGGTCATCATGCCACCATTTGAAGCGGTTACATAAAATGCTTTTTCTAATCCGTCCTGCTTTAGTTTGTGCTCCAAATTAGAAAGATAAACAGTTAATTTTGGACCGACATAAACATTGGCTACAATAGTAGAACTTCTCTCATATTCGCGGATCTGAGGTAGAACTTCAGAAGATTTAGAGACAAATGCCTCCGGCATCTCTTCCTTCACGATCTCCATGATGCGATCTTCATGAACATTATTTAAAAATGAAAACAGTGTACAAATAGCTACCGCTTCCACTTCTTCTTTTTGGAATTTTTTACAAATTTTCCTTACATCTTCTTCATTTAGAGGAGTTACGATATCTCCTTTATAATCCAGTCTTTCTGTTACTCCAAGTCTCAAGTAACGATCAACCAGTGTAGGTGCAAATTCCAGGTGAAGATCCCAGATGTTGTTTTTATGAGCCCTTCTCATATCCAGTGTATCTCTGAAGCCCTTGGTTAAGATCAAACCGGTTTTTGCTCCCGTTCTGGTCAGCAATGTATTGGTCGCCACCGTGGTTCCATGAGCAAATATCTCGGCGCAACCAAGAAAATCATGTAGAGAAAGGTCAAAAAATTCGGCTGCCTTTTTGATCACATTATAGAGCCCTATCGATTGATCGCTGGGTGTAGATAATTCTTTGAAAGTGTGAATAATACCCTGTTCGTTGATAACTACACAGTCTGTAAACGTACCGCCGATATCAACTCCAATTCTCAATTTCATTTACTCCTCCATCTCTATATTAAATTTTATAATAAATTAATTAACCGACCCTGATCCTAGCATCTACGACAGTAACGCACTGCTCATATACATAGGTCGGATTTAGATCTATCTCTTTGATCTCCGGGAAATCGGTGCATAACTTTGAGACCTTAACAATTGTTTCAGCCAGTGAGATTATATCTTTGGTTTTCTCACCTCTGATTCCACACAGTAATTGGTAGCCTTTGATTTCTTTTATCATTGCCAAGGCATCATCCAGAGTTAAAGGAAGGATACGAAAAGCTACATCTTTCAATACTTCTACAAAAACTCCACCCAAACCGAACATGGCAGCAGGACCGAATTGAGCATCTTCAGTTATGCCAATAATGGTCTCTAAACCTGCTTTGACCATGGGGTAGATGATTATTCCCCTGATCTCAGCTTTCGGATCGAATTTTTCTGCATTTGTCAATATCTCCTGATAGGCATTTCTAACCTCTTCACCATTTGTCAGGTTTAGTTTTACGCAATCCGCATCAGATTTATGCAGAATAGCAGGTGAGACTATTTTTAATACGACAGGATATCCAATCGATTCAGCACTTTTCACAGCTTCCTTAATATCATTGATAAATCGATGCTCCGGCACAGAAATTTCATAAGTTTTGAGGATCTCCATAGCTTCCGGTTCAAGTAACCAGCGTTTCTCCTCTTTTGCTTTGTAGAGAATTGATCTCACTTTTTCCATTTTCATAATTAAGGCCTGTTAACTCTTTTTGATAGAATCGAATCCCAACTCGAAAGCTTTGATATTGACATCAATAGTTTTTTGGGGAACTCGTTCCTTAATAGCTTCTATTAGATATTTGCTTTCTATTGGTAATTTACCCAGGGCAGCTAAGGCACCGATCAAAACAATGTTTGTTGTCCTTGGATGTCCCGCTTTTTTTGCTAAGGCTGCAGCGTCCAGGAAATGGACTTCTTTACCCAATTTTTTTAATTCAGCTATGATCTCATCATTGGAAGGATAAGGTGCTCCTCCGGCATTAGTATCGACCGGGTACCAAGGTCGGATATCTGATATGACAATCCCTTGAGGAGCAAGATAATCTACACTGACCCTTAAACTTTCCAGCGGTTCCATTGAAAGTATCACATCAGCGCTATTATGAGCAACCAGAGGGGAATGAATATCACCGATCTTTACATGTGATGATACGGAACCACCACGCATAGCTGCACCAAAAGTCTCTCCAACTCTTACTTCATATCCTTTTTTAATCGCTGCATCAGCAATGATCTTTGATGAGAGGATACTACCCTGACCGCCAACACCGCATATAATTAGATTAAATTTCATTTTACACACTCCTACAAATTATTGCATCTACTGGACAAACCTGGGCGCAGAGACTGCAGTCTACACAAAGCGCTCTATCGATATCGGCTTTGCCGTTGGCAAATGTTATGGCTGGACAGCCCAGTTCTACGCAGGCTTTGCATCCGATGCACTTATCTTGTAGAATTTCAAATTCGAAAGGTGGAAACTCCTTGCGACGTAGAACCTGAAGTGCGCATTCACGACGTAAAATAACTACAGCAGGTCCATTATAGTCTAATCCTGCTTTTAAAACTTTCTTTGCTCCTTCGATATCATAGGCATCAGCTACACTTACAGAGTGGATTCCCAATGCTTCCGATACTTTTTCGATCGAAATTATTGTTGCCACATCACCATTCCCCTTGATACCCGTTACTGGATTCGGCTGGTGGCCTGTCATACAGGTCCAGGTATTATCAAAAACCACAAAGGTGATATCAGCTTCATTATAAACAGCATTTGCCAGCGTCGGCAGACAAGTATGGAAAAATGTTGAGTCCCCTGCTACAGCCAGGATCTTTCCCTTATGTCCCACCTGATATTGTCCCTGTGCCATACCGATCCCTGAGCCCATAACATAGATAGTGTCGAGGATCTCATAAGGTGAATTTATTTTGAAATTTTTGTTATCTTCATCTGTAATTTCAAAGGTGTTGGTAGCTAGACCGTATCCACCCTGTTCATAGCACCCAATATCTCCATTAACGATAGAATTACCCTCGTATTTTTCCAAGATCTTACGCATGGCCCAGTAACTTCCAAGATGCGGACAACCGGGACAAAGAGTGGAAGAACGTGTTGTTATGATCTTTTTAATAGCTGCTTTCAATTCCTCTCTTTTTAGATCTTTATTAATTACCAGGTTTAAGGCATTTGAAATTCCTATTCTTACATTGTCCGGATCCATCTCTCCTTCGGTCGGGAAAACCCTGTTGTCAAAAAGTTTACCCTGTATAATTATCTCCGGTTTTAATTCTTTAGCCAACAAACGAACAGCGTTCTCCACCACCGGATCACCCTCTTCAACTACAATAAGATGATCAGAATTATTCAATAATTCAGCTACTTTTGCTTTTGGAAGTGGATTGACAATCCCCAGATCCAATAGATGGATCTTATCCACTAGATTAAGTTCTGCTAATGCTTCCTTAACATATGTTGCAGCTATTCCGACAGTTACTATTCCTATCTTAGAATCACAGATCGTTAGCTTATTAAATTCGGAATTTTCTACATATTCAGCCATCATGGGTAATCGTGAATGCAGCCATTCGCGTTTACTTTGAGGTCCGGGAGGTCCGTAAACATCCCAGCGGTAGGGTATTTTCCAGTGTTTATTAAAACCGATCGTGTTTCTTTTTTGAGAGATCTTACCAAACTCGACATTTCCGCTAGCGTGTGATAATCTGGTTACGGAACGTAAGAAGACAGGCAGTTCAAGTTTTTCTGAAATATCAAAAGCTTCTTTTGTCATTAAACGAGCCTGATTCTGATCTTGAGGTTCGAAGATCAATAACTCGGCAGCAACTGCTTCAATTCTGGTATCCTGTTCATTGGAGGAGTAGTGTGCACCGGGATCATCAGCAACAACAACCACAAATCCTCCCTTGACCCCGCCGTAGGTTAGGGTCATGAAGTTATCCATAACTAAATTGAATCCAGCATTCTTCATAGCTGTCAGTGCTCTTGCTCCAGCCAAAGATGCCCCGGCTGCTACTTCAAAGGCTACTGTCTCGTTTGTGCTCCATTCAAAATATTGATTCAGATCTTTGGCAACTTCACCCAGAACTTCCCCGATCTCCGAACTGGGTGTTCCAGGGTAGCAGGCTGTCAATTGAACTCCAGCTTCAATAGCGCCGCGAGCAATTGCCTCATTTCCCATCATTAATTTTATGGAACCTGGTTCATCTTTTGTGATCCATTTCATTTTAGATATCTCCTTATTTATTTATTATTATCATTTACATAAAATAGCTAAAGCTTTTGCAGCCCTGGTTGGAGTAGGAAAGGTCGGTATACCTACCAGATGCATTTTCTGAGTCTCTTCATCTTCGATCTTCCCACCTCCCAGATAGCAGACGATTATCGGCTTATCTGTTTTTGTTCTTAATCTGGAAACTACTTCATGAGCTCCTGGTATAGGATCTCCAAAGATCAATAAGAACATATCGGAATTATTAAAGTTAATAGCTTCTTCAACACATGTTTCATATCTGGCAGCATCTGTATCACCCGTTAGATCGAGGGGATTTGATAAAACACAATGCGAAGGTAATTTTTCACTAAGGATCCTTTTTAGTTCTGGATTTATCTCAACCATATCTACATCGTTCTCTTCAAAAATATCAGTAGCCAAGATCCCGCTCCCGCCTGAGCTGGTTATTATCTGTACTCTGTTTCCTGCTGGTTTAGATAAAAAACCCAATATTTTGGTGTAATCGTAAAGCTCGTCAATACTGTCGGCACGGATAAGTCCTATCTGGCGGCAGGCAGCATCAAATATCTTATCGCTTCCGGCTATAGATTTTGTATGAGATTGGGCAGCGATCATTCCCTTGACCGTTCTTCCCGGTTTTAAGATTATAACAGGTTTTTGTTGGAGTATATCTTTTACAAGTTTAAGAAACTTAGCTCCCTCTTTTATCCCTTCCAGATTCAAGGCTATGGCTTTGGTGTTGGGATCAGTACCGAAGAACTCCAAAAACTCAATTTCAGTTAAACCAGATTTGTTCCCCAAGCTTACCAGACCCGAAACTCCAATACTGTCTTTGTCGGCAATTAATCCAAATTGAGCTGCCACTGTACCGCTTTGTGCAATAATTGCCATTGGTCCTTTTCCCCGGATCAGAGGCCATGAGACACACATCTTATTAGGTGTATAGTTAACACCCTGACAATTGGGCCCGACTATGTTTATCTTATATTTTTCAGCAACAGCTAACATAGCGGCATCCAAGTCATCACATCCTATTTCTCTGAATCCGCCGGTTATTATTACGGCATGATGAATGGATAGTTGGCCAGCTTCTTCCAGTACAGCAGATACAAATTTACTTGGGATAACAATGACAATTAAATCTACCCTTGTACCAATTGAGGTTAAAGATCTGTAGGCGGTTAAGCCTTGTATTTCGGCTTCTTTCGGATTAATGGGGTAGATATTACCCTTATAGTCACCTTGAATTAAATTTTGAAGAATTTCATAACCCTTTTTTCCCACATTATTCGAGGCTCCAACTATTGCTACAGATCCAGCATTAAAAAGTGTGTTCAAATTTTCCATTATTTTTAATTAATCCCTTATATTCCTTTTATACTCTTATTCTCTAATTTTGAAAGTAAACCTATTCTTATTCTTTCAAGGTGAACATGAAGATTTTTCTTAGCTTGTTCTGCATCACCACTAATAATCGTATCAGCAATGGCAATATGCTCAATCTCGGTTTGCTGTGTTCCATTCTTCAATATATCAGCTCGTTTTAATTCCAGCCATGTTTCTTCTCTCAGAAGTAGACAAATGCTGGCATAGAATTTAAATAAGATCGGATTATGAGCCATTTCAGCAATTTTAAGATGAAATTTTATATCTTCTTCCATATAAGTATTAACATTTTCTGGATTTTTTATTAAATTTTTTGAAGTATTAAGTAATTTTTTAAGAATTTCCTGGAATTCCAAAACTTCCTTATCTGTTTTTCTAACTGAGGCCAGTGAGACAAGAGAAGGTTCGATCTCCTGTCTAGCTTCATAAATATCAAACAAACTATGATGCGTCAGGAGCTCTCCAATCATCGCTTCATCTATGGCGGATTCTTCTATATTGATCTTTATATAGTTACCAGATCCACTCCGGCTCTCAATTATACCCATCATATCCAGGGCGCTCATAGCTTCCCTGATAGAAGCTCTGCTGCTGCCAAACTGTTCAGCGAGAAGACGTTCAGGCGGTAACTTGTCACCCTTTTTTAAAGTACCATCTTCGATCAGTTTCTTAATTTGATCTATTATCTGCTCATTGAACTTCTTTGTTTTAAGTTGCTTGAACATAGTACCCCCTTGATTTCGGCCTTATTTCTAAGTGGCCTGACCAATTACTTGATTTCAGGTTTCTATTGTCAAGATTTTTATTTGAGATACGTATGTTTAATAAAATAAATTTTTATATAATAATATTTATTATGTAAGAATAAGTTATTTAATTAAATCAATTTAAAAAAGCAGGGTGAAATTATTGACTAATAAAAAAATCAAAATAATTTAAACACATCTGAGAGTTTATGTGTCATAGTAGGTGAGAGGAAG
>JAOZPK010000132.1 GCA_029932755.1 Candidatus Cloacimonadota bacterium | reverse complement strand
AAAGAGAGATATGGATTCACGGAACATCATCCGAAAATAAGATTGGAACGCCTGCATCTCATGGCTGTATAAGAATGAAGAACAATGATATTATTTTACTCTTTAATTCGGTTGATGTTGGAACACCTGTTAATATTGAAATGAATATTATCGCTAAAATACAAGAAAAAAAGGATTCGTTTACCGGTAGGGGACACACTTTTAGGTTAAAAAACAGGCGCAAAAAGGGTGTCTTGGATTCTACGCTTTGGAAAGTACACAACATAGAACGTCGAAAAGATAGTGAACGAAGAAAATAGATAAGATTTATTGATATTGATTGATGTAATAAAAGCCCTGATATCAGGGCTTTTATCTATTTCAAAGAAGGAGCTTTGGATTACTTCATAAGGATCATTTTTTTAGTCGATGTATAATTGTTCGATTTCATTTTATAGAGGTAAATTCCACTAGAAACAGATTTATTGGAAGTATCTGTTCCATCCCAAACTGCTATGAAGCTACCAGTTCCTTGTAATTCATTAACAAGCGTTTTAACAAGCTGACCTCTTAAGTTGTAAACTTCAATTGTAACAAGACCAGTTTCTTTAATTGTGTAAGAAATATTTGTAATTGGATTGAATGGGTTGGGATAATTGCTTTCCATTTTTGTAGCTGCAATAATAATATTTTCAGAACTTACAACCGGTACTAAAGTAAAATCAATTCCGGTTGTAGCATTACCTTCTGTAACTACAACATCTTCAAATACGACAGTTTCATAACCAGCTAATCCAGCCATTACTGGATAAGTCCCTGGTATAATTGAAATAATATAATCACCATTAGCATCAGGATGAACAGTAACAGAGCCTGCAGCTACTTCAACATCTTCTACATTTCCAGAACCACCATTTAATGTTACATTCCCTTCTATTGTACCATACATAACTGAAACACCAAGTGTTCCATCCAGATTAATATTTTGTGCAAAAATATCACTACCACCATTTCGGTCATCTTCCCATGCACAAATAATCTGATCATTCGCAAAATAACTTGCTTCACTATGAACTTTACTTGATGCAACAGAACACATTGTTACAAAATCATTATCCCAAACAAATTCACCATCAGCATCTAATCGAGTCGCTTTGATAAAAGAATTAACAGCACCGGAAGCTTCTTCAAAACAAACTATCACATCATCATTTACTTGTCTTGCAGCTATTGGAATTATCCCTGTTGCAGAAATCTCAATTATAGTTTTTCCATTATCTGTCCATAATCTGTTTCCTTCAGCATCAAGTTTCTGTCCGTAAAGTCCACGCTGATTCTGGTCACTATCGGTTTCCATCCAAAAAGTATAAAGTTCCCAACTGGTGGGATTAAAAGCGATCTTTGGATAATAGTTTTCTCTGGCTGCTTGAGTAGAAAGCTCAACTCCATTTGCGGTAAATCCTAAAGTTCCATCGCTATTTATATGCTGGATAAAACTGCTGGCATCCATATTATTGTCCCGATCATCATGCCATGCAATAAAGCAGCCATTAGCCCCATCAGATTCGATTGGAAAGATCTGTGTCCAAGCAGAAATTCCACCGGCATCAGAAACTACAGTATCACTTGCCCATGCTGCATTACCATCATTATCAAATTTTTGCATTAAACAATGACGTGTTGGTGAATAAGCTGGTCCTGTATCGTGGAAAAACTTTAATAAAATATGATCATTTTCCACAGCAAAAGGCTGCGGCCAAGAGTAAGTGTCAGCACAACTCAGTGTTATTCCATTTGGACCCCAAACTAATGTTCCATTGCCTGCAATTCTCTGCATTATTATTGCATCGTCGGATTGCCAGGTGACAACTGTCGTCCCGTTTGATGTTACACAAACTTTTGGTGCTACATCGAAAGCAGCAGAATTCGAAAGCTCAATTCCATCATCTCCCCAGATGAACGAACCATCAGGAGAGATTTTATAAACGTAAATATTATTATTTCCACCATTTCTGATATCTTGGAAAACCAGAATTGCATTATTGTCAGCATCAACTGTCATGTCCCAATCAGTTAGCCAGGTCATAGCCAAATTATCACTTATGAGAATTCCATTGTGTTCCCACATCTCATTTCCCTGCGAGTCTAACCTTTGCAGTCTAACATCATAATTACCGGAATCATTAGAAAACCAGCCGATATAAGTATCACCAATAGAACTTGTGGCTACTTTTGGAATTGCCTGTTCACCACTTAGATCGCAGATCGCATTGTTAATTGACGGATCATCACTCCATTGTGCCATTAGGCTTCCAGCAATAAGCATAATACATAATGAAAATACAATTGTCTTTTTCATTTTTCCTCCAATATAAAAAAAAATTAATAGAGAATATTCAACCTTGAAGCATCTCCATTCTTGCCAACAAAATATGCAACTAGTATGTAAAAAATTGATTATCATTACAAATTCAGTTGCATAGTTCTTGATTTGATAAGCTCTATTAATTCTCCTTTTTTATTCTTCGACAAAAAACTATTATCTATGAAATTAAGTGCAACAGGAATTATCCTTTTAAATTTCTCAAAAACATTATCAGCCTGTTTTTTACTCAAACCGGTATTATTTGAATAAGTTTCAAAATCTTTTCGTGTTAAATTACTTTTTTTCCCATTTATTGTTAACGCCGATTCTTCAGGATCATCTTTTTGAGGAATCACCAACCTTGTTGAAAGAAGATCATAAGCTGGAGCAAGCATATTGAAATTGTGCTCGTAAATCAAAGAAAAATTCTTAAGGTGCATGTCAGCATTACCGGTAAGAAAAGAAAATAGAGTGATTTCAAACAAGGTGATAGCATCGAACATCGGATTAGCAGAATATTTTTTTACAACTTTTGCTACCTGTTCCATCGAACCCTTATATTTATCTTCAGTTAATCTTTCTGAAAGTTGGCATAAGTCTTCCATTTGAATTTTCTCATTTTTTCTGGTTCTATCTATTCGCCTGGTAATATATGCAAGTTCACCTGATTTCAGTGGTATGAGAGCATGGGGAACTATTTTTATGCCAAATAACTCTGCCAGATGCATAACTAGATCTTCATTTTGGGGAAGCTCTGGATATTTATCTACAGGTGGTTTTAGAATGTAGTTTCCCCATAATCCGACTAAAGTAAAACGATTACCTTCTTTGCGGTTTTTTTCGATTTGCAAGGAAAGTTTTGTTTGAACTCCAGGAACCGTTACACTTCTCTTTATGATCTTTTCAGCTACTTCTTTTAGTTCAGATTTTGTATAAGATAAGGTTGGTGCAATTTCAAATCCAAAAAACTTTTTACTACATTTCTTATGATATAAAAAATCCTTTCCTTCACTTATTTCAGCATAACAATATAAGCATTTATTCATCTGAAACTTCCTTGATAGGGATTATACTAACTGCACCGATACAATCTTTACAGCAAGTTATAAGCAAGCCCATCCGATCTCTGATATTTAACTTCCATACGTTTTCTGCTATATCCAAAAGCCACCCTTCAGGAATAAGTCCGTCAAAAAAAGGAAATATCGTTTTGCTTTTATAAGATTCTTTTCTTACTGGTAAAGTAAGACTTACGGGTTTTGCATTTTCTATTTGCAGATATTCTTCTTCATAGTGGAATAAATATCCTTCATCTGTTTCAGAAATAATTCCTGCAAACATATCTTGATAAAAAACTTTTGCCATTCTACTCATCTTTGTACTCTTCTTTTATTGGACCGAGTTGGTAACCGAAAAGCATTAATACATGATTTACTTTATCCATACGGAGTGTCTTTTTTCCTTGTTCAAGATCGCGGACAAAACGCAATCCAACACCTGCTTTTTTTGCTAAATCCTTCTGTGTCAACTTAAGAAGTTTTCTTCTTTCTTTTACGAAAAAGATTAATTTATTTCTCATTTTATACCTCTTCTAGCATAATTTTATTAACATGACCTCTTTTATACTCTTACGGGTATATTGTCAAGTTTATTTATATATTTTATACCTTTCAAGGTATATTTATCTCTTATTTAATAAATGCAGGTTTATACTTATTTACAACGGGCACTCAAATCTTTACTAATAATATATCAATATTGATATGGATAATTGGAATTAAACCAATTGTTGTACTGTTGCAACTTGACACCAAAACCTGATTTTCTAAAGTACGTGAGGTGACAACGAAAGAAGTTTCAAGGTTGCGACTTGACACAAATATTTACTTCACTTCTTTTTCCTCTTCTTGAGCTTGCTCATTTTCTTTAATTTTTTTTAATACTTGTTTTCTTAATTCAAAATCCGAATTGAATTTTTTAGCTATTTCTAACAATTCTTCAGGATTAGGTTTTGATAACGAAAGTTCTAATTCTTCTAATTTTTCAGATAGCTTTTTCTCAACTATAGAAAAATTTCGTAATTTCTCTTGTTTACTTTTTATTATTACCTGGCATATGGATGTAAAGTCTAATGACTCTTGGGATTGGGAGATTCTTTCTCCCTTCTGTAATGTTTTAATCATACTTGTAAAAGAATTGTATAACTTTTTATGAGAATAATTAGCTAAATCTAATAATATAGTGAATTTGAATTTGAACTGTTCAAATTTTTTAACCTCTGAAATATCAAATTGTACTTTAGGAAAATGTTCAATTACAAATAAAAGAGCATTTATTTCAGATGTTAATTCAAAAAAATCTTCTAACCACTTCATTTCAATTTTTAAATTTAGTTCTGCTTTTACTTTTTCTACACCGAATTTTAATTTTTCCTTTTCAAGCTCAAATTTATTATTCTCTATTATTTTTATGTTTTCAAGTTGTTCTTTAGAACTCTTACGAAGTAATCTGGGTCCATATAATACTGCAAAAAAAGCAATTACTAAAGGAAGAAGATTCCTAATCAATTCCCATATGTCACCTGTAGTTTGATTTGACATGATTAATAAAGAATCAATCTTTTTTTCAAGATTGCTAACTAAAACATATAAAGAATCCATTGCTTCTCCTACTTGAATATATTCAACTTGTATGCAATAAATCTTGAAATTTCACGTCAAGCAGAAAAATAATGGTCGGGATGATCCCGATTTATTGGGACAACCTTTTGGTTCCCGAAATGTCTCAATATAATTATGGTCGGGATGAGAAGATTTGAACTTCCGACCTTTCGGTCCCGAACCGAACGCG
>JAOZPK010000131.1 GCA_029932755.1 Candidatus Cloacimonadota bacterium | reverse complement strand
TAAATATTAAACATTTCTTTTTCATAATTTACTCCTATTTTCTTTATTTTTTAAAAGAGCTTTCATATTCTTCTAATTTAGTTTCCATTAGCTTTTCTTTCCCTATTATCCAGGTTTCATAATTTTCACTTTGTTCCCAAAGAAATTCCATTAAAGCATAATAACCATCAACTGTAGTTTTTTGTTTAATCACTGTCATCGAAAGTTCATTTTCTCCAGCCAGAGTAGATTTATCGGCTATCATTACCATTTTTTTATCAAAGATATTCATTTTTAATGGAAGTTTAGATGCAATTCGAAATTCACCATCTTCCAATGTTTTGTCTTTTAATATTCTAAACACAATCGATGGTGAATCTTCATTTACTTCATAGATAGTTCTACCTTTTCCACCTTTTTGTAGGAAA
Source organism: Candidatus Cloacimonadota bacterium (assembly GCA_029932755.1). Classification (GTDB taxonomy): domain Bacteria; phylum Cloacimonadota; class Cloacimonadia; order Cloacimonadales; family TCS61; genus Tenebribacter. The sequence goes on along the minus strand of JAOZPK010000131.1, from coordinate 4,797 downwards.
GCAGAATAAGCTGTAAATTGGGCTTTTTGTTTTTTGATTGTTGTTCCAGCGAAAGGCGGGCGACACAAACTGAAAAGCTCTAATTTTGAAGAATTCATAATGTCTAAATAAATATTATGAAGATTGTCACTTCCGTGAATGATCTCAATATATTCAAATGGTTCTTTTGTATTTTCAATACTATTAAAAAGATCTATCAAAGAATCTTTAAGTTCATACCCGGACTTTAAATTTTGTTCTATTTTTGTTAATGTACTATTTATACATGTTTCTGGATTAACAGCATTAAAAAATCTTTTGTTACCATTTTTCTTCTCGGAGCAGTAGCCGTCTCTAATAAGACTATTTATTACTTCATAAAGTTTATTTTGTTTAATACCGGTTAATTTGTGAAGTTCAGGTACTGAGACATCTTTTATCTGAAGAAGTGCAATATAAACTTTTGCACTTCTTTCATTCATCCCCAGATTTATTAAGCCGTTTAGCATTTCTAATCGATCATACATATTTCGTACCCCCCGTGAGGGAGACAAAGAAGTTTCTGTAAGATATTGGTCAAGAACATAATTATTTAACACTATGAAATAAAATGAATTAATTCAACACTAATCGCATAATAGAAACTGTCATTTATTGCAGCTAATTGGTCTCTGTCCTATCCTTTTCTAAAGCCTTCATTACATGGCATATTTGCTGAATTTCCCTTATCAAATTAGTTCGAACTGGGGAAGGATGAAAGATTAGGAATTAGTGATGAGGGATTACAAGTTAGGAATTAACCTAATTTTTGTAATATTTCTTTGTGATTTACTACTGATACTGCAACCTATATAGATCGTAATAGAGTCCTTCTTTGGCGAGTAGTTCCTGATGATTTCCTTCTTCCACGATCTCACCTTTGTGCAGCACAATTATTCTATCTACATGTTGAATTGTGGAAAGTCGATGCGCGATGATGATCGATGTTCTATTCTCCATTAATTTTTGGAGTGCATCTTGAATCAAAATTTCTGTTTCGGTATCGATATTTGCAGTTGCTTCATCTAGAACAAAAATCGTGGGATCGTAAGCCAGAACTCTGGCAAAAGCGATGAGTTGGCGTTGACCAACGCTGAAAGTAGCCCCTCGTTCCATTACCGGTTCCATATATTTCTCAGGTTGACTATCAATGAAATCATGAACATTTACATATCTGGCTACTTTTCTCATTTCGGCATCCGAAATGGACTCATCGCTGAGTACGATATTATCTTTGATCGTACCGGAAAAGAGGAAAACATCCTGCTGTACAATACCAATATTCCTTCGCAATTCCTTCAGATTATACTCACTAATTTCTTTTCCATCAATCAGAATTTTTCCCTTTTGAAAAGGGTACAATCCGGATAAAATACTTATGATAGAAGTTTTGCCCGATCCAGTATGACCAACCAGTGCTACTTTTTCTCCCGCTTTTACTTTGAATGAAATATCTTTCAGCACATCACCATTGTCATTATATCGTAACCACACATTTTTAAACTCGATCTCACCTTTTAGTTTATTAGAAATTTCATCAGTTTTTTCTAATCTGTAATCTTCGATATCTTTATCCATCAGGTCAAATATCCGTTCAGATCCGCTCATGGCAGCTTGCAAAATATTAAACTTTTCACTCAGATGATGGATCGGTTCAAAGAATCTATCCAAGAACCAGAGGAAGACCATGAAAACACCCAATGTAATTTTATCCTGAATGATCTGTCCACCGCCGTACCATAACAAAATTGCCACAGCAATCCGGCGGGTAGAATTGATAGCCGGACGGAAAAAAGCAAATAGCCTCATCATCTTCATAGAAGCTGCAAAATATTCACCGTTGATAGTTTTGAATTCATCAACTTTTCGATTATATTGATTGAATAATTGAATTATCTTAAATCCAGAAATATCTTCGGAAAGAGTAGCATTGATATTAGCCAATTTCTTGCGTACAACTCTATAAAGTTTACGACTGCGATTAATGAAAACAGTAAACATATAGATTGTAAGTGGTAAAATCGCAAAAGATATAAGCGCTAGTTTCCAATCATAGAGTAGCATTGCAATCATGATTCCAACAAGAACGAACATTTCCTGGATGAGTTGGATAAGACCATTTCCCAGCATTTCATTCAAAGTTCCAATATCATTCGTTACCCGTGTAACAAGTCTGCCAATCGGATTTTTATCAAAGAAAGAGAGCGGCATTCTCTCCAATTTATAGAACAAGTCTCGCCGCAAATCATACATCGCTTTCTGGGCAGCAATATTTACAAAATAGACCTGGAAATAGGTGAAAAATAATTGCAGAGAGATTATCATAAAAAATAAAATCCCGTAAAAAGTGAGTTTATCAAAATCTCTTTTTCTTAAAAGTTTCATCTGTTCTCTATTCAAATTACCGGAATCTTTCAATTCAGATAAAATGGAATTCAAAACAACTAATTCTTCATTAGAAATTTCAACAAAATCTATTCCGGAAAGAAGCTTAAGTACTTCTTTTGTATTATTCAGAACTGCGATTTTCTGTAATATCTTTCCTGATTCTTTTAGATCTTCAATTCTTTGTTTAGGAATAAAGTTTATCTTCTTATTAGAAAAGAATAGATATCCTTTTCCGGTAAATTCATACTGTTTGAATTTAATTCTTTTATATTCTTTTGAAAATTCTTTAGCTTCCGATAAACTATTAAATTCAATTAAATTATTATTAGAAAGTATCACTCTATCTACTGCACGCTGTGTTATTATTGGGCTTAATAAATTCGTAGCTGTAATGAGCAGCAACAATACAAATGAAATTGAGACTAAAAGTTTATATGGCTTCAGATATTTAATGAGTCTGGAAAACAGAACTTTATCGTATATTTTTCCTTGAATTTGATCTTCTGCTAAACCTTTATCCAGCCTGCTCATTCTGATAATCTCTCTTCTATCTGTTGTTTTTCATAAATATCGGCATATATTCCATTTTTGGTTAGAAGTTGTTTGTGGTTGCCTTCTTCTTCAATTTTACCATTATTCAATACAATTATTTTATCGGCATGTTGGATCGAGGAAATACGATGTGAAATGATGATTGTTGTTTTATCTTTTCTCACGGTTATCAGATCATCTAGAATGCTTTTTTCGGTTTTTGTATCCACAGCAGAAAGTGCATCATCCAATATAAGAATATTTGGATCCGTAAGCAATGCCCTAGCAATTGCCAGCCGCTGTTTTTGTCCACCGGAAAGCGTAACACCCCGTTCCCCTATCACTGTATCGAAGCCATTCTCAAATTCTATTATCGAGCTATGAACTCGTGCTTTCCTGCTCACCTCTTCGATCTCTTCACGTGTTGCTTTGTTTTTACCTAAACTAATGTTATTGGCAACTGTATCAGAAAACAGAAAAATTTCCTGCGGAACCATTACCAGGTTTGAACGTAAAGTTTCCAGCGGAATTGTATAGATTTCATTATCATCAAGAAAAATTGAATTTGCAGGTGGATTATAAACTCTTGACAGAAGATCTATAACAGTTGTTTTCCCGCATCCGGTCCTGCCAACAATAGCCAGCGTTTTTCCTGCCTCGATCTCAAAGGAAATTCCATCAAAGATAATTGGAGTTTGCGGCGAGTAGCTGAATTCCAAATCTTTAAAAGAAATCTTCCCTTTCAAAACAGAAATATCTTTATCAATATCTTTATTTACTATTTCAGGTTCAACTTCAAAAATCGAATTTAATCTTTTGAGTGAAGCTGTTCCTCTTTGGAATAAGTTCACGATCCAGCCGATGGCGATCATTGGCCAGACAAGCATTCCCAGATATTGGAAAAATGCAACAAATTCTCCAATTGAAATGTCATGCAGCATTGCAGCTTGTCCTCCAAAAATGAGAACAATCCCCATACAGACATTTATAAGCAGGAACATAGCCGGATGGAACAGGGCGAATATCTTTACCAAACCGATATTTTCATCCATATAATCCTGAGCTGATTCAGACATTTTCTCCAGTTCAGCCTCTTCCTGAACAAAAGCTTTTACAACTCGAATACCCGAAATACTCTCTTGAACGATTCCTGACATGCTGGCAAATGTCTTTTGAACTTTGCGGAATCTAGCATGGATCTTTTTTCCAAAATACATGATGATAATAGTAAGAAACGGTGTTGGTAATATAGCAAGAAGTGTAAGTTTCAGGCTAATATCCACCATGAAGAAAAGCGATGCAACGGCAATCACAATGATATCCGCTCCGATCACAAATCCAAAAGCCAGCAGCATTCGAATAGCATTCATATCGTTGGTAGCATACGCCATCAGATCACCGGTTTTGGTTTTATTATAAAAATTTGCAGATAGTTTCATTAAATGATCATAATACATCTGCCGTAGGTCTCGATCCATGCTCCATGCAGTTCCCATAAAAGCAAGACGCCATAAATAGCGTAAAATGGTAATAAATAATGTAATTCCTATAATTAATAGAGAAGCATTCACCAACATCTGGCGGGTAAATCCTGATTTGCTGAGGTTATCTATTGCCTGCTGCATTATCTTGATCGTATAAAGTTGCCCTGCATCAATGACAACAATAAGAATGATACCGAAGATCAATTTGTAAATATTTTTTTTGACGAACGGCATTACTTTTTCAAAGGTTCTCATGAGTTATTTAGTTATTTACTGTACTTCTCAATATAAAGCAACGCACATTCTTTTGCCATTGTTCGAATCTTACCAATATAAGTTGCTCGCTCAGTAACACTGATCACACCTCGTGCATCAA
>JAOZPK010000130.1 GCA_029932755.1 Candidatus Cloacimonadota bacterium | reverse complement strand
GTTTCGGTTATAATGATAATTTTAACCACAGCACCTGGCTTACTTTTATGAAAAATCGGTTGGAAGTTGCAAAACGATTATTAGCAAGAGATGGAGCTATTTTCATACAAATTGATCACCATCAATTAGCTTATTTAGTAGCGTTAATGGATGGGAAAGAATTATTTGGTATAGAAAATAAAGTTCAATTAATATCAATCAAAACAGCTTCACCTGCTGGTTTTAAAACTGTAAATCCAGGACCCATCGATGTGACAGAATACTTACTATTTTATACAAAAAACAAAAAATTCTTTAATTTTAAAAAAGCATATGTTCCTGTTGATTATGATGACAATTATAAGTATGTTATTACAAATCCTGATGATAATCCAGACAATTGGATGTTAGAGCACATACGAGATACTGTTTATAGGCTGAATGATATTGAGATTGGAAATAACTGGCATATCTCTAACAGAAATGCAAAAAATAAATGGGGTAAATACTGGAAAATTATTCGCAATCAATTAATATCTGCATATGCATTAGATAATAATAAAAATGTTGTTAGCATTAGAGATCCGCATAAACCCACAAAAGAATTGAAAGAGCTAATGAATAAATCGATAAACGATAGAGATAAAATCTTTGTTTATTCAAAAACAAATTTAGACGAAAACGATGAAAATAATAATCGTCAAGGTTATGTAATTAATGGTGGTGCACTTTCTTTTTACTCGAATAAAGTAAAAAAGATTGATGGTTCCATAACACCAACTGAATTATTAACAGATTTCTGGAAAGACTTGTCTTGGGATGGAATAGCTAAAGAAGGCGGTGTAAAACTTAAGAATGGGAAAAAGCCAGAAAAATTATTGAAACGAATTATTGAAATAACTACAGAAAAAAACGATATTGTATTAGACTACCACCTTGGAAGCGGAACAACCGCAGCAGTTGCTCATAAAATGGAAAGACAATACATAGGAATTGAACAGTTGGATTATGAAAAGAATGACAGCACGATCAGGCTACAATATGTTATTGGCAAGCAGATTAAAAAAGATGGAGAATGGATAGATACAATTGATTGTGATAAAAGCGGTATTTCCAAAGCAGTAAACTGGCAAGGTGGCGGTGATTTTATTTATTGTGAACTCAAAAAATATAATCAAACTTTCATTGAACAGATCGAAGAAGCAAAAGACAGTAAGGAACTTCTAACAATCTGGGAAGAGATGAAAGAGCACAGTTTCATTAATTACAATATTGATATCAAGAAGCAGGATGAACAAATTGAAGAATTCAAAAAACTTACTTTAAAACAGCAAAAAGAAATACTTCTGCAGATTTTAAATAAAAACCAATTATATGTTAACCTTTCTTCAATTGATGACGAGGATTTCAAAATCTCTGACGAAGACAAAAAACTAACAAAAGAGTTTTATCAACTTAAAGAAGAGAACAAAGATTCGCAAATGGATACAGGTTTATAATTATGACGATTTCTAAAATTAATGAAATAGCAGTTTATGAAACAGAAGATGGTAAAATAAAAGTAAATGTTCTTTTTGAAAATGAGAATCTTTGGCTTACTCAAAAGTTAATGGCACAATTATTTGAATGCAGCACAGACAATATTTCCCTTCATCTTAAAAATATATTTAATGACAGAGAATTAGACAAAAATTCAGTTATCGAGGAATACTCGGTAACTGCAAGTGATGGGAAAAACTATAAAACAAAGCATTATTCTCTGGAAGCAATAATAGCAGTTGGCTATCGTGTAAACACAAGCAGAGGAACACAATTTAGAACTTGGGCAACCGATAAACTGAAGAATTATATTCTGAAAGGTTTTGCAATTGATAAAGATCGTTTTATTCACGGTTCGCGCTTTGATGCCAGATATTTTGATGAACTGCTCGAAGAGATTCGAGAAATTCGAGCAAGTGAAAGAATGGTATATCAAAAAATTACAGATATTTATGCAACTTCTGTAGATTATTCTTTGGATACAATTGAGACAGAACGATTTTTTGCTACTGTCCAAAACAAACTGCATTTTGCCATAACAGGAAAAACAGCTGCCGAAATAATTGCATCACGAGTAAATGAAAATAAAGAAAATATGGGATTAACATCTTGGCGGAAAAGTCCTCAAGGCAAAATTTATAAAAGTGATGTGATAATTGCTAAAAATTATTTACAGAAAGAGGAATTGAAAAAACTAAATCATATCGTTGATATGTATCTTGATTATGCCGAATTTCAAGCCAGTAAAGGAAAGCCTATGTATATGAGAAATTGGGCAGAAAAGCTGAATGCTTTTTTACAGTTTAATGAAGAAGAAATTTTGCAGGATAAGGGTAAAATTTCAAAAATAGTTGCCCATCAACTTGCAACAGAAAAACTCAAAAAGTATAGAATTAAGCAGGATAAAAACTACATTTCAGATTTTGATAAAGTAATAAAACAATTGAAAAACGAATCTGAATCAGTTACCGAGTATTCCTCGAATACTGACAATAATGAGAAAGAATAGTATGGATTTTCTTTATAAAACAATTGTTTCTGAATTCGGGAAAAAGCATATTCAAAAAATAGAAATCCCTGAAACAATAACAACTAATCTCAATCCCAATTTCCAATTGCGACCTTACCAAATCGAAGCTTTTCAAAGATTCCTTTGTTTCTTTGATGATGAAGCATTTGAGAGTAAACAGTCAAAACCATATCAACTAATGTTCAATATGGCAACGGGAAGCGGTAAAACATTAATAATGGCTGGATTAATTCTATATCTTTACGGCAAAGGTTACAGAAAGTTTTTGTTTTTTGTAAATTCCAAAAATATCATAAACAAAACTATTGATAATTTCATTAATACTAATTCTTCTAAATATCTGTTTGGGAACAATATCACTTTTGAAAATAAGAAAGTTTCGATTCGGAAAGTAGATAATTTTGAAGATGCAAATTTGAACGATATTAATATCTGTTTTACAACAATTCACAAATTGCACGGAGATATTTACATTGAGAAGGAAAACAGCCTCACAATCGAAGATTTTAAGCAGCATAAAATTGTATTCATCTCCGATGAAGCTCATCATATAAACACAAGAACCCGAAATCAAATGACAATTGCCCAGCTTCATAAACCGAGTTGGGAAAATACGGTTGATAAAATATTTAATCAGAATTATGAGAATCTGCTTCTTGAATTTACAGCAACTCTTGATTATGAGCACAAAAATATTGTAGAAAAATATAAACCGAAAGTTCTATTTCGATATGATCTCAGACAATTCAAAGATGATGGTTATTCAAAGGATGTAAACCTGCTTCGAAGCGAAATGACAGATGATGAAAGGATATTACAAGCAGTAATCTTAAATCAATACAAACAAGATATTGCTTTGAAATACAACATCAACTTAAAACCTGTAATTCTCTTTAAAGCTCAGAAATTAATAAAAGATTCTCTGGAAAACAAAACAAACTTTCACAGAATTATTGAAAATCTAACTGAGAAAGATATCAGGAATATCAAAGAAAATTCTAAAGTTAGAATAATTCAAAAAGCATTTGATTTTTACGAAAGTAACAATAATTCAATTAACAAATTAATTCAAAAACTAAAGATCAATTTTGCTGTAACCAATTGTATTTCCGTAAATGAAGAAAACCTCGAAAAGAAATCTTTGAGGAAAAATGATCTGGCAGAATTGGTCGAACAACAATTTGTGCTGAACTCACTTGAAGATAATAATAATCCGATTCGTGCTATTTTTGCAGTTAACAAACTCAATGAAGGTTGGGATGTTTTAAACCTTTTCGATATTGTCCGTTTATATAAAACCAGAGATTCAAAAGCAGGTAAACCAGGAAAAACAACAACTGCCGAAGCTCAATTGATTGGTCGCGGAGCAAGATATTTCCCTTTCAAAATCACAAATGATCAGGACAAATTTAAAAGAAAATTTGATATTCCTAATAATTTAAATGAACTGAAAATTATTGAGGAACTTCATTATCACACAATTGAAGACAGTAAATACATTTCAGAGTTAACAAAAGCTTTAATTGATACAGGAATTTATGATGATGAAAAAGATTTTGTTGAAAGAGATTTGATTTTAAAAGAGAAATTCAAAGATACAGATTTGTATAAAAAAGGTGTAGTTTTTGAGAATAAAAAAGTAAAAAACAAATATGAAAATATTCGATCTTTTGAAGATTTGGGTGTGAAAAAGAGAAACATTGAATTTGTTCTTTCATCAGGTGAAGGAGCAGTAACAGAAGCTTTTAACGCAAACGAAGTTAAGTCTATTGTTTCAAAGAAAAAATCGAAAGATCTAAAATTAGAACAAATTCCAAATCACATTATCAAAAATGCGTTAACCAAAAATGATTTTTTTCATTTCAGCAATATCAAACATTATTTCCCTTCTATTAATTCGATTAATGATTTCATTCAACAACAAGGATATTTAAGAAGTCTTGAAATAACTTTCAAAGGTACAAAAGAAAGAATCTTAAATGTTACAAATTCTGATTACTTTTATGCTGTTATCAAATTGCTAAATGAAATTGAGAAAGATATTCGAAGCAATTTATACGATTATTTCGGCACTTCTGATTTTAAGGAAATCAGCTCAATAAAGGATAAATTCCCTGAAATTATAAAATTGAAAATTGCAAAAAATAATGAAAGAGCAAGAAGCCAAGCAGCTTTTTTGATTGATGAAGATTGGTACGCTTACAATGATAATTTCGGAACTTCAGAAGAAAAAAGATTCGTTGAAATGTTTGCACGAAGAATTGAAAATATTTCCAAAGAATACACTGATATTTACTTAATTCGTAACGAACGAAAAGTTAAAATCTTTGATAAAAAGGGTCGTAGATTCGAACCTGATTTTTTATTGTTCTTAAAACAGAAAACCAAAGAGAACATTACTTTCCAGATGTTCATTGAGCCTAAAGGTTCTCAACTTCTGGAAAAGGATAAATGGAAAGCAGATTTTCTGGATGAAATAAGAAGTGATTTTAAAAACAAAGTTATCAACTATTCATCAGATAAATTCAGATTAACTGGTGTTCCATTCTATAATAATGAAAACGAAAATGAATTTATTGAGTCTTTTGAATCAGCTTTAATTGAGTAGTCTTCTTGAAGAATTTTGCGGCTAACAAACGTGCCCACAAGCAAGCAGGAAGA
>JAOZPK010000129.1 GCA_029932755.1 Candidatus Cloacimonadota bacterium | reverse complement strand
GTTGTGTTTCAAAAATACGGATTCGTGAAAACTACTCTGGATGATATAGCCCGAGAATGTGGAATGAAAAATACCGCACTCTACTACTATTTTGAAAACAAAGAAAATATTATGAATGCTATGTTCGAATGTGATATGAAAAAGATACAGGATAATATCATAAACGCAGTTGCCAGACAAGACACGCCTAAAAATAAAATCCACGCATTTATCTTGGAGAAATTGATCTCATTCAAAAGTCAGAGAAGGTATTTCAATTTAGTCTTAAGAGAGGATTTATCATTAAAACAGAGACAATTTGCATTTGAACAGAAAAATAAATTCGATAAATTTGAAGAGGAATTATTAACAGAAATCATATCGGTAGGAATTAAAAATAATTTTTTTGAGAACCATCCGATGGAATCTTTAATTTATATGATTACCGGAACAACTTGGGGAATCAGCTATTTTGTTTTGCATAATGATCAGGAAATGAATCTGAACAACATTGTTGATGATGTAGTTAATATAATGTTTATCGGATTAGAAAAAAGATAATATGGAAATGAAAGTCAAATTTTTTATAAAAGGTATAACTATTTTGCTCTGTATTCTTTTTATTGGGAATTATTTAAGCAGCTTTATGATACAAGAGATTTTTGCGAGGAAATGTTATTTATGAAAACCAAGAAAGATATTATAAAAATAGCTTTGAAAATATTTTTAATAAAAGGTTATGAGCTAACGACCATAAGCGATATTATTTCCGAAAGTAAATTATCCAAGGGAGGTTTATATTATCACTTCAAGAATAAGGAAGAAATATTTTCTAAATCTATAAATTATCTTTTCCAAGAAATTGATAAACGTAAGTTGAATATCTATGAAAATATTACAAACATAGATGATTTATTAAATATGTTCCTGAATTTATTTATGACAAAATTATCAAAGATTCTTGGAAATATTACAAATTCAAATCAAATTACAGTAGATAACTTTTATCAATTAATTACTGAAGCATCTTTAAAATTTCCGTTTATCGCTAAAAAATACAATGAATTCCAGCGGAGCAATCAAAAATTGTTATACGATTTACTGCTTATATTTCAGCAGAAAAAAGAAATTAAAAGTGAGTGTGATTGTAAACTTTTCAGCTTAATGGTGAGTTTGCTCACTGAAGGTGCATTGCTTAATAATTTTGCAACAAAGGAGGTTAATAATAGGGAAAATTATGAAAAAATATTCCATTATATTCGGAATGAACTTTTAAATGAAAATATAAATCAAAATATAGGAGTCAAAAAATGAAAAAAATAATATTAGTGTTAATCGTAATTCTAACTATATCACACGTTTTCGCTAAAGATATTTCTCTCGATGAAAGCATACGGTTGGCTAAAGAACAAAATAAAGATCTATTATCAGAGAAAAATTCGTTATCATCTGCAAATTGGGGAGAAAAGAATGCTTTCACAAATTTCCTACCCAAAGTTGCCTTTAATTCGACTATGGTCAGGCTTGATGATGATACTTACAAAGAAGCATCTGAAGTTATGCAAATTCCTGTTTTTGGACCTAATGGAATCCCCAATGGAAATTATATTCCTTTCTCCGGTGCTGCAATGAGCGGAGGTATTTACAAAACTTCTTTTAATAACGGCATTACTGTTCAGCAACCGATTTTCAACGGAGGTAAGGTTATTCTTGGTTATCAGCTTTCCAAATTGGCAAAAGAACAGACGATTTTTTCCTTACAAAATAAAGAAAACGATATTACCTTTCAAGTTGCTTCTACATATTTTAATATCCTCAAAATTCAAGATGTATTAATACTTTCTCAAAAAAGCGTGGAATCTTCCAAAGCACATCTAAAAAAAGTTCGGGATAATTACCAAGCCGGCACAGTAAAAAAATCCGATGTTTTACAGTGGGAAGTAAAACTCCAGAACGATGAAACGGCTTTAAATGAAATCAAGAATAATTTAAATGTCTTATTAACTGTCTGGAAAAATCTTTTAGGAACAGATGATGAATTGTATTATCCCCAAAAGATAAATGTGGAAAATTTTGATGCTGAAATTCAAAAATATGCCTCAATCGAAAATGAACAATTTGAAATAGAAGTTACCAAAATATTGGATAAAACTAAAGAGAACAATCCGATTCTAAAGACTTTAAGCACGACAGATAAAATAATGGACAAACAACTTCTAATGGCAAAAGGAAATTTTCTGCCTTCTTTAAATCTGCAATTCTCCTATCAGATTGAAAATGATGACGAGTTTGATTTTTCAGGTGAGGATAATTGGAATCTGGTTGCTGCATTTTCATTCCCGCTTTTTTCCAGCGGTGCAAATTTCACAAATATGAAAAAAACAAAATATGATGTTAAGAAAACAAAACTTACATTGGAATCAACAAAGGATAATATTTTAGTGGGAGCAAAAAATACTTTTTGCAATTTGGTGACGAAAGCACAAACGGTGGAAAACAATAAATCCGCTCTTGCATTTGCCAAAGAAAATCATAAACTTATTAACAATCTTTTTGAACAGGGAATGATCACTAACAGCGATCTTATGGACGCAGATATTATGTTGTTCGCAAGCGAGATGAATCTCGTTTCTTCATATTATGATTTTCTCATCTCAAAGTATGAGTTAATTAAATTCACAAACGAAAAAGAATAAAAGTAGAATAATAGGAGACTACAATGAAAAAATTTAAAAAAACAAAAACGGTTTTTCTGGGAATGATAAGTTTAGCATTTATTTTTTCTGTTGGATGTAATAAACAGGAAAATGTGAAAGATGAAAATACGGTCAGCAATTTCGAGCACTCAACTTATGTAAAAGTAACTTCTGCAGAAAGAAAAGATATTATGAATTATCTCGAATTTTCAGGTGCTTTTTTCTCTGAGACTTCGGCAGATATCGCACCCGATCTTTCGGGAAAAGTTTTGAAATACTATGTAACAAAAGGTGATTTTGTTCAAGAAAATGAACTGTTGGCAATTATGGACAGCACTCAATATGTGCAGGCAAAAATTCAATATGAAAATGTGGAAAAGAGTTATCAAAGAATGCTTGAGTTAAAAAAGGAAGGTTCAATCGATGACCAGACATTTGATCAAGTGGAAGCCGGATACAAAGCAGCCAAAACAGCATATCAATTTATGAAAAGAAATAAAGAAATCAGGGCGCCGTTTTCAGGATACATAACTGCCAAATTGAAAAATGAGGGTGAAGTTTTTAGCCAAATGGCAATGGGACCAACCGGACCGGCTATTCTCCGTCTCGTGAATATAGAATCTCTTAAATTGAAAATTCAGATTTCTGATAAAGATTTACCGCAAATAAAAAAAGGACAAAAAGCAATTATTTCTACCGATTCATATCCTGAAAGCGAATTTATTGGAAAAGTTTCCTTTATTTCACAGGAAGCAGATATGATGTCAGGCACTTTTACTTGTGAAATTACTGTTAACAATTCGGAAAATAAACTAAAACCCAATCAATTTGCGAGAGTTAAAATTATCCTTGCTGATAAAAAAGATGTTCTTGTTGTACCACAAAGTGCTATTGTAAAAGATAATATTGTTTTTATTGTAAACACTAACAAAGCGGAAAAACGATTTGTTAACCTCGGAATCCAAAATGAAAATAATGTACAGATTTTGTCCGGTATTAACGAAGGAGATATTGTGATAACAAATGGGAACATAGATATTGAAGACGGAACCATTGTAGAAATTATGGATTAATATCTATTCTTTTACAATAAAATAAGGAGAAAGAAATTATGAATTTACCAGAATTTTCTGTGAATAAAAGAGTTACTGTAACAATGTTAACAATACTTACAATTATTTTTGGAGTGATTACATTATCAAAAATGGGACTTGAGATGATGCCTGATATGGATTATCCTGTTGTTTCGATTGTTACAATATATCCGGGTGCATCTTCGGAAGATATTGAAAAAACGCTGACAAAACCTTTGGAAAGCGTGTTAGCAGGTGTAAAAGGAATAAAAAATATAAAATCTCAATCTTCCGAGAATCAGTCCGTGATAAGTGTTGAATTCAGATGGGGAATTAATCTTGATTTTGCTGCTCAGGATTTACGTGATGCAATGGAAATGATTTCCGATCAACTTCCTGATGATGCAAATACACCAATGGTTATGAAGATGAATATGGCTGATATGCCTGTTTTGGTGTATGGGGTTGTTGGAAAAGATACATACAAAACAAGAAAGTTTCTTGAAGATGATGTTGAGCAAAAATTGAAACATCTCGACGGAGTCGCTTCCGTGATAATAATGGGTGGAAAAGAAGCCGAAAAACAAATTGTTGTGGATAAAACAAAATTGGAAAGAAACAATATTTCCATTGATGATATTGTAAATATTCTTAAAGCTCAAAACCTTAATATTCCGGCAAGTCATATTGTTAACAGACAAAGCGATTTTTTAATCAGAACAGTTGGCGAATTTCAAAATATCAAAGAAATTCAAAATACTCCAATTGGGATGTCAAAGACAGGAAACCTCATTTATATAAAAGATGTAGCAACTGCTTTGGATGGATATAAAGAACAGAGATTTCATCTGAGAACAAATAAAAAAGAATCCGTTATGATGATGGTTTCAAAGGAATCCGGAGCAAATACTCTATCAGTAGGAAAATCCGTGAAAGATGAAATTGCCAAGATAATGGAGAAATATCCGCAAAAAGGAATTAAATTCATTGAGATTATGGATCAAGGTCATATTGTGGAAATGGTAACAACAAGCTCGAGCAGTAATGCCATAATGGGTGGTTTATTGGCTATTATTGTTATGTTCCTCTTTTTAAGAAACTGGCGTCCGACTCTTGCAATATCGCTGGCAATTCCTATCTCAGTGATTGCAACTTTCATTCCATTATATCTCGCTAAATATTCCCTGAATATGATGACATTAGGAGGTTTAGCTCTCGGAGTAGGTATGTTGGTTGATAATGCGGTTGTAGTTATTGAAAATATTTACAGGCACCTGGAAATGGGTGATGATAGAATAACTGCCGCCAAAGTTGGTGCTTCAGAAGTAGGAATGGCAATAACAGCTTCAACTTTAACAACCGTTTCCGTATTTTTCCCGATGATGTTTTCAGGCGGCATTGCCGGTCAAATGGTAAGAAGCCTTGCATTAACGGTTTCTTTTGCTTTGTTTGCTTCCTTATTTGTTTC
>JAOZPK010000039.1 GCA_029932755.1 Candidatus Cloacimonadota bacterium | reverse complement strand
CCACTTTTTTAATATTGAAAAATCAATTTTCTCATTGGCAACAATATCAGAAGAAATTACAAATGCTTTATCAAAACCGCTTTTTATACCTGTTCCTATAACGCAAATGTTTGCTAATTTTTCAAATTTTGTAACTTTCTGAATAATATTATTATCAAAAGAATTTACTAAAATCCAATTGCTAGAGTTTTCTTTTATATTAACAAAATTTCTTTCCATTTCTTCAATCTTACGAAATTTAATTTTATTAATTGGCTTAAAGTATTCAAAATTTAATAAACCTTTCTTTGATTCATTAAGAGATAGTATTATTGATGAATGAATACCTGCTGATTTAAAAATTTTTGAATCAGCAAAATCAATAATTTTCATAATTATCATTTGATTACCTAAAAATAATCTTAATGTTTTTGCATGTGTCGCAGTTAAGAAATAATTTGATGTAATATAACAAAGAGTACCTTTATTTTTTAATATTTGTTTTGCATGATATACAAAAAAATACCAAATATCACTTTGGCTCTCATAATATTTATGTTTTCTTAGAACATTTCTGAAATTTATTTTGATTTTCTGAAATTGAACATAAGGCGGATTTCCAATCACAATATCGAAACCACCATTAACCCCCTGTTCCGCAGAAGCGGAACTTTCCCCCTTTTTAGGGGGATTGAATATTTCTGAAAAATATAAATGCCAGAGGAAGAAAGGGCGGTCGGTGCTGTATTGCAGGTGTTCTAGCTTAGTAAATTTAGCATCAACTTCTGAAATTTCAAGTTTCCATTGCTTCAATTGTTTACCTTTTTTTGTCATGTTCCAAACGTAATCAATTGTAGCCTGATCTTTTCCTTTAATTCTACCTTTTAGTTCTTTTTTTAAAATTGATATTTTTAACTGTAAATTATCTTTATGAACTTCCAAGCAGCTTTCAATATGCTCCAGAACAATTTCATCAATTTGTTTATGAATATCTTTTTTAGTTTCAATATCACTTTCAGAGAAATATCTATCTTTCAAATCCTGCACTTTTTGTTTACGGTCATCAGAAAAAACAATTTGGTTTTGAGGATCATTATTGGCAAAATCGAGTAAATCCTGCTGACCATCAATCACGGTTTTAACAGTGAGTTTATCTTCCATAACTTTACTCAGATCAATTCCCTCAAAGCTTTCCAAAAGAGAATTTCCCTGCATAATTTTATAATCGAGGTTTGGCAGTGGTTCCGGTTTTTCTGCATCAACTATCAGGGAGAGCCAGAAGCGAAGTCTGGCAATATCAATTGCTCCACTGTCTATATCCACCCCATAAATGGAATTTTGGATAATCTGCTTTTTTACTTCTGCCGGATTCAGTGTCCAATCAAGTGTCATTTTTGCCCAGAATATTTCCTGCAGTAATCCCATCGGGAAAGCACCTGAGCCGATTGCCGGATCGCAGATCTTTACATCGTCGAGAAGTTGTTCAATTTGTCTTGCATTGTTTTTTATATAGTTCTCACTGCTTTCAGGGTCACCGTAATCGTGGTTGCGAATGAAATTTTCGAGAGCTTTTATCTTTGAATTATTCCTGTCATCCTGAGCGGAGTCGAAGGATACAGATTGCTTTGTATCTGCTTCTGTCAAACCCCCTTTTGTTCCCCCTTCCAAAGGGAGATCACACACCCCGTCAGCTTCGCTACCACCCCTCTCACTTGTCTGGGCGTAGCATCGCGAAGACTGAAGAGGGGAATTATCGGTGAAAAGATGTGTTTTGAGATATTGGATAAGTGATTCTTTGCACATATATTCCACAATTGGTTTGGGAGTGTAGAATGCGCCTTTATCTTTGTTATCTTCCAACAGGTTTTCAAAGATGTGTCCCAGCATTTCCGGATCGATTCCCACTTCCTGTTCAAAAGGGTCGTTTTCATCGATAGTAAAATTGAATTGAGCAAAGAATTCAAAAAGCCCGTCCCAATAAGTTTGAGGGAAATTTATTTGTTTTTGTTTTAAAATTTTGTTTTCAAAAAGACCACCATTCAAATATGGTATGCGAGAACCTGTTTTTTCAAAAACATCATTAGGTCGTTCTTTGTTTAAACAATCAAAGAAGAGCGGAACTAAATATTTGCTGTAAAAGTGTTCTTTGTCGGAACAATTGTAATAATAATTATGAAGAAAGTGTTTATCACCGTTTCCCCATTTATTGGAATTTGCAGGACATCCCAGCCAACCTTTTTTCTGCAAGAAATGCAGGAAAACAATTCGACCTAAAGTCTTCTTAATAAAATCGCGAGTTTCCTTTTCATCATTATGAAAAACTGTTTCCAAAATTTTATTTGGTTCGTGAATTTCTTTTTCAGTCCATTTTCCGCCTTTCTTCACAAAGCGTTTACCCGTAATGTAGCAGACAAATTTTTCATATTGCTCTTTATATTCATTAAAGAAAAGTTTAGAGAGTTTTTCCACCGAAAATGCTTTTATCACATCTTCGATCTTGGCAGAATTTTTTATGTTAGAAAATTCGGATAATTGATCGACAGCCGTTCTGCAAGACTCGTTCGGTCCCAACAGATAAGTGTATCTTTTTGCATCTGTTTCTTTTGTAACGAAACCTTCAGCTTCGGTAATTTCAGCTTCTTTGGAAGTGAAGGTGAATCTATAATCTTCATCTATAGAATTAAAAATAGCCAGCACACCGTGGTTATCCATCATATCGATATATTCTGCGATTAAATTCCGCATTTCTACTCGATTGCGTGTAAGATTTATTTTATCGGTTAATTGCAATTCAAATATCTTGATATTTTTCCCATCATTCAGGCGAACATTTCCCAATTGCACAAAATCTGCAATTCTATCTTTCAATCTTTCTTTGGTAACAGGAATAATAAATGGTTCGGAAAAGAAAGTTACATTTGGAAAAATATCTCTGATCACATCTTGCCAATTATTGCGATTGTAGCGGTTTATTAAAACAATTTTCAGGCTTTCTTTATTCATTGTTTTTGTCCTTGTTCTCTTCGATCAATATTTCATCTTCCGGTTTTTTCAGGTAATTCTGTTTAGAAACTACTTTTTTTCTGCTTTCTTTCTCTAATTTTTTTCGAGCAACACCAGCCACATTTCCACCATCTTTGGCAGCTTTCTTTAGTTCGGGAAAACCTTCCGCATCACGATTCCGAGTGATTTCTGTGGTTGAAGCTTCTCCCAGCATATTAAAGATCAATTCCAAATCGTTCATATGATCCCGCAAGTTCTCCCGTTCCAAACCTTTTAAATCTTTATATTGAGATGGAGTTAAACCAAAAGCTGCTTTAGAAATCTCCGCTGTAAGAATGGAATATTCTTTCTGCTCTTTTGATCCTCTATCTTTCCATTCATCAGTCAGTTCTTCCCGAATTGCAATCCCGCGCATTCGTTTCTCTATCCAGCTATCAGGATAACCCTTTGCCTTATAAAGTGCTCGAGTTCTTTTTGTAGCCAGTTCAGGATCTTCTATCTCTTGAACTCGTTCGTAACCAACACTAGCCAGCCAGCGTTTGAATGGTTCTGCTTTTGGTGATGGTATAGATTGGATTATGCGAAAAATGCCTTCTGTATTTGCACAATTTATATTTTGAAAGCCACCTTGAGTTTCAATTTTAAGGGGGGTGGCAATTTGCCCCCACCCTTTTGCAAGCTCAACATCACGTCGTCTCATATCCTTTATGTAACCTTTGGGTTGTATTGATTCAGTCAAAACAGAAACAACATCTTCTATCACAAACCACCATTCATTATTATGAATAGTTTTCCTAATTTTCTTACCTTTAAAAATTGCAATTTTTGTGTTTTCAGAATTCATATATTTCTCCAAGATTTAATTATTCCGTTGAAGTCTCTTTTGTAAAAGATTCACTGATAATAATTTCCGGTTTGATCTGTTCATAGATTTTAATAGAAATAGTTGGTGTTATTTCTTCATAATTTTCCCAATCTAAAGGATATTGATCGATAATTTTTATTATAGCATCAAGAATGGCTACCAATGTGATTGGAGTTTTCTTAATTGATCTGGTAAACTTATTTATTTCTCTTTGCAGTTTTTGGAATCTTCCAAGTTTTATAGCCTGCTTTGCAGATTTTATTTTCAAAGTTTCCACAGTATTGATAAATTGAAATTTCAAAACTGAATCCAGATATGCTAACGCAGCTTTTTCTCTTGGTCCTTTTGTAATATCAACAGCTTGTTTACTTATTGCTTCTGTTTTTAACTTTTTATTAAAATCGATAATTGCAGTTGTAATTTGCTCGTGATGTTTATCGTGTAGTTTTGTAGATTTTTCATTGGCATTGGTCTTAAAAATATCTGCAGTTTCTACAAAACTCAATTCTTCAATATCATTGTTTTTTAAAATATGATAGAATACATCTCTTCTATTATTTCTGATAAAACAAATCGAACTTTTATTTTTTTCTTTATCTTTTCTGCCGACTCGTGAGCGTAACGGCAGCTTTTTGATAATTCTGTATTTTTCAGGATTTTGTTCTTTGAATTTTCGCAGGTACATTAAATATGCTAATCTCTCATCTCGTTCTTCTTCTACTGATTCATCAAAAAGACCAAAGGTATCAACAATTTCATCAGGTGAATATATCTGACTGTCTTCTCCCAAAGCAGAATGGAAGGCTTGTAATTTCATAATTGCTTTTTTTTCTAATTCAATATCGCTGTTAACTTGAGCAGTTGGATAAAAATTGAAAATATGTATGAAGTCTGCAGTGCAACCAATACGATTTATTCTACCTATTCTTTGCATCAATTTAGTGGAATTCCAAGGAGTGTCATAGTTTACAATTATATTTGCTCGATGTAGATTAATTCCTTCTGCCAAAACTTCAGTTGAAATAACAATATCGTAATCATCTTTTTGTTCTTCAATAGGAATGTTGGCATCAAAATTTTCTCTTATTATCTGTTCTAATTCTCTTCTGTTTTTAGAAGTTACTGCAAGTACTTTATTATAGTTAATATTTTTCAATTGTTTTTCTAAATAATTGATCGTTTCTGCTGATTCGGAAAATACAACTAATTTCTTCTGATTGTTAATTGCAGGTTGCATTAATCTACTATTAAGCTCATCAAGAAATTTCTCTAATTTAGGATCATAATCGATTTTATCCCAACCTTCCACTAATTTCTTTAATACTTCCTCATCCTGATAAAGTCCTTCAGTAAAGCCATCGATAAAATCTTCTTTAGTGCATATTTCAATTGTCGGGTCTGTAATTTGAGTTTCAAGAATCAATGTTAAAAGTTCATCTTCTTTATCTTCCATAATGTATTCTGTTACAGGAAGATTAGGTGCAATATAAATTTTACCGCTTTCAAACATTTTTATCATTGCAGTGTTGGCTTTATAAAAACGATGTAAAGATTTTTTGAAGGCATAAAAACTACTATCTATTCGTTTCACTAACATTGTTTTCATAATTTTAGCAAGTTGTGTAGAAATGAGATCTGCAAATTGATATTTTACTTTCTTTTCGGGAACAAGATGTGATATTGCCCGATAGCGATTATATGTAAGTCCTTCCACCGGATCAGTGAGATATTTCATTGTACTGTCATACAAAGATTCCAATACAAAATCTAACTGATACAAAAGTTTATAAGGTTTTCTTATTGTTGGAAATTTAATTCCCTGTTTTACAATATCCTTCCAATATTCTTCATTCTTTTTCAAGTCTGTTCTGGTTCTACGAACTGTTAAAGGAGAAATAACTTTATTACGGATATCTTCATAAACCTCAGCAACTTTTTGCTGAACAATTTTAATGTTTGGCTCTTTATTTATTTTCTTATAACTTTCAATTTTCTTTGTGAAAAAATGATTTAAGTTAGACATATCAAGAGTTGAATCTCGCCCATCCTGAAATAGATATACTAAATTTCTAATGTCACTGGGTCGGTTATTTAGTGGAGTTGCAGAGACCAGAATTATTTTTTTCCGAGCCTTTGTGTCATCTTTTAGAATATGTTTTGTTGGTGTTTTACATAATTTCTGCAAATTGGAATAAGCTTCTGCTGTATCGTTTCTGAATTTATGAGCTTCATCAACAATTATCAGATCATACTTTTCAGGATGCTTAACCTTGTGTGTGCTGCCGTTTGTAATAATATCATAATTTTTCATCCCGAATTGTTCAAAAGTATCGATCCAATTCTTCTTTATTGCAGGCGGTGTGATGATAAGAATTCCGGAAATATGAGAGGGATAATCATTACTGAAAAAGAATTTTTTTGCAATTAAAGTAGCTACTACTGTTTTTCCCAAACCAACAACATCAGCAAGGAAAAATCCGTTATGTTTCATTAATAATTCATATCCCTGACTTACAGCATCGATTTGATATGAAAGTCGCATAAATCCTTTTGGAATATCCGTAATTGAATTCGGATCGAACGTTACACTTTTTCCAAAATACTCAATTAAGAATTTTATATAAATTTCAAATGGTGTTGGTTCAGCATTCAGATAGGTTTCTTTTTTCAATTTATCAATTTCAGTTGGAAGTATCGGAATTGATTCTTTCCATAATCCTTCAAATTCATTAGATGCAAAAACTACATCATCATAATTATTTAATAATACATTAAACTCATAATTAGAGTTGTCCCCATCTCCTAATCCAGGTATTGTAAGATTGGAAGAACCTGTAATTACTTGTCCTGATTTATGCTCATTAAATCCTTTGGGTTTAAAAATATAAAGCTTTGCGTGTAGTTTTTTAGTTGGATGTGCTCTCACTTCAATTTTTTTTGTAATAATATCTTCTACAAATTGAAGAATTCCATTCTCAATTTCCTTTTTATAATTGCAGTTTTGGATATCATTTTTTGTTTCAGCTAAGAATTCCATTATTGTCTGCTTTTCATCAACCTGGAAAAGCAAACCTTGTGTCTGGTATTTAGAAATTAGTTTATCTACATTTATTCCAACTAATATTCTGATATTCGGAACTGAATCTAAATATGGTCGAATTGCAAAATATCCTGAACTTCTGAAATAGCCTACCAAGGCATCAAAAAAGTGAATATCTTTATTATTCTCAAATACACCTTTAAATTTATTAAGAAGAGTATTCTCCTCTCTATTAGTAAAAAATTTTGTTGCCATTATAGTCTCCCAACTGCTTTTAGATATGCTTCTTAAACTGTGAAAGAATTTGATTTATAAGAAGTAAATGTCAAGTATAATAGTATTTGACAAAGTCAAATAAATGTTAAATTAGGAATTTGAAATTAGAAATTGGGAAACAGTTAAAAAAAGAAAAAACGGTCGGAGTTAATTATCTCTGACCGTTCTAAATTTCCAGGATCATATATCTTCTCATAAGCTATGATCTTAGATGTTTTTTTTCTTTTTTCTCTTCATTCCATTTTCGAATTAAGTTTCCAGTTTTCATTTTGACCTCCTTTTTTTATTCACTCATTATGCCAATACAAATTGCATTTGACGTTCCAGTTAATAGTGTAGTAGTTAATCGCTTTATATATATTAAGTTACTGCTATATTTCTGATAGTTACGCCATAAAGTTTATATCAAAATGATAAAGATAATTTGAATAGTGTTATCAAAAAGATAAGGGAAGAAGAAGAAAATGCAGAGTGCAGAATACAAAGTACCTGAGTGCCTAAGTGCAGAAGAAAAGAAAAAGAATAAAGGAAAATAAGAGAGAAAGAATAAAGACTAAAGATAAAGGAAAAAGCAAAAAAACAGAAAGGAGAAGAGAAGAGATTCTTCGTCGAATACCTTTGTAAGTTCATCCTCAGAAAGACAGTTTTCTTACTCCCTTAACTTTTAATTTGACAGCAACTTACAATATTCCATTTAATGTACATGCATTTAAATAACATAGGCAAAGGAGGGAGTTTATGTTCTTAAAAGTTGCAGTAAAAATTTTGTTATTAGCAGCGTTGTGTTTTATTCTAAGTAGCTGTTTGAACACCGAGTTCAAGCAGTATTCTTTCAAGATCAATGCAGATGGTTCCGGTACTGGAACAATTAAATTCATTAATATTGTATCTGAAGAAGATGAAGAGCAAAATGTTTCCACCACAGATTTTGATACACTTATCAACAACTACATTAATGGAACTACCTTCGAAGAAGCAAATCCAAATTTCAATGTGATCAGTAAAGAGTTATTTGTGGAGAATGGTGTATTGAACGGTCAGGTTGAATTCACTTTCAAAGATTTTCAAGACATTGGATTTTATCATTATCAACGCTCCGAACATGCACCGATTATGTTCTATTTGGGTGCACTTTCTGAAATTTTTCTGGAAACAGATGGCGAATATATTGGTGGAGATGAAGAAAGCGAAATTCCAATGATCGTCTGGACTCCTGGTACAACAGAATTCACATTTAAAACCGCTGTAAAGGATGAAATGAGCAATGCTAATTCTCTGCTGGATCTATACAATCTCTGGATAGAAGTAAATAAATAATGATAGCGATAATAAATAAGCCCACTTTAAAAGTGAGCTTTTTTATATAAATAGTTTAGAAATTAATATAATTATTAGTTATTTTTCAAACTTGAAATTATCTTCATTGAATAGTTTTATGCAGGTATTTACAATATTCTCGTCGTAGAGTATTCCTTTATTTTTATCCAGTTCTTCCAGTGCTTTTTTGATTCCCATAGCAGGTCTATATGGTCGGTGAGAAGACATGGCCTCCACAACATCTGCCACATAGATAACTCTTGCCTCTAATAAGATCTCGTCACCTTTTAAACCATTTGGATATCCGGAACCATCTAATCGTTCATGATGTTGAAGAACAGCATTTGCAACCGGCCATGGAAAATCTATCTCTTTTAAAATATCATAACCTGCCTTCGGATGGTTCTGCATCAATTCAAGTTCATATTGGTTAATATTACCTGGTTTACTGAGTATTTCAACAGGGATATTAATTTTACCAATATCATGTATCATTGCAGCAATACGTATACAGTCAAGTTTATCTTTAGAAAGTTCCATCTCCCCGGCAATAGCTACTGCAAGTTGAGTAACCCGTCTTTGATGTCCGGCAGTATATGGATCTCTATATTCGATAGCCGAGACAAGTCCGGTGACCGTATCGTTAAGTAGTTTATTCAATTTTACATTTGTAGAAAGCAGTTCTTTTTCTACTTTTTCTCTAAATTTTATTTCTTTTATAAGACCTTTATTAGTATCTACAAGTTCCGCAGTTTGTTCTTTTATCCGATCTTCTAATTTTTCGTTCAGTTTGAACATTTCATCCTGGTTACTTTCTAAAATTTTTGCAATAAAAAAATCACGTCGAGAGTAAAATTCTATACTATATGCAGCAAACATTCCCACAACATTTGTACTGATAAAAATAAAATTGTTTTTTGCCACAATTGCCATAGGTGTTTTAAGAATGAATATTGCTGTGATCTCATAACAAAGTAATATAATGATTCCTGTGAGAGTTGATGAGATGAAACGGATGCCAATGAATGTATAAACAAAAACAAATGTAACCATCAAGATCGCATGATAAGCAAAATCTACCGGTTTTGGTGCAATAATGGTCATGAGCAAAATTCCAATACCAAACAGGATCATCGTAAAAGCCATGGTAATATCACGGTATTTGTCAAAATCTGGTGCGTAGGAAGCTATAAGAACCAGGAACCCAATAGGTACAATTACAGAAAATCTGATCAGCCACATCATGTTCCTCAACTCGATACTAAGGTGCATATCCAACAACCCGAAGAAACCGTAAAGTAAAACTGCTAGAAAAAAAGAAATTCGAACTTGATAGATAGATTTTTTATAGTAATCATTAAGAAAAAATTTCTCAAATTCATCTTTAAAACTAAGAGTAATAATATTCATTCCCATATCTTTATATGAAGGTATCATATTTTTAACGTTTACCATAATTAGCTATACTTTTATCAAGCATCTCCTTTTTTTTATCAGCAATGTATATTGTTTCAAAATGAGATTTGTCTGTCAAGAATAATTAAATACTGTAATAACTTTATCAATACTGAAAAAAAACATTGCATATTAAACTCTTCCCCTTCTTTTTCATAATATTATTGACGACTATCAGATTAATAATAAGTGGGTTATACATATTAAATATTGAAATTGATTGGAGAGGGTTATGGTACAAGAAAAAATTTCTGAACTCCGGGAAAAACGCGAAGAAGCAAAACTGGGCGGTGGAGAAAAACGTATCGAAGCACAGCATGCCAAAGGGAAGCTAACTGCTCGTGAAAGAATTAAGATACTGATTGATGAAGATAGTTTTGAAGAATTTGATATGTTTATTGAGCATCGCTGTACAGATTTTAATATGGATAAAAAAAATAAGATATTGGGCGATGGAGTGGTTACCGGTTATGCCACCATCAATGGTAAAATAGTATATCTTTATGCACAGGATTTCACCGTTACCGGTGGTTCACTTTCTAAAACTCATGCAGATAAGATCTGTAAGATCATGGATATGGCAATGAAGGTTGGGGCACCTGTTATTGGTTTGAATGATAGTGGCGGTGCCAGAGTTCAGGAAGGTGTGGATGCTTTGGCAGGATATGCAGAAATATTCCTGCGTAATGTTCGGGCTTCCGGTGTAATTCCGCAAATTACTGCAATTATGGGACCCTGTGCCGGTGGTGCGGTTTATTCTCCCGCCATCACAGATTTCATATTTATGAATAAACAAACCAGCTATATGTTCGTAACTGGGCCCAAAGTTGTTAAAACTGTGTTGAATGAAGATGTAACAACCGAGCAATTGGGTGGAGCAATGATGCATGTAACTAAGAGTGGTGTTGCTCATTACGTTAGCGATAATGAGGAAGAGACACTGCTTCTTATTCAAAGACTTATTGGCTATCTTCCTTCTAATAATATGGAGACTCCTCCCTATATTGCACCCAATGATTCTATTGATAGATACTGCGAAATTCTCAATTCTATCATCCCTGAGAATCCACATAAACCCTACAATATATTAGATGTAATTAACAACATTGTGGATAGTGGTGAATTCTTAGAAACTTCTAGAAATTATGCTCAGAATATCGTGGTTGGATTTGCAAGAATGAATGGACACAGTATTGGAATTATTGCCAATCAACCTAAAGTCTTAGCCGGAGTGTTGGATATTAACGCTTCTGTTAAGGCTGCACGTTTCATCCGCTTTTGCGATTCTTTCAATATTCCACTTTTAGTACTGGAAGATGTTCCTGGCTTCCTTCCTGGCAGTAATCAGGAGCAAAATGGAATAATACGGCATGGTGCAAAATTGCTTTATGCTTTTGCTGAAGCGACAGTTCCTAAGATTACAATAATTATCCGAAAAGCATATGGCGGAGCATATATTGTGATGAACAGCAGCAACATGGGAGCTGACATCGTTTATGCCTGGCCTTCTGCAGAGATCGCTGTGATGGGTCCAAAAGGTGCTGTAGAGATCGTATTCCGTAAAGAAGTGAGTAAAGCAGACGATCCGGTAAAAGCAGCAAATGAGAAAGAAGAAGAATATAGAACTAAATTTGCAAATCCGTATGTTGCTGCAAAAAAGGGCTACATAGATGATATCATAGAGCCGGCTCAAACACGTTCACGCATAATTCGGGCACTGGAAATGCTAGCCACAAAACGAGTTTCCAATCCACCTAAAAAGCACGGGAATATTCCACTTTAGGAAACTGATATGAAAAAATTAATAATTCTATTAATGATCGTTTTTGCTGTTACTTGCTTTGCTGAGGAGAAAAAACTAAATTTTGCTCCAAGCACAACTTTACTGGAGATTTCTGCGCAGACAAATATCCCTGTGAAGAAAATCACACAATATCTCAAACTTAAGGATCAAACAGAATTTAACGTCAGTCTAAGGGAATTAGGAATTTCCAATGAAGATCTAGAGAAAGCAATTACTAAATATGATAATAACAAGAAATCATTTTATTCCGGAATTATACTTGTGGGAATGGGTATTGTTTTCGTAAGTTTGCTTATTGTTGGATTCATTATTAGCTTATTGCAGCATATTGGTGATCCCAAGAAAAAGAAAAAATCTGTAGTGCAAACTTCGGTAGGAAAAGTAACGGCTCCAAAAGATCATATCAGCAGTAATGGAATTGTAGCTGCTATTACAGCGATGTTCTTACATGACGCAGAAGAAAAAGATAAGATCGATCTGACCTGGAAAAGGCAAACAATAAGTTTGTGGAAAGCTGCCGGAATGGTAGAGAATAGAGTTTTTGAAGATAGAAGAGGTAGGAAATGAAAACATATAAAATGAAAATAAACGGTGAAAAATACGATGCTAAGATCAAGAAGTACAAGAATTTTCAAGTTGTTGTTGAGGTGAATGGAATCGATTATGAGATAGAGCTGGAAAAAACGGACCGCAGGAAAACGGAAATAGTTCGTTCACCGAAAACAAAACCGGTACTTGCTGTTGTAAAGACTCCTTCTAAACCAGTTGTTACCTCCGCTGGATCTGTCCTTGCTCCTATTCCGGGTTTAGTTCTACGAATACTTGTTAAAAAGGGTGACAGTGTGAATGCTGGTGATATTGTGCTAATCTTGGAAGCTATGAAAATGGAATCAGAAATTGCTTCTACAGCTACAGGTATCATAAGTAAAATTCATGTAAAAGAAGGTGTTTCTGTACAGGAAGGTGAAGTTTTAATAGAAGTAGGAGCTGAGGAGTAATGGTAGAATTAATTAATTTTTTCAACACGACCGGTTTAGCTCACATCCAGCTTCCATATCTTATCATGATGGTTGTTGGCGGTGTATTTATCTATTTGGGAATTGCTAAAGATTATGAACCGCTTTTACTTGTTCCAATTGGATTCGGTGTAATTTTAGGAAACCTGCCCGGAACTGAAGCGTATGGTGTTTATGCACAAGGTTCGGTAATGAACCAATTATATGCTGGTGTTAAATTTGGACTTTATCCTCCACTTATTTTTCTTGGAATTGGAGCAATGACCGATTTTTCTACTCTTATTGCAAATCCAAAATTGATCTTACTTGGTGCTGCTGCTCAGTTTGGAATTTTCGCTACTTTTATCGGTTCAATACTTTTAGGTTTCAATGTAATGGAATCGGGAGCGATCGGTATTATCGGTGGAGCTGATGGACCAACTTCAATATTCTTATCAACTAAACTTGCTCCACATCTTTTAGGCCCTATCGCAATTGCAGCTTATTCTTATATGGCATTAGTTCCTGTAATTCAGCCGCCAATTATAAAATTACTCACAACAAAAAAAGAACGTCTCATCCATATGAAAACACCGCGACTTGTAACCAAACGTGAAAAAATATTATTCCCAATTGTGGGAGCACTTGTTACAATTCTCATTGCTCCAGGTGCATCAGCCTTATTGGGAATGCTCTTCTTTGGAAATCTATTAAAAGAGAGTGGAGTTACTGAGCGTCTGGCAAGAACTGCTTCAAATTCATTGATAGATATTATTACAATAGTTCTGGGACTCTGTGTTGGAGCTTCTACACAGGCGGTAAGAATAGTGGATGGAGTGAATATGGGATTTCTCACTTCAAGTTCTATTAAAATATTTACTTTGGGAGCTTTTTCATTTATGATTGCCACAGCTACCGGAGTTTCGTTTGCCAAATTAATGAACATATTCCTCAAAGAAAAATTAAATCCGATGAT
This sequence comes from Candidatus Cloacimonadota bacterium, assembly GCA_029932755.1. Classification (GTDB taxonomy): domain Bacteria; phylum Cloacimonadota; class Cloacimonadia; order Cloacimonadales; family TCS61; genus Tenebribacter. The sequence continues at coordinate 4,668 of JAOZPK010000039.1, read as the reverse complement.
CGGTGCTTCCGGTGTAAGTGCTGTTCCAGATAGCGCTCGTGTGGTTCACATAATGGGTCAAAAATATGATCGCAGTAATTTCTTATTGATGCATGCAATGGCACCGAATGTAGCCGGTGTTATCGGTTCTGCAGTTGCTGCCGGTGTATTACTGGGGATTTTAGGAAATTAATATTTATTTGTTGCAGGGCGTATCATTTTGATGCGCCCTGTTTATTTGCGGTCAATTCGGAGAATTGACCCTACAGTATTATATTTATATTTTGACAAAACACAACTTCTTTTACTTCCTCGAATCTGATTAATTATTGGAGAATATTCATGAAGAAAATACTTGTTATTATTATATTATTGGGGGCACTGATGACACTAAATGGAGACTCTGGCTACAAACTTCCAGCGGATGAGATCGTAAAAATTTACGATACATCTAGAAATCCATATATTCAATTTATTCATTTTGAGCATTTTGGGTTAGAAATAAACTATCAATTGCATCAAACTTTAGAACAAATATCTGAACCTTCCTTAAAGCTGGCAGGAGAAAAATTTAATAAAAGATTGAATGCGTCTATGAAAAATTATCCTAGTAATAAAATCAGTATCTTTGATTTTTATGATAAATCACGAATTCCTATCCAATTACCGGATAATGCAAAAATAAGAAGTATTTTAGTTTCTAATGATCACAAAAAAGCTGCTTTATTAAATGAAACAGAAAATTGTATTCAACTAATTATTGCTGATCTCAAAAATGGGGAATGTAAGGTTTATTCTGATTTACTCATTAATGATATTTTGGAAGATGGAATTATCTCCTGGTTGAATGATAATGAGAATATTCTGCTGAAGATAATTCCAAAAAATCGTGGGGACGAACCAACTAAATCTGCTGTGCCGGAGTCTCCGATCACTGAAGAAACTTATGGCAAGAAAAGCACTGTTCGAACATATCAAAATCTACTTAAGAATAAATATGATGAAGCTCTTTTTGATCACTATTTTACATCGCAAATTATTTCATTAAATACAAAAAATGGGAAGATAAAAAAGATTGGAGAATCAGCAATTTTTAGCAAAGTTATACCTTCTCCTGATAATAAATATATATTTATTGAGCGAATTCAACGACCATATTCTTATCTTCTTCCATATTATCGCTTCCCAAAAAATATTGAGATTTGGGGAATAGGTGGGGAGCTAGTAAAACTGCTTTTCACCCGTCCTTTGCAAGATATGGTTCCAATTGGTGGTGCCTACACAGGTCCCCGTAAATTTGAATGGCAACCGCTTAAAAATGCATCTCTGATCTGGGTAGAAGCTTTAGATGAAGGTGATCCAAAAAATAAAGTTGAATACCGTGATAAAATTATGCGAATATCTTCACCCAAAGCAGAAACTGTAGAAGAATTATTCAGGACGGAACACCGTTTTTCAAATATCAATTGGTCAGAAGAAAAAAATGAGTTTATCTATTATGAATATGACCGGGATAAACTGTGGAAAAAAGGCTGGTTATTTGAGATCGGTGGTAAACCAAAATTGATCTATGATCTAAGTACTCACGATAAATATAACGATCCTGGAAAATTAGTTCAAAGAAAAACAAAGCGCGGTAAAAATGTTTTTATTGAAAATGAGAATTGTATTTATTATCAAAATAATGTTGGTGCAACTGCCAAAGGAAATTTCCCCTATTTGGCAAAATTCAATTTAATTACGAAAGAGGAAAATATTCTATTCCGCTCACAAGAAGATCATCACGAAACTATTCAAGGTTTTGTTGATGATAGTTTAACAAATATTATAATAAGAAGTGAAAAACAAGTTACTCCTCCCAATTATTATCTTGTAAATTTAAAAACCGGAGAAAGGGAAGAGATCACAAATTATCCGAACAACTTTCAACAACTTACCAAGCTTAAAAAAGAGATGGTTGCCTACACACGTAAAGACGGCATTCCATTATCGGGCGAACTTTATCTTCCTGCAAACTACAAAGAGGGAGATAGGCTTCCGCTGGTTATTAATGCCTATCCACAAGAATTTGCCGATAGCACAACTGCCGGTCAGATCACAACTACTTCAAATACATTCAGCAGATTCAGTGGCTCTTCTGTACGCTATTTTGCCTTACTAGGATATGCTGTTCTTACCAAAGCTTCAATTCCAATTGTCGGAAATCCGGAAACTGTTAATGAAACATTTATCGAGCAAACTATAAATAGTGTTGAAGCAGCAATAGAATATCTGGATGAAAGAGGTATCATTGACCCAAACAGAGTTGGAATTACTGGACATAGTTACGGAGCATTCATGGTTGCAAATGTGCTTGCTCATAGTGATCTTTGCGTAGCTGGAATCGCACGCAGTGGTGCTTATAACAGATCTCTCACTCCGTTTGGATTCCAAAGTGAGCGACGCACCTTCTGGGAAGCTAAAGATTTTTATCTGGAAGTTTCTCCATTTGCTCATGCCGAAAAAATTAACGAGCCAATTTTACTTATTCATGGTGAAGATGACCCTAATTCTGGCACATATCCAATGCAATCGAAAAGATTTTATCAAGCATTACAGGGAAATGGTGGAACAGCTAAATTGGTGATTTTACCTTACGAAGGTCATAACTATCGGGCAAGAAGATCTGGACTACACGTACTGGCAGAAATGATAGAATGGTTCGATAGATTTGTTAAGGGTAAAAATAATTAAACACTGACCTTTTATTTCCGTTTAGCTCCCCTTTGGCTTGCCACGGCGTAGGAAGGAAGACGGGAAGGGGAGATTAAAAGGGGTTCCTCGTCTGGTTCCAGATTTTCATTTTCTTCTCAAACCACTGAAATTCTAATACCCTTCCTTCTATATATTTAACAATAATTATAAATTTAACTGCAACAATAAATCATTATTCCTCATATAAGCCGAGATCTATAAAGCATCTCCTTTATTCTTAGCACTCTTTTGGTATGTCTGCTAAAAAATGATTTGACATCTAAATAAATGAAATTAAATTGTCTTTAGTTAGCAGTTGGGAATAAACGGTGCTAAGAAAAATAGGGAATGAAAATGAAAAAAAATGAGATCCGTAGAGAGAAAGTTCTGAAGTACGTTATTGAAGAACATATAAACTCATGCGAACCTATATCTTCTAAACTGATCTGCGAAAAATATTTAAAAAACACTAGTCCGGCAACTATCAGGATAGACCTGAATATGCTGGAAAAGGCAAATCTGATCTACCAACCTCATACTTCTGCCGGTAGGATTCCAACCATACAAGGTTACCGAACTTACATTGAACAAAGCAAAAATGAAATAACCAATACACATTTTGATAAAGCACATATTTTGCGTGATATTCTCATAAAACATTATAAGGATACTCCGCTTGCTCTTCATTACATCATGCAGCTTCTTGCTCGTGAGACAGATCAATTGAGCTTTGTTGCGGAACCTGAAGTTTCTTACGGTTATCTGGAAAAACTTGAAGTTTTCAAAATTTCAGGTGATAAACTGCTCTTTGTTGTCAGTCTGGATTCCGGTCTTGATAAGACTGTGATCTTAAAATGTGATCACAATATTTCACCTAGTCAACTCAAGGCAATTGTCCGCTACGTGAATGACACTCTGGTTGGACAGAGAATATTTGATATTCAAAATACTGTGTTAGAAGAAATTGCAGAAAAAGTTACAGAAGAGAACACAATCCTTAAGCAATTCTTAGAAGAGTTGCAGAATGCTTTTTCTGAGATCAGTGATTATTATATCCATTTTGATGGGAATATATCTTTTTTGGAACAACCGGAATTCAATGATAAAAGAGCCATTCTTACTTTCCTCAATTTCATGCAGAGGCAGGATCACCTGATAAATCTGATGCAGGAAAAAGAAACCGGCTCTTGGAATATATTAATGGGTGAAGATTTTGCACAATCTGAATTCACAAATTTTGCTATGATCTTTGCAAAATATGAGATCTTTGGAATTCCGGGATATTTAGGAGTACTCGGACCGATAAGAATGAATTATGCAAAAAACATCGCGATAATTAGAGATATTGCAAATATTATAACAGAAACCACGAAAAAAGGAATGGTGGTACCAAAAAAATGACAAAGAAAAAAACAGAAAAAAAACAAAAAGAAAAAAAGCAGGAAGAAAAGAAACAGAAAAAAGAACTCACGCTTGAAGAAAAATATCTGAATCTTTTAGCAGAGAACGCAGAATTGAAAGATAAGTGGGTGCGTAATGCTGCTGAATTTGAGAACTTCCGCCGTAGAACCATTTCAGAAAAATCTGATTGGATAAAAAATGCTACCGAAAGGATCGTGCTGGAACTCTGTGATGTACTCGATAATTTTGAACGTGCAATGCATCCTGAAGTAGAAAAAAATCGTGAAGTTTATGAAAAAGGAATAGAACTAATTTTCCAGCAATTAGATGGAGTTCTAAAAAAAGAAGGTGTGAAAAAAATAGAAGCTTTGGGAGAGGAGTTTGATCCGCAGTTTCATGAAGCTCTGGCTCACATACCTTCCGAATTAGAAGATAATAAGATCGCGGCTGTGATCCAAAATGGCTACATAATGAATTCAAAGGTCATCAGACCTGCGAGGGTAGCAGTTTCTAATGGAGAAAAGCCGGAAGAAGTGAAATCTAAAAAAAATAAAA
>JAOZPK010000038.1 GCA_029932755.1 Candidatus Cloacimonadota bacterium | reverse complement strand
AATCCGCTACTTACCACCAATAAAATTACTAAAATAAATCCTAAAACTAAACTTGATTTTTTCATTTAAACTCCTCTTAATTTTATTTAATTAACATATAATTAAAAACATTTAACAAGTAAGTTAAATTTAATTTCAGTTGTCAAATAGAAAATTTTTATATGTAGACAAAAAATCTTAGCTTAATGAATTTGCAAACAATTATTATATTGGGAATTAGAAATGAAATTAGGATACATTGAGAAGAGAACATTCTGGTTATTGATGCTGGCATCTTTTTTCAACGGTTTTGTATTTGGTACGTTTAATATCCAGGATATCGTTGCTAAAAAGGCGTTACTTGCCTTAGATTGGCAGATCACGATACTGGTTATGTTGTGGCCGCTCTCAAATCTGTTCTCTATCTGGTGGGGTAAAGCACTAGAACGTTCCAAAAGCATCTCCAAATTTTTTGTTCTTACTGCCTTCATCGGAAGGCTTGTTCTTCTCTTCATGTTGTGGACTCACAGCTATTATTCCTATTTGATCATAATGATCTTTGTATTTTCATTTAACTCACTTTTAAGTCCTGCCCAAAACTCAATATATCGGCACAACATTTCTGTAGAGAATAGAGGTGTTTTATTTGGCTATACAGCAAGCCTGGTAACACTTATTGCAATAATTTTCAGTTATTCTGCCGGGAAGTTAATGGACGTAAACGAAGACTGGTTCCGCTATATCTTCTCCGTTGCCGGATTAATGGGCTGCGTAAGTTCCCTGCTTATGGCAATGATAAAAATAGAGAATAAAAAGTACAATACAGCCAAGTTGAAACTTAAGCAATTTTTTATAACACCTGTTATGAGCACTGTGAATATTTTAAAGAAGGACAAAGATTTTGCGATCTTCCAAAGAAACTTTTTCATCTATGGAATTGGCTTTATGATCATACTTCCTGCAATTCCTAAATTTCTGGTGGAGTATCTTAAAATGGATTATTCACAGACCTTTATGGCAAAAGGAATAATTTCTCAGTTGGGAATTCTATTCTTATCTCCAATTGCCGGCTGGATCCACGATAAGAAAAATCCGTCATTCTTCACATTTATTGCTTTCTTCACATTAGGCTGCTATCCGCTAATTCTGTTAATATCAAGTTTTTTAATAGGTTCCGGAATTGAGAATTATATTGTATATTTTGCCTATCTCGTTTTTGGAATTGGCATGTCCGGTATCGTGATTTCGTGGAATATGAGTTCTATCTTTTTTGCCGGAGATGACGATGTTTCTATGTATCAAAGTGTTCATGTAACACTTACAGGATTAAGAGCACTGATAGTTCCATTTATTGGATATTTTATTTTAAAATATTTGGGTGTAAAAGTTGTATTTATTATTTCTATAAGCATGTTTTGGCTTGCTTCTATTTTGAGCTATCTAGATTATTTAAGGATTTGTAAATCTGGCTTAGTGTATTCAGCGAAGTTTGATAGGATCGTAAAATATTTTCGTAGAATTGCACCCAGAGGATAAAATTAGAGAAAATTATGGGTGATTATATTCTTTTTGTCTATCCTTCCTTAAGAGAACAACGTGCAAGGTTCGTCAGGAAGACAATATGATAAACTCTCCGTCGTTCTGCTTTCCAGCCGAAGCTTGTGTCATCCTGAGCGTAGTCGAAGGACAAGGTTGGAAAACATTAAAATGATAATGCACACAATATTATTAGTAGTTTATCCTAGAGGATAATTATTGGAGGATTGTTGAAAAAATCATTTTTATTTATTATGTTAGTTGTTTTTAGTATTGCTTTTGGGGACATCACTGTGGAATATAAATCTTCTTTAGCACCGGAAGTTATTAAAACCATCGAAATTGACAGTACAGAATACTTCAATGTTTTTGAATTGAATAAAACCTTTAAAGCAAATATTTCTGATGATCTACTGGATCAAAGATTGAATGTGAATATCTACGGTAAACAGTTGATCTTTTTAATGGATTCCTCATTATTGCAGTATGGATCAAATTACCATAACATGACTCATAACATTATTCAGCAAGACGGAAAATATTTTCTGCCGGTTGTATTTCTTACAGATCTTTTACCGCAGATATTCAGTAATATAATGTCATGGGAAAAGAATAAACTTGTTGCAAGGGCTCCGTTAGATAATTCTATAAAGCGGATCGTACTTGATCCCGGACATGGCGGAAAAGATCCAGGAGCTGTAGGATATTCCAAGAAAAATTTTGAGAAAGACATTGTGTTGGAACTTGCCTTGAAATTAAAGAAAAAATTAGAGGAACAGTTGGATGTGATTGTTCTTCTATCACGCGATAAAGATGAATTTGTATCTTTGCAGCAGCGAACAAAATTTGCTAATGAAAATAATGCAGATCTATTTATCTCACTTCATTGCAATGCTCACCGTAAATCTAAAATTGATGGAATTGAAGTCTATTATCTTTCTACTGCTAAAACAGATGAAGCCAGAGCAGTGGAAGCAATGGAAAATCAGGTTGTGTATGAATATGAGGGAGGAAGGGAAGCAGTGAAAAAATATGATGACCTTGCCTTCATATTAGCCGATATGGCTCAGAGTGAACATTTGGAAGAGAGTTATAAACTGGGAGCAAATCTTCAAACTTCACTTGTGAATGCCACCAATGCATATGATCGTGGTGTGAAACAGGCAAATTTTTATGTGTTACGCGGGGCATTTATGCCGGCTGTGCTAATTGAATTTGGATTTCTCTCTAATAAAGATGAAGAGAAAAAATTGATAAAAAGTTCATATCAGGATAAACTTATTGATTCTGCATTTATTGGCATTAGAGATTTCAAAATGAAATATGATCAGATGCAGTAAGCAGATTTGGATAAAAATTATAATAAATATTTTGACAGAAAATACCGCTAACTTTTTCTGACTTCGAAAATTATAAAGATGGAGGAATAAATGCCGAATCATGTGTCTTGCGAAAAAAGACTTAGACAAGAGAAGAAGCGTTCAGCTCGTAATCATTATGTTAAAATGACGATTAATACATTAGCTAAGAAAATGAGAAGTGATATCTCTGCTGAAGAAAAAGAAACTCTTCTGCATGAAGTATATTCACAATTGGATAAAGCTGCTAAGAGTCACGTCATTCATAAAAGAACAGCTTCCAGAAGAAAAGCTAGAATCTCTGCATTTTTCAATGCTCAAAAAGCAGAAAAAAAAGAAAAGAAATAACCACTAATATATAGAATGGGCAGGCATAAGATATGCCTGCCTTTTTTATTATAAGGTTCAATAAATTAGAGGTATTATATGGATACAAATCTAATCATTTATATTGCTGCTGCATTACTTATTGTAATTTGCGCAATAATTATCATAATAATAAAGAAGAAAAAAAACATAAACATCGAGGTTGTTGCAAAACCGGAAAGCTTAAAAGATAAACTTGCCAAAACAAAAAATGGTTTACTCGGGAAGTTAGCAGAGATCGTTAATCTGCGTGGCAAAGTGGATTCTGAATTAATGGATGATCTTGAAGAAATGCTGCTTCAAGCAGATGTTGGCGTGCAGACAAGCTATGATATTATCGATAGTTTAAAAGAAGAGATCAAACTTCAGCAAATAACAGCAGCAACTGATATTCAAAAACAACTTGAAGAAATAATTCGCAAATTGCTCTTAAAAGATTACGGCAGAGAAACAGACCATTTGCAATATAAAAATGTTAAACCATTTGTAGCTCTTTTTACAGGGGTGAATGGAGTTGGAAAAACCACAACAATCGCAAAATTGGCAAAGCGTTTTACCAAAAATGGGAAGAGTGTGCTCATGATAGCCGGAGATACATTCCGGGCTGCCGCAATAGATCAGTTGGCTATCTGGGCAGAAAGAACAGGTGCTGATATTATGAAACAGCAGGAAGGAAGTGATCCATCTTCTGTTGTGTATGACGGGATGATGAAGGCAGTGAATAAGAAGTATGATGTGGTGTTAATTGATACTGCCGGAAGACAGCATACAAAAGTAAATTTAATGAACGAACTTTCAAAAATAAAAAGAACTATTAAAAAGATAGTACCCGATGCACCTCATGAAACATTGCTTGTTGTAGATGCTACAACAGGGCAAAATGCAATTACGCAGGCTGAATTATTCAATAAAGCAACTGAACTATCCGGTTTAGTTCTCACAAAATTGGATGGAACTGCTAAAGGCGGGATCATAATTGGCATAAAGCATCAGCTTGATATTCCCGTTAAACTTATCGGAGTGGGAGAGACCTACAACGATCTGCGTGATTTTGATGTGAACGAATTTGTGGAAGCTATATTTGAATAAATTGCCACAGACTTGCACTGACTAAAAGTAAAAAGATACACAATTCTATTATCACTCTGATCCCGAAAGCTTTCGGGATTACATAGGCATTCGACGACCTGTCACGTCATAGCTCCTCTATTTTGGAACGAAGATGGAAAAGTTTAAACATTCCAGATTCTTCGTGAGTAAAAAAATTGAAAGATTTTCTCAGAAATACGGAATGTTTTCCACGATGACTCAATAACTAATCCTTTTTCCATGCCATTCCCAACTCCGAATGTGAATCTATAAGATCCCCAGTTAAGCTGAGGATGACAAAGTAGAGTAATTCCCTGATTTGACCGAATAACAATTGGGCGATTAAGGGTAATTGTTCCTATAATTTGTCCTTCCCGTGAAAATGGGAATCAATAACTAATTAAATTAGAAAAACAACAAAACATTTGACAAAGTTTTCATTTTTTTTTTTTTTTTGGAATTGTACTTAGCAATATTAAATGAGACAAAATTAAAAATGCCTAAATTGTAATAACTTAAAAAAGGAAGAGAGTGTTTCGATACAGCAAAGCTGCCTGCAATGCAAATGAATCTCCACAGCACTCTTCCCAAGAGACATAAATAATTATCATCGATTGGATGTCAAAATATTTGTGGACTCTCTTCCTTCAATTTGTTTTGAAGGAGGTAGAAATGCTGTTCATTATCTGTAAGAATAAGTTTGTGTGAGGAATTTCTCTTAAGTTATTAACGTTTTCCGAAAAATGAATGAATTGAATGTTAATCTTTTTAAAAAGGAGAAATAAAATGCGTAGAAATACAATATTAATCATAAGCATCTTGGCAATGCTGTTGTTAGCAGGTAGTTTGATGGCGTTTGATCAAATAGTACATACAATTACAACTGGAAATGGTTCAGCAGAGATTGATGTAGATATTTATGCTGGAAGTCCTTGGTTTACATATGGTCCTTTCTATATCGAAATAAATAGTAACAATACTATAACTATTCCAAATCTTCCAGAATATGGAGTATATGTTTTGACAATATATGGTATAAGTACAAATGGGCTCGTTCATGATTCTGATACAAGAATTGTTACTCATAATACTGGTCCTATTACTTTTCATCTTGATCTTAAAACACCTACAATACCAGATGATCCACCTGCAGGTAATTAGTTGAACTATCAGCACTGACAGTATATTGTCAGTGCTGTTTTATCTCTCGTCCCTAAATGTTTACTCCGGCATTTGACGGATTGTCTTGGGAACGAGAGAATATTGATAAATTTATGATTTAAGGATATTAATCTAATGGAGTTAAAAATGAAAAAATTAACCTTTATAGTATTGGTTTCAATAATCTTCTCATATCTTACTGCACAGGAATTTGAGATAAACAAAATTGATGAAATTGCTTATGCTCAAGAATTTGCAGATGCAGAGGATATTAAAATAATTGATAATTATTTGTATGCATTGAATATGAATGGTTTGGAAATCTATGAGATATATGGTGATGGAAGTATTACAAAAATTTCTATGTTAATAATAGCAGAACCCAGAAATATGTTGATAAAGGATCAATACTGCTTCATTGGCTCCGGTGGTAATAGAAGCCCTTACATAATACCTGATTACTATATACAGATCAATAAAATAGATATAAGCGATGTTTATAATCCCATTGTTTTAGATCAAGTTGAATATTCTGAGTTAGATATGTATTTTGGCATTTTTGAATTAGGTAATTATATGGTTATGAAATGGTTTGATTCAGAAGCTGGTTTCTATGACGATTTCTATAGCATTCCCGAAATGGAATATATAGGGCAGATCATTTCTGATAATTATTATAATATTATAAATGATAGTCTGCTTGTTAGACAAGATGGATATATCATAACCACTGTTCAATATAACCCTCCTAATGAATTTGAAATAATTGGTACCACAAATGTTTCTGCTTATTCCGATTGTAATGAAGGTTATCGTCATTACAAAGTGATAAATGACAATATCTTATCTGCAGTAAACTTAAGAAATATAACATTTTGGGATATAAGTGATGTTACCAATTGGCAGTATCTTTCCCGCTATACTTTACCAGAGGATATTGGTATGCTTGGTAACAAACAATATGCAATTTTGGGTGAGAATGCAGTGATATTTGATTCTTATCTGTTGCGACTTATTAATATTTCTGATATTTCAAATCCGGTTTTGGTTGATTCAATAGCACATAATATGCTTGGTTATGGACAAGGTTGTGATCATTCTGAAAATAACTTGTATGTAGGAACTATTAATGATGGTGTTCAGCATTACAGCATTGAGAATAATACAGTTGAGTATAATGATAGTTATTACGATCACATAAGATTTTTCATCGGTGATATGTATGATAGTAAAATAATTATGAGTACTTTTCCGTTGGAAGGATATTATTTATTTGATATTATGAATCCTTTAAATCCTATTGATTTGGGAGAATGGTTTTTTGAAAAACGTTATCAACTGATTCACAAACAGGGTGGCTGGATGGTTTTAAAAGATTTTGAAGAACTCAGAATTGAATTTTATGATATTATTGATCTTGAAAATCCGATACTTAGAAATACACTTTCACTTAATATTTATGACCTAGATATGTCTTTTCCATATATTGATGAATCTGATCCGGTTTCAATTTATTTATATAATTTACAAACTAACATATTCTCGAAATTTGACATTTCTGAACCTGGTGAAGCAATAGAGCAATTTGAATATCTTCTTCCCTCAATTCCTGAAGGATTAACAGTAATTAATTCAATTGCTTATGCAACCCTTGGTACATCTCCCTATAATCTGCTGATATTAGAAGGATTGGAAGAAAACGAACCATACATTGCAAATGAAATTAGTAACTTTACTGATAATCAATATGTTGATGGTCATGATGGTTACCTGTTAACGAGGGGTAATACTAGTGATGGGGATATTGCACAAGTTTTCCAATTAGAAAACCCATTACAACCCGAGTTATATTTTACACCACAATGGGGTAACCAAATTGAGATACATGATGATCTTATCTTTGCCAGAATCGAATACATAGTCGCAGTTTATGAAAATAGACCTAATTGTACAGAACCTATGGCGATTTTCAATGGATTAAATTATATCTATAATATTGAATTAATGGAACATGCTGGAACAAATTATCTTATTACATTGGAAATGGCAAATATTGGTTTGTTTGAATATACTTATGTACCCAGCTCTGCAGAAGATGATCTACAAGCATTAAAACTTACACTTTCCAATTATCCTAATCCTTTCAATCCTGAAACAACAATTGTATTTAATCTAACCACGGAGATCACGGAGAACACTGAGTTGACGATTTATAATGTGAAAGGACAAAAAGTGAAGTCTTTCCCAATTAACCAATTCACTAATTTACCAGTTCACCAAGTCATTTGGGATGGAATGGATTCAAACAACAAACCAGTCTCATCAGGGATTTATATGTATCAATTAAAAATAAATGGCAAAGCAATTGCCAGCAAGAAATGTTTGTTGTTGAAATAATTGAGATCTCTCGACAGGTTCGAGAAGACATAGTAGGGTCAATTCTCCGAATTGACCGGCAAACTTGTTTGCAAGTTTGAACTTATTAACTTGAACAATAGATTCCCAAACTGAGGTTTGGGGACTAGAATAGGACGATTAGGGGTAATCGTCCCTACTTTTTCAAACTATAAAGCAACTTAATCTCATCTGCCCAAATTTCAGAATTTGGTGTTTCCAAAATTAATGGTATATCATTGAATCTGCTATCATTCATCAGTATTTTAAATGCGTCTAATCCAATGAATCCTTTTCCGATACTTTCGTGTCTATCAACCCGAGTTCCCAATTCTTTTTTACTGTCATTAATATGCATTCCTTTTAAATATTGGAATCCGATCAGATCCTCAAATTGTTGGAAAGTGTTATGAAAAGCTTTCTCATCTCGCAGATCATAACCTGAAGTATAAGCATGACATGTATCAATGCAAACACCAATTCTGGATTTATCTTTAACTTGATCAATTATCTGAGCTAAATGTTCAAATTTATAGCCAACATTATTGCCCTGTCCGGCAGTATTTTCAATAACAGCGGTAACATAATCAGTTTTAGAAAGAGCTAGATTTATAGATTCAGAAACATTTTTCAAACATTCATCCTCTGAGTATTGTCCTAAGTGTGATCCCGGATGAAAATTCAAATATTTAAGACCGAGTTGTTCACAACGTTGCAGTTCATCCAAAAATGCTTTTTGTGATTTGATAAGTTTTTCACTTTCAGGGTGTCCAAGATTTATGAGATAGCTATCGTGAGGTAAAATATGCTCAGATGAAAATCTTTCTTTCTCACAATTTTCTTTGAACAAATTAATGTTCTCTTCAGTTAGTGGTTTAGCAAACCACTTTCTCTGATTTTTTGTAAAAAGAGCAAATGCTTTTGCTCCTATCGCTTTAGCATTAAGTGGTGCATTTTCCACACCACCGGCAGCACTTACGTGTCCCCCAATGTATTTCATTTCTTACTCCTTTCTATGTTGCTGAATAATTGCTGTAATTTTATCTCATTAAGTTTACCATCAGTTCTCACCCCACTGCAGAGATCAATGCCAAAAGGATGAACTTGATCTATTGCCTGAGCAATGTTATCTGGCTTTATCCCGCCTGCAAGAAATATTGGAATATCTAATTTCTTTCTTATTTTACAACTTATTTCCCAATTGTGAGTTCTTCCTGTTCCACCCAGTTCTTTTATCTGTTGAGATTGATTTCCTGAATCTAATAAAATTGCATCAACATCATTTTGAATTTCTAGTGCCTCGGTGATACTTTCATCTCCATTTACATGAATAACCTGTACAATAGCTATCCCCGGTAGAGCTTCTTTCAAATTTTTGTGTGTACCGATCATTAAATCATCACAGATCTGGATAGTATTTGTACGGCAATAATTGTGTTGCTTAATTATTACATTTATGTTCTGTTTGGAGGTTAATAAGAATGTAGCGATGGGTGGAGGTACAGATGCTGCGATCAGCTTGATAGTTTCCATTGAAATAACACCCGGACCACTAGGCATTTCTGAAACAAGACCTAATGCTGATGCACCCATTTTTATGGCAATTTTTGCTTCTGTTAGACTGTTGATACAGCATATTTTGATTCTCGGATTAAGAACTTTATCCACTATTTTTCCTCCATTTATTACAAAAAGATAAATGAAATTTGGAGTATAGATGTCAAAATATTTATCATTATTTTATTTTGTTTTAGAAAAATCACTTTACAATACTTTAGCGAATAGCTGGTTTTGATAGCAGAGCAAGGAGAAAACTATGAAACAGAAATTGATAGGAGCAGCAAAAAGAGTATCAAAAAATGCTTATGTCCCGTATTCCGGATTCCAGGTTGGAGCAGCTATACTTACAAAATCAGGGAAGATATTTACAGGCTGCAACGTAGAGAACTCATCTTACGGTTTAACAAATTGTGCAGAAAGAACTGCTATTTTTAAAGCTGTTTCAGAAGGTGAAACAAAGTTTACGGAGCTTGTGATTTTTTCTAATACCGAAGAATTATTCTATCCCTGCGGTGCTTGCCGTCAGGTTATCTCAGAATTTTCTTCCGATCTTAAGATCACAGTTGTTTCTTTAACCAATGAACTTGAAACAAGTATAGCAGAATTATTACCACATGGTTTTAAATTATAAAAAAAAGCGGGCTTTAAAACCCGCTTTCTATATTAAAATAACTTCAGTAAATTCTGATTTTAGTATTCACTTCTATTATCAATTATTTCTGCATCTTCTTTCAAATTCTCAAACCATTCATTCAGGTGTTCATTCTCCGCTTCTGTTTGAGCTTCGTCCATAAATTTGTCCTGATCTTTTTCGAATTTATCCATATCGGGGTGAGTGCGAACTTTTACTAAAGCAATGTAGGAACCTCTTTCACCGTTGATCACATCTGTGTATTCTCCCACTTCTTTTGCAAGGATAGCTTCATTTAAAACCTCATCTTTCCCTATCTTTTTAATGGCATTATCAATTTTCACATTTAATGCTTCAACAACTTCATATCCTTCTGCTTCTGCTTTTTTTAAATATTCTGCTGTATTATATTTATTAGAAAATTCCAGAGCATTAGTTTGTGTGATCTCTTTTTTCTTTTCTTTTTTGACAATGTTTTCTATTTGACGTTTAACCTCTTCAAATTCTTGATAATGTTCTCCAATAATAAATGATACTTCACAAATAACATAGCTGCCATCCTCTTTAAGGATTGGTTCGTGAAGTTTGCCCACTTTATTATCAAAAGCAAATTCTACAAGCTCTTTGTTTTTACCAACTCCAACAATATATTGCGATGAAGCATATATTTTTTTAGATTCTTTTATCTCATAAGCAAGTTCTTCAGCAGCTTTATCTAAATTCGTGTCACTTGCTTTTTCAAATAGATCGTATGCTACAACTTCCAGGTTTTCTTTTGTTGCCTCAGAAGCTTTTACTTCAAGAAGAATATGGCTTGCCTGGATCTCTTCTGCACCATCTTTGATTCTTTTATCAATAAGTTTAATTATGTGCCAGCCAAATCTAGATTTAACAGGTTTGCTGATCTCACCTTTATTTAATTGGAATGCTGCTTCTTCAAAAGCGGGAACCATTTTCCCTTTAGTGAAATAACCCAAATCTCCACCTTGAGGTGCGGAAGGACCTTCGGAATATTTCTTTGCAAGTTCAGCAAAATCTTCACCGTTAATTGCAAGATTGTAGATTGAATCAACTTTTGTTTTTACAAGCTTTTTATCAGTTTCACTTGGCTCAAGATTTATAGCTACCAATTTAACTTTTCTGGCAGGATCCTTTTTGAAATCCTCTTTATTATCATCGTAATATTTTTGCAGATCTTCGTCTGTTACTTCCACGTCTTTTATCTTATTCGGATTGAAAAATATTACATCTGCATCGGCAAGATTATTATCATCAATGTACTGTTGCTCAACTTCTTCAATAGTAACTGAAATTTCTGATTTTACATCATCGAAAAGCATTTGACGTGGAAGTCTTCCTCTAACACTACTCTCTACCCAGTTAGCAAATTCAGGATTTTCCATTAAAAGTGTTTCATATTTTGTATAATCAAATTTACCATCAGTTTGGAATTGAGGGATGGATGTAATATCTTCTGTTGGCTTTTTTAATCCTTCAATAACATCATCATCAGTAATTTTAATATGCCGTTTTTTTATAGCTTTTTCAAATAGTATTTGCTGAATAAGCATATCCCACAATTGATCATTTAATTGTTTTGCAGTTTGTTCATCAATTTCTTTATCCGGATTTTGTTGTGCAAAGCTTGCATAAGCGTTTTGCAGATACTCACTATAATCATTAGGATAGATCTTCTCACCTGCAATGCTTCCTACAAATGGTTTTTTTATGAAGATACTGCTAATTCCACCAATTGCCATCGAGAGAATAAATACAGCAGCAATCACAATTACAATCCACGATCCGTGTTTTCTAAGTCCTTGTAACATTATACTTCCTCCAAATATATTTCATATATTTTTTTTAGTTTGTGCAATAACTAAAATCATTGATATTTATTCAAGCTTTTTTTTTGGAAATCAATGAATTGTGTTGCCTAAATGTGTTTTTAAAAGCCATCAATAGCAGATAGTATGAACTATCCTGAAATTACATATATAAATTATTAATATCAATATATTTAGGCTTGACAGGATAAGTGATACTCAGAATTTTGAATTTCACATAAATAAAAGGGGGTGATTTCTTTGCCAAAAGTTATTGCTAAAAGTGGTGAGTCTTTTCAAGTACTGCTTAGAAGATTCAAAAAGTCTTGCGAAAGAGCTGGTCTTTTATCTGATGTTAAGAAGAATAAATATTATGAAAAGCCAAGTGTAGTTCGCAAAAAAGAGAAAAACGATCAAGTAAGAAAGGCTATGAAGCGTCTTAGAAAACAGAGACGTTTTTCATAAAGATATGCTCACACGAATTAATGTTGATCTAAAAAAAGCAATGCAAAAGAAGGACAAAGACATGCTTAAAGTTCTTCGTGCTTTGAAATCTGCAGTTCAATATAAGAAGATTGAACAAAAGAAAGATCTTTCTGATGAAGAGATTATTTCTGTATTTAAGGTTCAGGTTAAACAACGCCAGCAGGCGGCGGAACTTTATATACAAGGTGAACGCCCCGAACTTGCAGAGATCGAGAAAAAAGAGATAGAAATCATCAAAGCCTATTTACCGGAAGAAATCTCTGAAGCTGAATTAGAAAAAGAAGTCAGTAATGCTCTTGTTCATCTTAATGCTGAGTCTATGAAAGATATGGGAATTATGATGAAGTATCTCAAAGAAAAACTCGGCAGTAATGTAGATGGAAAAAGCTTAAGTGCAATTGTCAGAAGAGAATTGCAGAGCTGATCAATAATCAATAAAGTTCAAATAATTTGTGGGGGAGATAACTTATCTCCCCTTTTTTCTCTAAAAATTGTTTCATATTAAACAAAGGATGGAAAATGAATATTCTAGATATTATCTTAGGTGTCTTTTTATTAGTTCTATTATCATATGGCCTAATAAAAGGTTTTATCAAAAGCATTATCAGTCTTTTAAGTTTAGTTGTTATCGTTTTACTAATTGCTAAAAGCGGTCATCTTTTTAAAGGTATGCTTATGGTAAAGTTGGGGTTTAGTGAATTATTAGCTATTATATGTTCCTACATTCTAATAACTATAGCAATAATATTAATAGCTAAACTTACCATAAAAATCTTGCAAATGATAATAGAATTTCTTAATCTGAAATGGTTGGATAGGATATTAGGTGCACTCTTTGGTGTTTTTAATGGAGCATTGATAATCGCAATTATTCTTCTATTACTAAATTTGTTACCATTTGAAGAACAAATTCGTGACTTTACATCTCCTTCAAGAATAGTTGTGAATATTCGTGACGTTACCGATAAAATTGAGTCGAAATATCCTGGATTAAAAGAAAAAATGCAGAACGCGGGAAAGAAAATTGATAAGAATACAGAAAAAATTGAAAAATTGATCAATGAAAAGATGCCCAAATAGATGAATTCACATAAGCAGCTCGAGTACAATAAAATTAAGGATTATCTTGCACAGGAATGTCATTCCAAACTTGGAAGTAAAATAGCATTAGATCTGCAGCCGATGCACACAATTGCAGATATTACTTATAAACTTGAGCTAACATCAGAAATCCAAATCTTATTAAGAAAAGGTATCTCACATAATTTTGAAAATATCTCGGATATTACAGAGATAATCTCAAAACAAAAGCATCAAACTTATAATTTTGAAGAATTTCAACAGATATTTTTTAATGTTTCAACCGCAAACAGAATTTCTAAGAGCACTGAGGAATTAAGTGATCATCCCGAATATTTGAAATTTATTAATAGAATCATTATACTTGATGATATTGAAGTAAGGTTTAATCAGATATTTGAAAGTGATGGTGAAGTTAAGAATAATGCATCATCCGTTCTTGCATCGATTCGCCGAAAAAAGAAGCAAGTAAGAAAAAATCTGGTTTCTACTCTTAATAAAAAAGTCGAATCGCTTTCTGCCAGTAAGTTCATGCATGATAATATCGTTACTCAACGTGATGGTAGATATGTAGTTCCCATAAAAGAGGGAGCTTCTCCATTTGTTCCGGGAATTATACACGGACGTTCTTCAAGCAAGTCTTCAATTTATATGGAACCTCAAGAGATCGTTGGATTGAATAATGATCTTGAACTTGTATCCAGCGAAGAAAAGCAGGAGATCTTCCGAATATTTAAAAAATATACAGAAATGATCCTTGATCATAAGAGTGAATTATTGAAAGAAATAAGATATCTTCAAGAGTTAGATTTCTTCTTCGCATCTGCTCGTTTAGCGAATAGGCTCAAGGCAGAAAAACCAGTACTTTCAGAGAAACCACAAATTAAATTAAAAAATGCCAGACATCCGCTTCTTATACTTACCTTTAATGAATTTAAAGATGTTATCCCCTTTGATCTGGAGCTTGGATATAATTATAATCTATTGCTGGTTTCAGGACCGAATACCGGTGGCAAAACAGTTACTTTAAAAACTGTGGGGTTACTTACTTTAATGGCAAAATCAGGTTTACCAATTCCAGCAGATCCACATAGCATTATCGGTTCATTTGATTCTGTTTTTGCCGATATCGGAGATAGTCAGTCACTGGAAAATGCTCTAAGTACATTCTCTTCTCATATAAAGAATATCAGAGAAATGACAGAGAATACTGACTCAAAAATACTGGTTCTTATCGATGAGATCGGAGCAGCAACAGACCCCGAACAGGGATCAGCTTTAGCTCAGGCAATCTTGGAAAACCTGGCAGAAAATGGTGCTGTTGGTGTGATAAGCACACATTATACATCGCTTAAGGTTTTTGCTGAGAAGCATGAAAAATGCATAAATGCAGCAATGCAATTTGACCCCAACAAATATAAACCAACTTACCAATTCAAACTAGGTTTACCCGGAAACAGTTTTGCTATTGAAGTTGCATCAAGGCTTGGATTACAAAACGATCTTATTGATAGAGCAAAAAATTTAACCGGTAAACAAAATGTAGAATTAACTGATTTGATCAAAAAAATGTCGGAAGAAAAAAAATCTCTGTCACGTCAATTATACCAATTTGAATTGAAAACTGCATTATTAAATCAGAAGATCTCTGAACGTCAAGATCAGATCGAATCTCTGGAAAAGGACAAGAAAGAGATAAAGAGAAAATCTTTGCGGGATGCACGCGAATTTCTTACTTCCATGCAGAAAGAACTGAATATGGAAATTAAGGATATTAAGAAGTCCAATAGAAACGAGAAAAAAGATAAATTTGAAAAATCTTTGAAGAAAATCACACAGCTTAATCGAGATCTAAGTGAGGAAGAAGAAAGACTTTCGGAAATCTCACGTGAATCAGTTAACCATCCAGAGATTGGAATGAAGGTTTGGCTTAAAGAATTAGAAATGGAAGGTGAAATAATCGAGATCTCAGGAAAGAATATCAAGATTGATATGGATGGGATTTTCCTGAATACAACATCAGATCGACTCTATTTGATAACAGAAAAAAAAGCGAAAAGATCAAATAAAAAGCAATATATTAATGTTCCCAAAAATGATGCAAAAATGGAACTAAAAATTATAGGACTTCGATTTGAAGAAGCTTTACCGGAAATCGAAACTTTTATTGACAATGCTGTAATAAGCGGACTTCTCATGATTCGTATCGTTCATGGAAAAGGGACGGGAGCGTTACGCTCAAAAGTTAGAAATTATTTGCGAACGAATAAGAATACTGAAGAATTTTTCTCGCCTCCACCAGAAGCAGGTGGAAGTGGTGTAACCGTTATTAAAATCAAGGAATAGGGGAGGAATTAATGGATCAGCATGTTATTGATGAAATTATTGAAAGAAATGATATCGTTGATGTTATCAGCAATTACATTCCTCTTAAGAAAACAGGTAGTAATTTTAAAGCTCGCTGTCCGTTCCACGATGAGAAAACCGCATCATTTATTGTAAGCCCTAAAAAACAGATATACAAATGCTTTGGTTGTGGGAAGGGCGGTAATGTTATAACCTATGTACAGGAATTTGAAAAAATATCATTCCCTGAAGCTTTAAAGAAACTTGCTGCCCGCGCTGGTATAACCGTAAAACAGTCGATGCAGAGTAAAGGCAAAGATTCCAAACGTGACTTGATCTACAAGATATATGAAATTGCTACAGGATACTTTTATAAAAATTTAGTAGAGCATGGAAGCAGTGCTTTAGAATATCTGGCAGAAAGAGATATTAAAAATGAAACGATAAAAAAATTCAAATTAGGATTTGCACTCAATTCTTACGGCGGATTGCATAATTATCTACTTAAAAATGATATTAATGAAAAGATCCTGGCAACAACGGGTTTGTTTACTTCGAAGAATAATGATCTGTTTCGTGAGAGAATAATGTTCCCGATCCATTCATCTTCCGGAAAAGTGGTAGCTTTTGGTGGAAGAAAATTACATGAAAGTCAATCAGGTGGGAAATATGTAAATTCACCAACCACTGATATTTATACAAAAGGGAATGAGTTGTATGGTCTCTTCGATACTAAATATACGATTTCTAAAAAAGATCATGCTCTGATCTGCGAAGGATATACCGATTTCCTAAGACTTTATGAAAATGGTTTTACGAATTCTGTTGCTTCATTGGGTACATCACTCACCGATTCTCAAATTAGTTTGTTAGGTAGGTTTTCTGATAATTTTTATATGTTGTATGACGGAGATGCATCGGGTAGAAAAGCTGCTGTTCGTGCTGCTGGAAAGATATTGGGTAAAGGCTATAATGTAAAAATTATTGGATTACCAAAGGCAGATGATCCCGATAGCTATATCAGGAATAATGGTGCTAAAAGCATGCAGGAAATGATCGATAAAGCAAAACCAATAGCTGAGTTTTTGAAAGATGATGAAGTAATCGGTGTTGATAAAAAAGGTAAGCTTTCTGTTTTGTTTGATATTCTTAACGAAATAGAAGATGAAGTTGCTCAAGAACTCTTGACTCAGGATATTGCTGAAACATTTGGATTGTCCGGGCATGCAGTATCTTCCAAGATAAGAAAAAAAAGAAGAACATTTAAAAAAGAGACCGAGGATACAGAACCTTCCAAAACAGAACATTTTACAGAAGAGCGAGATATATTATTACTTATTATTAATAACCAATCATTATATAAAAAAGTTGCGCAGGAGATAGATTCGAGTTACTTTTTAACTGGAAAGTATAGAGAAATTTACAAAATAATGTCGGAGCATATAGAAGATATGGATAATATTCCTGCTTTAATAAGCAAGATAGATAATGATGGTATTAGAGATTTGCTCACAGAACTTTCTATGTCAGATTCCCCCACGCAAACTATTGATGATATTCTTATTGCGCTTAAAACCAGAAAATTCTATACCAATTTGAAAGCAATAAATGCTGAAATTCTTAATGATCCAACAAATATGGAACTTCATGCAAAGAAAAAAGAAATAAAAAAAGAATTATTAAAAATAAATAAAAAAGTGGTTAGAAAAACTTTGTACTAAGGAGACTAAATGCTTAGTTATAACGAGTGTATTAAGAAGCTGATTCAAACCGGTAGAAAAAATAATGATCTGCTAACTTTCAAGCAGATCAATACTGTCCTGCCAAATAACCCGATCTTTCTCGATAAGATAGAACAGATTATTTCTGATCTTGTGGGAGAGGGGATTGAACTCATTGATGAGACTCAAAAAAAGGTTACAAAAAAGAAGATTTCCTTAAAGAAAACAAGAGCTACAAAAAAGTTCCATAATCGGAAATATTATGACGATCCGGTAAGAATGTATCTGGGAGAAATGGGTCGTGTTCCGCTTCTTGATAGAGAGGGAGAAGTAAGGATCGCTAAGAAGATCGAGAGTGGTCAGCAACATATTAATAAAAATATTTTTAAAAGCGGCAGTACTCTTCGTGAGATGGAAAACTTTATACATCGTTATCGTGAGAAAAGGGTTAAAATAGACCAGATATTTAAGATCGAATATGGAACCTGGATGGATAAATCTCAGGAAGCTAATCTTGTAAATGAATTTGAACAAGTTATCAGGGATACGAAAGCAATTTTTGAAAAAATTGGTGAGATGATAGACAGTAGCGATATTGATGAAGATGAACACCTTTTAGATCAGGAATTGATCGATACACAAAGAATTAAACTTATCGAGATCTTCAGTAATTTAAAATATAATGAGAAACTCCTGAAGAGAATGGTTTATCGTATTCGCAGTCTTGTAGACAGAATCAAAGACAGTCAAAAAAGTATTACACATCTTTCTAAGATCAGAAAATATTCTTTAGATGAAATTTGTACTTATGGAAGAAAAGCCAATAAATCTGAAGAGGATTATAAACTAGTTTTTGAAGAAACAAAAGTAGAACCTGATGTATTTGTTGAGAC
>JAOZPK010000128.1 GCA_029932755.1 Candidatus Cloacimonadota bacterium | reverse complement strand
TTCTTGCAAGAGGATCTGAAATATTTGACAGAAAGATCATAATAAAAGCTAATGCTTTTTCAAAAGTTGCAAAAGAGTTGATCGAAAAGCAAGGCGGAATTGCGGAGGTTATCTAAAGTGTGGAAGAGCATAACTAATATTTTTAAAATTCCGGATCTTAAAAAGAAGATTCTCTTCACAGCATTGATCTTGGTGATTTATAGATTGGGAAGCTATATTCCTATTCCCGGAATAAATTCAGACGCTTTATCACAATTCATTGGTGGAGGCAATCAATCGGGTGGAAACCTTTTTGGTATGTTCGACCTTTTTGTTGGTGGTAACCTTGGACGTGCATCTGTTTTTGCTTTAGGAATCATGCCTTATATCACAACATCAATTGTTATTCAACTTTTGGGTGGAGTTATTCCATTTTTTGAAAGATTGAAAAAAGAAGGAGCCGAAGGACAAAAGAAAATAGCACAATACACCAGATACGGAACAGTATTTATTGCATCTTTTAATGCATTGGGTATCAGTATGTTCCTGCAGTCAGGTGTAGAAGGTGCAGTTCCAAATCCGGGGTTCTTATTTATATTTACAAGTGTTGTAACAATGGTTACAGGTGTAATGTTTATCATGTGGCTTGGAGAACAAATTACAGAGCATGGAATCGGTAACGGAATATCATTGATAATCTTTGCCGGTATTATTGCTCGTTATCCTGCCGGGTTTGCACAAATGTTCCAAATGGTAAAAGTAGGAGCTATGAGCATTTTCATGGCTGTTGCTGTACTGTTGGTTATGGTTGTGGTTACAGCATCTGTTGTTTTGGTGACAGAAGGTGTACGTAAAATACCGGTTCAATATGCAAAAAGAATTGTTGGAAGAAAGGTTTATGGCGGACAGAGTACACACATTCCACTTAAAGTGAATACTGCCGGTGTAATTCCAATTATCTTTGCTTCCTCTATTTTAATGTTCCCTCGTACAATTGCTACTTTCTTTAAAGATAGTGATTTCATGAATGCACTCGTAGGGTATTTATCACCCGGGGCATTTTTATATACAACTCTTTATGTAAGTTTGATTATTTTCTTTGCTTATTTCTATACAGCGATGGTTTTAAATCCTATTGAAATGGCAGAGAATATGAAAAAATACGGTGGATTTATTCCTGGTCGTAAACCCGGGAAGAAGACATCGGATTACATTAATAATGTACTAACAAGAATAACACTTCCGGGCGCAGCTTTCTTTGCATTTATTGCTGTAATGCCCGAATTTATGTCTAAATGGGCCAATCTTCCATTCTACTTTGGTGGTACTGGTCTTATCATTATCGTTGGTGTGGCGCTGGATACTCTTCAGCAAATCGAATCTCATCTCGTAATGAGACACTACGAAGGTTTCATGAAAAAAGGAAAACTTCGTGGAAGAAGACGATAGTTCTTTATTTGTGAATGAAGTGAGTTGAAGTAGTATGATAACGATCAAGAATAATAGTGAGATCGCCAAAATGCGTGAAAGTAATCGTATTGTTGGGCTGCTACTTCACAAATTGGATGCAATCATCAAACCCGGTATAAGCACATATGATATCGACAAATTTGCTGATGAATTGATTCGGAATGAGGCTGGCAAAGCTGCTTTTAAGGGATATTCTATTCCCGGCTTACCTCCATTTCCGGCGGCTGTTTGTTCATCTGTAAATTCATGCATTGTGCATGGCATTCCTTCCAAGAAAAAGATACTTGGTGAAGGTGACATTATTGGAATAGATGTTGGTGTTTATAAAGATGGTTATTATGGTGATGCAGCCAAAACATTTCAAGTTGGCGAAATCTCGGAACAAGCTATCGCATTAATGGCAGTAACCAGAGAAGCTCTTAAAAGAGGAATTTCTCAGGCAAAAGATGGAGCTAGAGTTGGAGATATATCGCATGCAATTGGATCGTATGTGATGTCGCAAGGATATTTCGTGGCTGACAGCTTAACAGGTCATGGTATTGGAACATCACTGCACGAAGATCCGGTTGTTCCTAATTCTGGTGTAAAAGGAAAAGGACCAAGATTGAGAAAAGGGATGACTATTGCGATTGAACCAATGGTTAATATCGGAACTAATCGAGTGATCGAGAATGGTTGGGAATTTTATGTGGCAGATGGTTCACTGTCTGCTCATTACGAACACACTATTCTTATTACTGACAATGAAGCTGAACTTTTAACTAAGTATTAAGAGAGTAAGACAAGTATGGCTAAAGAAGGCGTAATTGAAGTTGAAGGTGTTGTAACGGAAGCACTTCCAAATACAACATTTAAAGTCGAATTAGAAAATGGGCATGAAATTCTTGCTCACAGTTCTGGTAAAATGCGGATGCATTATATTAAGATCTTACCGGGTGATAAAGTTAAAGTTGAATTGTCTCCCTACGATTTAAATCGTGGGCGTATAGTATATCGTTATAAATAGGAGAATAAGATGAAAGTTAGAGCATCTGTGAAAAAAATGTGTAAAGATTGTAAAATAATCAAACGTAATGGTGTTATTAGAGTTATTTGCTCTAGTAATCCAAAACATAAGCAACGTCAAGGTTAGATAAGGAGGAAGCTTGGCACATATATCAGGGGTAGAATTACCAAGAGAAAAAAGAATAGTTATTGGGCTTACCTATATCTACGGAATAGGCAAATCCACTGCTGAACAAATTCTGGCAAAATTAGAAATTGATGAGAATATCAAAGTGAAAGATCTCAATATTGAGCAGGAAAAAAAATTACGTGAGATCATTCTTGATGATTATGTTGTTGAAGGTGATTTGAGAACACAAAAGGCAATGGATATTAAACGTCTTATGGAAATTAATTGTTATCGTGGCATTCGTCATAAATCTGGTCTTCCGGTTCGTGGACAGCGTACACATACAAATGCCAGAACCCGTAAGGGCAGAAAGAGATAGTAGGGGAGTGAATAATGGCAAACGCAACTACAAAAGTTAGAAAAAAGAAAAGAGTAAGACTTTCGTATAATGAAGGTGTAGCTCATATTCATTCCAGTTTCAATAATACTATTGTTTCTTTAACAGATAAAGCTGGAAATCTTCTTACCTGGTCAAGTGGTGGTAAGATTGGATATAAAGGATCGAAGAAGAGTACACCATTTGCAGCACAGCTTGCAGCAGAAGAAGTAGCAGCAGCAGCAATAGAAATGGGTGTGAATAAAGTTAAAGTTATTGTAAAAGGTCCTGGTGGCGGTAGAGAATCTGCAATTCGTGCACTCAATGCAAATGGTATAGAGATCACATTGATCGAAGATAAAACACCTATCCCGCACAACGGGTGCAGACCAAGAAAAACTAGAAGAGTATAAGGATTATATTATGGCGAGATATACAGGATCATCTTGTAAATTATGTAGAAGAGAAGGAACGAAATTATTCCTCAAGGGTTCACGCTGTAACTCAGAAAAATGTGCTTTTGAAAAAAGACCATTTATTCCAGGAGAACATGGTAACTCAAGAGGTTTTAGAAAGAGAATGAGTGATTATGGTGTACATTTGAGAGAAAAACAAAAAGTACGCCGAACTTATGGTGTTTTAGAAAAACAATTTAGAAAATATTTTAAAATGGCTGCAAAAAAATCTGGGATTACCGGTGAGAACTTACTTCAGATCTTGGAAACACGTTTAGATAACATTATCTATCGTATGGGTTTTGCTCCTTCCAGAAAGTCAGCCAGACAGATAATTCGTCACGGGCACGTTTTAGTTAATAATAGAAAGGTAGATATTCCTTCCTTTAATGTTCGTGCTGAAGATGAAATTTTAATTAAGGAAAAAAGCAGACAAATGCTTTTGATCCAGGAAGCCATGGAAGCC
Source organism: Candidatus Cloacimonadota bacterium (assembly GCA_029932755.1). GTDB lineage: Bacteria > Cloacimonadota > Cloacimonadia > Cloacimonadales > TCS61 > Tenebribacter. The sequence goes on along the minus strand of JAOZPK010000128.1, from coordinate 1,633 downwards.
TCAACAGAAGTTGACAGCATCGATTGGTTCAAAGTTGATAAAGATAAATTTAAAGGACAAATTATCAGTATTCCAACTCGTGAACAGATTCAAATTGATACTGATGAACGTTTGATCGTTGAATATTATTCCAAATAGTAGATTAGGAGATCTTATATGAAATTCCTAGAGCCGTTACAGTTACCGGGATCAGTAGTAGTCGATGAAAAAACATATAGCTCGACCTACGGAAAATTTGAAATTGGACCATTAGAATCTGGTTTTGCTACAACAATTGGGAATACACTGAGAAGAGTATTGCTTTCATCTATTCAAGGTGCTGCAATACGTTATGTAAAAATCGAAGGATTACATCATGAATTTTCAGCTATCCCAGGATCAACCTCAGATTTTATGGATCTTATTCTTAAACTGAAGAAATTGGTTATTCAAACTGATTTAATTAGTGAAGAGAAACTTGTTTTAGAACATAAAGGTATAGGCATAATTACAGCTGCTGATATTAAAGGGACTGCTGATGTAAAGATCATAAATGAAGATCTTGAACTTATAGAAATGACTGAAGATGTTGATTTCAGGATGGAATTATGGATTGGTATCGGCAGAGGTTATGTTGCTGCAGAAAACCATGACATGGAAGAAAAATCAGTTGGTGTTATTCCAATAGATTCGATCTATTCTCCAATTGTTAAAGTGAATTATGAAGTTGGTAATCAACGCGTTGGTGAGCGTATTGATTTTGATAAACTTATTATGGAAGTCACTACAGATGGCAGTATAGATCCCAAAGATTCACTTTATCTTTCCGCAAAAATACTTAGAGATCTGTATGATGCGATTGTTCTTTTTGAAAAAGAACCTGAGTATATTGAAGAAATTGAAATGGATCCGGAGTTGGAAAGAATGGAAAAAATATTAGCTACTAATGTGAATGAGCTTGAACTTTCTGTTCGTTGCAGCAATTGTCTTTCTGCAGCCAAGATCGATAAGATCGGTGAACTTGTAGAAAAGAATGAAAATGAAATGTTGAAATATAGAAACTTCGGTAAGAAATCTCTGGAAGAGATTCATGCTTTACTTGGTCAATACGAACTTTCTCTCGGTATGGATGTTACCGGTATGAGAAAGAAGATCGAAGACGCCAAAAATAAAGTTACTACCAAGAAATAAGGATTGAACTATGAGACATAAAGTTAGCGGAAGAAAATTTGGTAGAGAGACAGGGCATCGCAATTTGATGCTTAAAAATCTTGTTGCTTCCCTTGTGAAACACGAAAGAATTAATACTACTCAAGCTAAAGCAAAAGAGATCAGAAGCCTGACAGAAAGAGTTATTACCTATGGAAAGAAAGGCACTGTTCATCATCGTAGATTAGCATTTAAAGTGCTTAAGAATAGAGATCTTGTAAAAAAAGTCTTTGATGAGATAGCTCCTAGATTTGAAACAACAGAAGGCGGGTATACAAGAGTATTGAAAAATGGTTATCGCCGTGGTGATTGTGCTCCAATGGCAATTATTGAATTTACACAAGGCAGTGAGAAGAAAGAAGAAGCAAAACCAAAAAAGAAATAAGATCATTTTATTAATATAGACTGATCATCAAATATTAAAGCCCCGTTTTCGGGGCTTTTT
>JAOZPK010000127.1 GCA_029932755.1 Candidatus Cloacimonadota bacterium | reverse complement strand
TACAGGTGGGATTTAAGTAATACTCAATCCTTTCGAAGGTTATTAGATTTTTATAATTTCTTAACTTTCGGAATGTTAATTAAATAACATAATTACGAACCTGATTACTTGTAATGATAATGACTATTTTTTAAACTATTTGGCTCAAAATTTGCGTTATAATTATAAATAAAAAAGTAAAGGATTATAATATGAAAAAAATACTTATCATTTTATTTATTATTTCAGCAATTTATTTAAATGCCAGCATAATTGAAAAAACTTATCATTTTGGTAATTACATAATTTCTGAAATGTTTGGCTATCAAACAATTGAATTTGAAAATGCACAACAAGAAGCAATGATTGGTGAACCGGTTCTTCCATATATTTCAGTTTCACTAATACTTCCTCCCGGAGAGATTGCAGAATCAATTGAGATAATTGGAAGTAACGAAAAACGAATTCCCGGTACTTACCTTTTGTATCCCAAACAGCAGGTAAGACCAGTTTCAATGCCAAGATCGAATGAATTTGTAAAAGACAACATACTTTACAATTCTTTAGAAATTTATCCTCAAAAACAAAACGGTGAATTGATAACACAGTTTTTGCACGGTTATTCATTTGCACTCAATACATTCACGCCTGTAATGTATATCCCTGCCGAGGGAACACTTTCTTATTATGAAGAAGTGAAAATTATAATTCATACAAAAACAGATAAGAAAGCACAAAATGCATTGGAAAATTTACATTCAAATGAAAAAGTGTTATCGAGAGTTAATCTAATTGCCCAGAACTCAGGATTGATAAGTCGCTATCCAATTATTCAATCTCGCGAAGGTGAATATCAGTTGCTTATTATAACCCCATCCCAATTTGAGGATGATTTTGATGAAATGTGTGAAGTCTATCTTAAGCAGGGAATGATCTCGGAAGTTATGGCTGTTGAAGATATTTATTCTACAATGCCTGGTCAGGATCAACCGGAGAAGATCAGGAATTATATAATCCAGGAATATCAAGATCATGAGATCGAATATGTTTTACTTGCCGGTGATGTGGAACACATTCCTTACCGTGGATTCTATTGCACGGTTCAATCTTCTTCTGTTTATGAAGATGATAATATCCCTTCCGATCTATATTATTCTGCTTTAGATGGAAATTGGAATGATGATGGAGATAATAGATGGGGCGAGATCGGTGAAGATGACCTTTTACCTGAAGTTGCAGTTGCCAGGTTTTCATTTAGCAGTACAACTGATCTTAATAATATGTTGAACAAAACAATTTCCTATCAAACACAGCCGGTTTTAAGTGAACTTCGTGATCCGCTAATGGCAGGTGAAGAACTGTACAATAACCCGCAAACCTGGGGTGCAGATTATCTGGATCTCTTAATTGGAAATTGGAATGCAAATGGATATGAAACCACAGGAATTCCTGAAGATCACAATATAACAACATTGTATGATAGAGATGTAGGATACTGGTCTGGTTCACAATTAATAGCTGAAATTAATGAAGGGCATTCGTTCATTCACCATGTAGGACATGCAAATGCAGAATATGCTATGAGATTGAATAATCCTGACATTACAAATTCCAACTTTAATTTGGTGAATGGTGTTGATCATAACTATACTTTTGTATATACTCATGGTTGTATTTGCGGTTCTTTTGATCATAACGATTGTATAGGTGAGAGAATGATAAACATAGAGAATTTCTTGGTAGCTTTTGTAGGAAATTCCCGTTACGGCTGGTTTAACGAAGGTCAAACCGAAGGTCCATCCGCCCATCTACATCGAGAATTTACAGATGCTCTTTATACAGATAAATATCATCGAATCGGTCGTGCACACATGGAATCCAAAACTGCAACAGCTCCATGGGTAACAGCACCTGGGCAGTGGGAAGAGGGTGCAATCCGCTGGTGTTTTTACGACTGTAATGTACTGGGCGGGAGTGCACTTCCCATTTGGACAGATGAACCAATTGAGATAGTTGCAACATATTCAACTGTGATTCCTTTGGGCTCTTCTAATTTCACTGTTCAGTTACAAAATAATGGAAATCCAATTGAAAATATGCAATGTACAATTTTGCAAAATGGTGAATTGATAGGAACTACTGCAACAAATGCTTCAGGCAATGCTATGATAACATTTGATGCAGGTTCTGTTATTCAGGGTGATGCAGAATTATATTTAAGTGGATATAATCGTCCAATAGAAATGCATCAACTGCAGGTTGTTCCTGCAGGTTATTTTGTTACTGTTTCCGGTCATTCAGTGATTTCAGGGAATGATAACGTAGTAGAGTTTGGTGAGAATACTCTATTGAGTTTAACACTTGAAGAGATTGGGAATATCGGGGATATCCATAATGTGTTTGTAGAAATATCTTCCTCCGATAATTATATTGTGATTAATGATAATACAGAAAATGCTGGAACCATTTCAAGTGGCGGAACGGTCAATCTTGTTGATGCCTTCGATTTTGATGTTGATAATAATATTCCAAATGAGCATTCAATTGAAATAAATATTGCAATAACTTCTGATGAAGGTGATTGGGATTCGCAGATTTTTCTGGTAGGATATGCAGCTGTTTTAGAATTGATAAGTGTTGAAGTAATTGGCGGTGACAACATTGTTCTTGATCCGGGAGAAACTGCTGAACTTGCAGTTGAAATACACAATCTCGGTGGGGCAGATCTGTATAACTTGATCCCTTCCATCACTTCTACTAATCCTGATGTTACAATTACAAATTTACCGGTTCTTATAGATTCTCTAAATGCAGAAGGATCGGCTACTATTGTGATTTGTTCTGTGGATGTTAGTGAAGATGCACAACCAGGTGATATTATTGAATTCAATTTAGAGATTACTGCGGATAATGAATTCAGTTTCACAGAAGATTTTTCCTTAGTTGTCGGACTTTCAATTGAAGATTTTGAGAGTGGAGATTTCTTTACATTTGAATGGCAACAAGGTGGGAATGCAAATTGGACAATTGACGATGAATCTCATGAAGGAGTTTATTCTGCTAAGACAGGAAGTATCGGGCATAACAGTACAACAAGTCTTTTTGTGGAATTAGAAGTGTCTTCAAACGGGGAGATAAGTTTCTGGAAGAAAGTATCAACCGAAGCAAATTACGACTATTTAAGATTCTTTATCGATGGTAATCAACAGGATGAATGGGCTGGTGATATTGACTGGAGTGAATCAAGTTATACAGTAAATGCCGGTTATCACACATTTAAATGGGAATATGATAAAGATGGCGCTGTTACCGGTGGCGACGATTGTGCCTGGATAGATTATATAATTTTTCCACCAATTTCAGCTGAAGTTGCAATTAACGAAGAATTTTTACCAAATGTATCTAAGCTTATTGGTAATTACCCAAATCCGTTCAATCCTGAAACAACGATTAACTTTTCTGTAACACAAAATTCCGATTTTGTGACTATCAATATTTATAATATCAAAGGACAAAAGATAAAACAATTTGAAATTGGAAATTTAAAATTAGGAATTAATAAAGTGGTCTGGAACGGTACAGACCAAAATAACCAGCCAGTTGCTTCTGGAATATATTTCTATCAATTAAATGTAGATAAAAAGGTTATCTCTTCAAAGAAGTGTTTATTGTTAAAGTAGCATAGCATATTCACTCAGCCTATAAGTCTGGCTGATAAATCTTAAATGTGTTTGTTGTTAAAGTAGTGTAGCACGTTCACTCCTGAACGGGTATGCTCAAGAGGTTTTCGAACTTCTTAATTGTTCTATCTTTGCAAGGTTTTTTAGAAACTCCATTCGATAGATTTAGGAGTGTATATTAAATCAAATTCAGGGAAGATTTTTAATAAACGTTTACCATTGGAATCTATAACAAACACATTATCAAAAGAGCATTTATTTAAATCTAACTTTTCTTCTGATATCCACGTTTGTACAATATTTAATATGATTCTATGCCAAAATCCTAAACTTGAAATATCATGAATATTTATATTAATGTAAATTACTAAGTCAGTATTTAAATATTGCGATAAAAACTTCTTATTCAGCCTATCTAACAAACTCTCGAGATTATCGTGATTATATTCGAATTCTCCCCTGCTCTCATTATTCATATATTCTTGATGACGTTTCCTATTTGGTTTTAAACATTCAGTAACTTCAATAAGATTTAATAGTTTACCTTCAATATCATAAGTGTTAAAATCTGGAAGATTTTGGTTATTTCTTTTCTCTGCATAAATTGGATATGGTAATCCAGATAGTTTTAACAAATTAGAATGATAGCAAACAATTAACATTTCCATTTCTTCTTTATATTTGCTTTCATAAATGAAGAAATCATAACCAATCTGACTTTGTAAGTCTTTTATTCTTTTCAATTCTTCAGTAATTTTTTGCATAATTATCTTAACTTATTGCTCATTAATTTTCCTCTATAATAGTGCATTCAAGCCAAATCTCTTACCGTAATTACTTCTTTCTCTACATTTAGCCAGCTATGCTTAACTTCACCCACAAAAATTGTATGATCACCACTTCTTACTTGAGTTATTACTTTACATTCGAAATTAGCTCTAGCATCTTTTAGAATTGGTAGCTTGGCAAGCCTGCCGGCAGACCATTCAACACCGGTTACTTCAAATTTATCAATATCTCTGCCAGATTTTGTACCACATATCATAGAAACTTCTTTCATTTCTTTAGCAGGAAGACATAAATTGAAAAATCTGAAATTCTGTAAACACTCATGAGAATAACGTGTATGCCCAATAGAGATAGCAAACATGGGTGGTTCAATAGATGTTTTCATAAACCATTCTAGTGTGATCATATTATATTTATCATTTTTATCTTTCACAATTGCCAGAGCAACTCTGGCAGGGTGTTTTGTTGCACTACTCACTTTTGAAAATTCTTCTCTTTTCATAAAAATCCTCGATTCCAAATTTACTGAAATCTATTTATCAAAATGAATCAGATAATGTAAATAAAAAAATGTGCCGGACGTATCATTTTGATGCATCCAAAATATTTCGGTTCAATCTGCAAGAATGAACCTGCATCATATATATTAAAATGATGATTGACCTAACTTCAAAATTATATTGACTTAGGAATATCACATTTTAATTTGCCAAAAATTCTTTAAGGAGCATTAAATGAAGAAAGTAGCTATATTCATTATTTTAATAAGCATGATAATATTAGGTTGCGGAAAGAAGGAAGTAGTAAATAGTGAAGTTACCGAGATCCTGTTTTGGCAAGCAATGGGTGGACCTCTCGGTGATGCGCTGGAAGAACTTGTTCAGAAGTTTAACGATACACACCCAAATATTCATGTGAAGTCTGTAAATATGGGAAACTACACAGCTCTCTCACAAAAACTGATGGCTTCTCTTCAAACCGGAAATCAACCTGACGTTGCACAAGCCTATGAGGCTTGGATCGCTAATATGCTGGAAGGTGATGTAATTGTTCCGATAGAAGAATTTA
>JAOZPK010000126.1 GCA_029932755.1 Candidatus Cloacimonadota bacterium | reverse complement strand
GTGTATAATGTTTGGTGCACGCCACGTTCTTTCAGCTTTACTTCTTGTTCAATGTGGGTGCGCTTGTTATACACCATAATCTCAAAGACTTCTATTTTAATAATAGCATACGTTTTACCTGTTCTTGATTATCAGTTTTGATTCTATAAAAATAAATACCAGAACTTACAGATTTATTGTTTTCATCAACACCATACCAAATTGAAGTATGTTTGCCTTTTTGCATTTCTTTATTGATTAGAGTTGTAATTTTTTGTCCTTTTATATTATATACTTTAAGATTAACAAAATCGGAATTTTGTGTTACTGAAAACGAAATTGTCGTTGTTGGATTAAAAGGATTGGGGAAGTTAGTTAAATTTAAAATATTCGCTGATGAAATTATTGTACTTTCTTCAATATCAACCGTTTCAAACATTGGAATTGTGATTTGAGTAAATACACCATCAAATACTTCAACTTGATATTCAATTACATCATCATAAAATACCCGTTCTGCATAAACATCGTAAATGCCGGCAGGTAATTTATATTCAAAATTACCAATACTATCCGAGAAAGTGAATTCATCTGGTTGATCGTTGATTTTTAGCAGAACATAATCCACAGGTTCATTTGTTAATAGATTATAAGTATAACCCTCAATCCCACCAAATGCAGGTGAACCGTATTCGTAAGGACCAATATCAATTATTGCAGTTCCATTATTGTCACCGTCCCAGACTCTGTGATTGTAATCCATATCGAAGGGATAATAATAACCCAGAGTATCGAATCCTGCATCAATTGCCAGGCTGCCTTCAATGAGATGAAAATCTCCGTTTTGGATATCTTCAAACAATGTTAGTGCTTGCAATGAATCTACCCAGATATTACCACCTCCATCAATTAAGGGATATTCAAGCTCAAAATCTATAATGCAATTGCGGAAGATGGGATTACCGTGAACGCCATTTAGAGATAATTCATCATTACCTAAAAATATGCAATTGTTATAGTAATCTGAGAAAACTCCATTAAATGCATATTGATTATTAATAGATAGATTATTAAAACAAGATTCATTTCTGTAAGTTATCGTAATACCAGCGTCTCCATTAAAACCAATATTTTGATATACATCAAGATATGCAGAAGTTCTTACATTACCTTCTTTGATTATATTATTGTAAATTTGACCATTACAGCTTAATCCAGTATCTAAATCACACCCTTCAAAATAATTATCCGTGATCTCCACATAAGCATCATTAATATAAACACCCTCACCTCCAACGATATTAAAATAATTATTCTTTATATACAAAGAATCTTCTTCTGAAGTAATTGAATGAATTCCTGTTCCGTAACTACCAAAGATATTATTATTATATAAGTATCTTTTTCCTTGAGATGTTGATAATGAAATACCTCTTTGATTATCAACCAAAGATTCAATATTGTTATCTACAAGAATGATGGGATCGCATGAAAAAACTGCTGTGCCTTGTCTAAACAAATTACCAGCAATAAGTGGTTTTTCATTATATTCACCGGACACATATACAATAGTAATAAATTTTAAAGGACTAGAACTCATTATTGTTGGGTGGAAGAATTCATCATAATCAAAATAATTATTTAATATTTGAATTTTATCTATACTACTTTGGATGTCGATTGCTCTATGATTATCAATAAAAGAACAATTCTCTACTTTACCGTAACCATTCCAAAATGCAATGGCAGCACGTGATTGCTCGAATAGAGAAAAACCTGTAAGAGCAGAAAACTCGAATAAACAGTGCTTAAAACTGCTTTGTTGTGCACCTTCCGGATGATAGATCGTACCCCAATGATAATATTGTTCGTCTTGTATTCTAGTGAAAATGATACTATCCTGCTCAGTTCCTTCGGCAATTATTCTACCCTCTACCCGCATGAATTTCGCAATCGGTTCTTCACCATTGTGAAAGTAAAATTGGTCATCTCCTATATCATCATAATAATCTGCATAAAATTTTACAATTGTTCCAGGTAAAATCGTTAAAGTAACATCTGCATCTACATAGACACCGGAAGTGACAAGGTAAGGGTTGTTCTCCGGTGACCATGTTGTGTCTTCCGTTAGGTGACCACCCACTTCAATTGCGGATGCAATTGAAAAAGCAGAAAGCAAAAAAGCAAAAAAGAGAAAATGAAATCTCATAAGAACTACCTACCAAATCTAATTAATCAAATCTCTGAATCTATTATTCTCAAGTCAAGAAAAAGTGTCTCTACCCGCATTCGATTGAACACGGGTAGAGAGTTAGTATCGACTCGTAAAGAATGACGAGTCGATACACCTTTGCTTCGAGTCGTCGTCACAAGTAACTTACGACTCGAAACTATTTGAGAAGCAACATTTTTTTCATGGATGTTGATTTCCCTGCAGAAATTTTGTAGAAATAAATTCCTGATGATACTGATTTGTTGTTATTATCTTTACCATTCCATTCTATTGAATGAAGTCCTTTTACTAAGAACTCATTGGTTAAAGTTTTAACTTTTTGACCTTTAACATTATAGATCGATAATTCCACATTACCATCTTCCGGTAAGGAGAAACTAATTGTTGTAGTCGGGTTAAATGGATTTGGATAGTTGGAAAGAGTTACATTTACAGGGATGATATCTTCTTCGATAGGATCTTCTGTTTCATATAACCTATTTTCCAGTTCACTCACTATTTGTTGGAATTCATTGAAATTTTGTGGTTTGAATGTGCAAATTTCCGGTAAAGCCCTGCTGCCTTCTTCAACAAGTTTAACATAGCAATATGCTTCATCTGTTAATGCATCTATTAATTCTATCTCATCAGCAGGATCTGCAATCACTGTTTCCAGGAGATTAATGGCAGTATCATACTCTTCTTTTTGCATATAAGTCTTGGTGATCAGATCACGTTTTACCCTATGCATTGTACTTCCCTCTTCGGCTGGAATACTTTCGATGTACAGTAATAATGCATCATAATTTTGATTTGTATAATTCTCAATGAAATATATCTTTTGCAGGGATGCTGCAGCTTCTACTGATTCAGGATAATCTATGATTAATTGTTCAAATGTTGAACGTGCTGTTGCGTAATCCCCAGCGTTCATATCTTCCGAAGCCGAATCAAACATCATTTTTTCATCCGATACGATACCTCCAAAATAGAAAGCATCGATTGTGGGGAAGAATCTTTCAATATCACCATGATAAATGTCATTACCGGATACATCAACCTGGTCATCTCCTTGTACCCAGCCACCGAATAATTTCAGAATATATTTATCAACATTATGTACATATCCGGCATCAGCTATTGTATTATTGTTATTTGCCCAAGTATAGCTTTCTTCATAGCCCCCATATTCGGACCAGCCATTATTAGAAACATCATTATCTTCAAATAGTGCAAAAGCACCACCTGAATACGCTACAATGCCGTGATAGAGATTATTTTGAACATTATTTTGTAGGAATCTGATATCTCTATCTCTGAACCTAAGACCATTGCCATCATTGTTATTAATATCACAATTCTCAATAACTGATTCTTCAGTGCATGCATAATTCATATTTAATCCAATACCATTGCCGGTAATTGTGGAATTCACAATTGTTGCTGGTGAGTTATAAACATTAATTCCAAAATAATTATCTATGAAATCACAATCATCAATGGAAAGATTGTGTCTGTCGCGTACGAGCAACTGCACATTTTCATGGAAGTTTGTTTTAAAGAAATTAATTGAAGCAAATGGTCTTACACTTCCCCGCATCACAAGATCACACATATCGGAGATGTTACAATTCACAAACCAATAAGGTGAAGCATCTGTTGGATTTTGGATAGTTATTCCACTCCATTGTCCTCCAGAACCTGAGGAAATATTTACAACTGGATCAACACCTGGTGTAAAGTGTTCGGGTATATCTGTTGTAATTACCCCTCCATTTTGAGCGATGATGCGATCACCCGGGAACCATTCTTCAAAACCACTAACTGGTACTCCTGGAGGTAATTGTTCGCTCCAGCCAGCAGATGCACCTGTAATCGTGCTGCCCCAATCGAGAAAGAGTTTTGCATCAGTTTGATTAGTTCCATCGATTAGTATTTTGGAAGAGTGTTTAAGATTTAATTCAGCATTATCTCTTATATTGAGTGTACCTTCTATAGTTAAAGTAGCATTATTAATGAAATCAACATAAGTACCGGTTGTAATATCAATATTATAGCCAAATGGAATTATGCAATCCCCTGTAATAAAAAGTCGAGGAAGCCCACTAAAATTTTGATAATTTAAATCATCTGTAATTGACCCCTTTTCAAATGCAATATTCTGAAATCCATCTTGTTGTAAAAAAAATTGTATAAGTGTCGAATTGTATTGTGAAATCACAGCAAATGAGTTCTGAGGCATCATATCAACACCGCTACCGTGTTGTGTTTTAACTTCAGTAAAACCATTTGATAATTTCTTATAGCTTAGTCTATGATTATCATCATCACAATTTCTATATAGATAAATATTATTACCATCAGTTAATACAAAGTTAGCATCTACATTATTGTTTAACATACCAGAGTTTATTGAAGTTGTACCAGAATATATTGCAGGATTACTTAATGCTTCATAAATACCTTTTACAACATCTCCATTAGCGTTTTTTATATGAGCAATAATATAATGAAAATACATTTCACTATCAATCCATCCGCTAATGCTACCAGAATCTCCTTCCCAGTTTGAAGGATTGTTATCAAACCAATAATTATCAATGCCTAAAATTTCTGTTCTGAATGTAGAAACCATATCAGTTACATTACCATTGTGCATGAACATATATGTTTCATCCTCATCATCACCATTTGTATCACAGATAATTTGAAAAGGATGATTACCTGTTGTTGTGCCAGTGGCATTTCGAACATGACCCATTACAATACTAACATCATTATCTGAATTTAGAATTTTTAATTTTGCATCTTCATAGGGTCCATCATAAATTGGGATTGTGTAATTACCATTTTGAACATTGGGAATCACATACCAAGCTTGTTCACTCACATCATAAAGTTGAGTTGGAGATCCAATAATATCTGGATATTCAATCTCGGGAATATTTCCCTCACTATTAATATAAATTATACCATATCCATCTGGATTACTTGGTGAATAATGCTCAAGGAAAAGGAAAAGGTCGTGTGGATCATCTGGGGCAACATAGTTATCTTCAAATCCACTTATCCATGAAATGCTATTTCCTTTCTTGGCGATCATTGCCATCATATCACAATCTGCATACAAACTAATTGAAACAAAACTCATAACAAAAAGTAACGTTATGATTAGAATTGACTTCATGTTTTTGATAAACATTAAAACCTCCATTTAATTTATTAGATTTGTTTGGTAAATATTACTTCTTAGATAGTTATCAAGTATTCAACTTAATATGCGAGATTTACGTCACTAAATCATAGGCTACTCCTCTTTGCTTTTTTTATGGTGTATAATGTTTGGC
>JAOZPK010000125.1 GCA_029932755.1 Candidatus Cloacimonadota bacterium | reverse complement strand
TTTATCCTCCATTACGGCTTGCATTATACGGTAGTGAACATGGTCCGGAGCTTCCTACAATTATGGATATTCTAGAAAAAGAAAAAGTTCTTAATAGATTTAAAAATGCTCTCAAGTGAGAAATTATGAAATACTATAAGAAGCTTGTTGGGGAAAAATGTTATCTTTCACCTATAAACGTTGAAGATGCAGATCAGTATTGCATCTGGCTAAATGATCTTGAGGTTTCAACTAATTTGCTCATTTTTAATCAGCAATTAAGCTTGGAAAGAGAGAAGATGATCCTGCAGGAAATGATAAAGAATGGTACACAAATTTTTGCAATCGTCGATGCTGAAAGTGACAAGCTAATTGGAAATTGCAGCTTATTCCGTATTAACGAACGTAATCGTAAAGCTGAAGTTGGCATCTTTATTGGTGATAAAGATTACTGGAGCAAAGGATATGGCTCTGAAGCGCTCTTGCTACTTATCGATTACGGATTCAATATTTTAAATTTGAATAACATCATGCTGGAAGTTTTCGGTTTTAATAAGAGAGCTATTAATTCATACAAGAAGGTTGGATTTAAAGAGATCGGCAGAAGAAGAGAAGCTGTAATTGTTGCCGGTAAGAAACATGATGAAATATTCATGGATATTCTGGCAGATGAGTTTGAGAGTATTTATATTAAGAAATTCATGGAATAATAAAAGGACCTAATGTTCAGTAAAATAAAAGGACAAGATAAGGCAATAGACATTTTGCAAAGGGCTTTAAAACAAAGCAAAGTAGCAAACAGCTATCTATTTTACGGACCGGAAGGTGTTGGTAAATTCACCACTGCCTTGTATCTTGGAATGGCTATGAATTGTCATTCTACAATGGATAAGCGTCCTTGTGGAATATGCCCTTCTTGCAAAAAATTCCTTTCTTTATCACATCCCGATCTTATTTATATTTTTCCTTTTCCAAAAGAAAGTAATAAACCAGATATCTCTATTGAAGGAGAAATAAAGGTTGAAAAGATCCTGAATGAATATAAAGCATATATCGACAATAAAATTTCATCTCCTTGGAAAGAATATTTTTTCACGAAGAATATTGGGATTCGTATTGCCAGTATTCGTATGCTTGAGCATAGAATACAGCTTTCTCCAAATGAGGGAAATTATAAGATTTGCATAATCGAACATGCTGACACGATGACCATTCAAGCAGCTAATGCCTTCTTAAAAACATTAGAAGAACCACCGGAAGATACAATAATAATTCTTACAACTTCAAAACCGAATTCACTGTTGCCAACTATAATTTCACGTTGCCAGCAACTTCAATTCTATCCTATTCCAAAAAGCAAGATCGAAGAAGAGTTGTTGGGTTATGAAACTCTGGAAATATTTGAAGCAAAAATGTTAGCTCGAATTTCTAATGGGAACATGGAAAAAGCATTACGGTTAATGGAAGGTGGAAAAATAGAAGTTAGAGAACAAACCCTGCAGTTTTTAAATTATGTTATCAATAAAAATAATCTGAAATTCATTGAATTATCAAATCAATTTAGAACTTCAAAAAATCTTAAAAAATTGCAAGAAATGATCTCTCAACTAATTATCTGGTTAAGTGATATTGCTTATTATAAGCATCAGCAATCTGAGATCACAAACCTAGATAAAACTGAGATTTTGGAAGTTCTTTATAAAAGAAACCCAAACGTTGAGGATTATGCACCGGAATTGATGAATTTTATGGAAGAGATGCTGCAGAGACTTAATGGTCATGTAAATCCGCAATTGGTAATAATTGAAATATATAATAGATTCACAGATATTTTTTGTGCGTAGGAGAATTAATGGAAGAAAAGATAAGATCAAAAAGCAATTTTATTCGAGATATAATTGATAAAGACCTTTTAGAAGGGAAAAACAATGGCAGAGTCCATACAAGATTTCCACCTGAGCCTAATGGACATTTGCATATTGGTCATGCCAAAGCTATCCTGGTTAATTATAGCATTGCTCAAGATTATAATGGGAAATTCAATCTTCGCTTTGATGATACAAATCCGATAAAAGAAGATGAAGAATATGTGAATGCCATAATTAATGATATCAAATGGCTTGGTGCTGACTGGGAAAATCGTTTGTTTTATGCATCAGATTATTTTGACGAAATGTATGATTATGCAGTTCAACTTATCAAAGTAGGAAAAGCTTTTGTTGATAGTCAATCAGCTGAAGAAATCCGCAGAAATCGTGGTACCGTTACTTCACCCGGAGTAAATAGTCCTTTCCGAGATAGATCAATAAAGGAAAATCTCGATCTTTTTGAAAAAATGAAGAACGGAGAATTTAAAGATGGAACTCATGTTCTTCGCGGTAAAATCGATATGGCATCACCTAATATGTTAATGCGTGATCCGCTCATGTATCGTATTCGTCACGCTTTCCATCATCGTACAGGAAACAAATGGTGTATATATCCAATGTACGATTGGGCACACGGTTTAGAAGATTCACTCGAAGGAATCACTCATTCTCTCTGTTCTTTGGAATTCCAGGCACACCGCCCTCTTTACGATTGGTTCCTGCTTGAATTGGGAGTTCACAAACCTCAGCAGATCGAATTTGCCAGATTAAACTTAAATTACACGGTAATGAGCAAACGGAAGCTTTTGGAACTTGTGGAAGAGAATCTTGTTTCTGGTTGGGATGATCCGCGTCTTCCAACGTTATCCGGCTTACGACGTAGAGGATTTACAGCTGAAGCGATACAAAATTTCATACAGAAAGTTGGAGTTGCAAAAGCGCATAGTGTGGTAGATTATGCATTGCTGGAGCACTCAATACGTGAAGTTTTGAATAAAACAGCTCCACGTGTGATGTCAGTACTCAATCCGCTAAAAGTTGTTATCACAAATTACCCTGAAGGACAGGCTGAAGAGATAGATGCAGTAAATAATCCGGAAGATCCTGATGCAGGAACCAGAAAAGTTCCATTCTCAAAAGAACTTTATATCGAACGTGAAGATTTCATGGAAGATCCTCCAAAGAAATTCTTCCGTCTTGCTCCCGGACGTGAAGTTCGTTTCCGTTATGCCTATTTCATCACCTGTAACGAAGTGATCAAAGATGAGAATGGTGAGATTATAGAACTTCATTGTACATATGATCCTGCATCAAAGGGTGGAAAATCTCCTGATGGACGAAAGGTGAAGGCAACACTTCATTGGATATCCGCAGCTCATGCAATAGATGCAGAAATAAGGTTATACGATAGATTAATTACAGTACCAGATACAAATAATTTGAAAGAGGGGAAAACATTTAAAGATTTCATCAATCCAAATGCACTAAAAATATTGCAAAATTGTAAATTGGAAGCTCATTTAGCTGAAGCTGAAGTTGGTTTCCGATGCCAATTTGAACGTTTGGGTTATTTCTGTGTTGATAACGATTCAACCGCTCAAAAACCTGTTTTTAATAGAACTGTTACATTAAGAGATGTTTGGGCAAAATTGCAAAAAAAATAGAGGTAAATATCTATGAAAAAATTGATCGCTATTTTGGATGATGAACCTGATATTCTTAACCTGGTTTCGATAAATCTGGAAAGAAGCGGTTTTGAAACCGCAAAATTTGAAATTGCCGATGAGCTTAGTAAATTTTTAGAAAAGAAAATTCCTGATCTTATTATTCTGGATCTGATGCTTCCTGATGCTGATGGGTTTGATGTGTGTAAAGATTTGAAAAAAGATGAAAGGTTTGCTTCCATTCCCATTATCATGCTTACCGCCAAAGGAGATGAAACAGATCGCATTCTGGGATTAGAATTTGGTGCCGATGATTACGTTGTAAAGCCATTCTCTCCTCGCGAGCTTGTAGCTCGAGTTAAAGCTGTACTACGACGTGGTAAGGTAAAAGAAGAAGCAAAAAAGATCATTGAAATTGGCAGAAATCTGCGTATCGATCTACAGAAGTATGAAGTTTACCTGAATGATAAGAAACTAAATCTTACATCTACCGAATTCAAGATCATCAAGTTGTTAGCCACTCGTAAAGGCTGGGTTTATTCTCGAAATCAAATTTTAGATCATTTGTGGGGGAATGATAAGATCGTAGTTGATAGAACCGTAGATGTGCATATTCGTAACCTGCGGACAAAATTGGGACCGGCAGGGAAATACATAAAAAACATTCGCAGTATTGGATACAAAATAGAAGAGTGAATCGAGGATTTATTATCATAGAGTAAAATGGGGAAAGTATAAATATCTAATATCGAACAAGGAATATCCAATAATGAAGTGGAAGAAAAAAGAAAATTTTTATCTTAGCTCAAATATAGTTTATGGAACTTCAGAGTTTGAAATTCGATGTATCTTTAACTGTTCTTACCTTAGGAACATAATAGGATAGAAGGATGATATGAAACTTATTAACAAAGCAATTCGTACTTTTTCCTTAATTCTCATATTATATGCAATTATGGTCTTTGTTCTCATCATTCATGTAATACCATTCACCAGCCTTCTGTTGGTAATAGTGTTAATCACAATTGCAGCTCTACTTATTTCAATCTTCTATTCATATACTATAATTAAACCTGTTGAAAAACTTAATAAGCAGATCAAAAAAATTGCTGATGGTGATTTCTCTGAATTAAAATTTCCCGCAAATCATGAATATAGCCATCTTTTCAATAATCTTGATACCATTTCTAAAAAACTACAAAAATATGAGAACAAGCTCTCTAAGCAAAAAGAGGGATTCTATGCTATCATTGAATCAATAAAGGAGGCTATTTGGATTCAAGATGAAAAAGGATTAATTAAAACTTATAATACGAGTTTTGCTAATCTGGTCCAACAAGATGATATTAAAAATCAATATTTTTGGAATGTGATCCGCAATAAAGAGATCTATGATATTGTGGATAGAAACTTTAAAAAACCCGATAGTCGAACAGAAGAGATCAAATCCGATTTAAGACATTTTTTATTCAGTACGTCATATTCAGATTTCAGCAAAGAAACCGTATTCATTTTATATGATATAACCGAATTCCGCCAGCTTGAGATTATGAAGAAAGATTTTGTCTTAAGTGTTTCACATGAACTTCGCACTCCACTTACCTCGATAAAAGGATATCTGGAAACTTTTGAAGACGATCTTGACGGTGAACAAAAAAACTATGTGGAAATTATTAAGCGAAATACAGATCGGCTTATTCATATCGTGAACGATCTGCTGACATTATCCAGGTTGGAACATGACCGATCTCTGGAAAATGAGAATATAGTTATTGCTGATTTCCTTGAAAATATTTTGAAAATTTTCTCTCATCGTATACATGCTAAAGGTTTAGAATTGAAGATCGAACAAAATTCACAAAAAACACTAATGCAGGCTGACCGTTTTAAACTAGAACAGGTTTTTATTAACTTGATAGATAATGCTGTAAAATACACCGACGTAGGTGAGATAAATATCAACATCGATAATGATGAAACAAACCTGATCTTCAAGATTTCAGATAGTGGAAATGGTATTGCAGAAGAGCATCTTCCCCGCCTTTTCGAACGTTTC
>JAOZPK010000037.1 GCA_029932755.1 Candidatus Cloacimonadota bacterium | reverse complement strand
TTTAAAATTTTCTGAACCATATATGCAACTTGTTCTTTTGATGCATTACCATTTCCAACAACAGATTTTTTTACTTCTCTAGGAGAAAATTCTACTATTTCAATACTATATTGAGCCAGAGCTAATAGAATCACACCTCTGGCATGTCCTAAAGTAAAAGCTGATTTGATATTTTTTCCATAAAATATAGTTTCCACAACAGCAATATTCGGTTTGTATTCAGCAATAATTTTATTCATTCCGGAATGTATCTGGACTAATCTTTCTGCCAATTGTAATTTTGGATTGATTATTATTGTGTTACATCCAGCAGCTACTATTTTTCGTTTTTCAACTTGTAAAATCCCATAGCCTACATTAAGACTACCAGGATCTATTCCAAGAATAATCAATCTTCAGCTAACCTTTCGAAAACTTCATCTGAGATCTCGAAATTTGCATATACTTTCTGTACATCATCGCAATCTTCCAGATGATCAATTAATTTAAGCAACTTCTCTGCAACTTCATCAGCCTGAATTGTATTTTGGGGAATTCTAGTTAGTTCGGCCTTTTCAATGTTGTAGCCTGCCTCTTCCAATTTTTTATGAACACTATGCAGATCTGCATAAGCAGTATATATAATGAAGTTCCCTTCTTCAATAATTAAATCTTCCGCTCCGGCATCTAACGAAGCCATCATCACTTCATCTTCATCAAGATCATTTTCAGAGATCATTATCAAACCCTTCTGCTCGAACATATAAGAGACAGATCCATTCTCTGCTAGATTCCCACCATATTTAGAGAAAATATGCCTGACATCTGCAACTGTTCGTTGTTTATTATCAGTAAGAGTTTCTACAATAATTGCTACACCATTGTGACCATATCCTTCATAGGTAAAGTTGTCATAATTAACACCATCTAATTCACCGGTTCCTCTTTTGATCGCCCTCTCAATATTTGCATTAGGCATATTTGAACCTTTGGCAGTAGAGACTGCCAATCGTAAACGTGGGTTCATTTCCTGATCGCCGCCACCTTCTTTTGCAGCAACAATGATCTCTTTTACTAATTTAGTAAATATTTTACCACGTTTTGCATCCGCAGCACCTTTTTTATGCTTTATAGAGCTCCATTTACTATGTCCGGACATATTGTAAAATCCTCCAAATAAAAAAAGACCTGTGGAGATTATTCCTGCAGGTCTTGTTGATTATCTAATCTTCTTTATTTGCTTCGGCAATCACTTTAGTTGCGATTTCACCAGGAACTTTCTCATAATGTGAGAATTCTTGTGTAAATTTTCCACGTCCCTGAGTTAATGATTTAAGTGCAGGATAGTAATTCAGTAATTCGGATAAGGGCATTTCGGCATTTAATATCTGCTTTTTAACTTGCTTTTCCATCCCCTGTATCTTACCTCTTCTGGTAGAGATATCGCCCATAACATCACCCATATATTCATCAGGAATGATAATTTGAACTTTGTGAACAGGTTCAAGAAGAATTGGCTTTGCAATTTCAAATGCTTTTTTCAGCGCATTCCATGAAGCAATTTTAAAAGCCATTTCAGATGAATCTACATCATGATAACCTCCATCATATACATCAACACAAAGGTCAACGATCTGATTGCCGGAAATTATTCCTTTTCCAATTACTTCTACTAACCCCTTCTCGATAGCAGGAATAAATTTTGTAGGGATTCTGCCACCAACAACAGAATTGATGAATTCAAATCCGCTGCCGCGAGGAAGCGGCTTTACTCTAAAATATACTTCACCAAACTGACCCTTTCCACCTGATTGCTTCTTATGTTTATAATGTACATCAGCAGTTCCTGAGATTGTTTCTTTATATGGAACCGCAGGTGTTTTTAAATTCGCCTCGATCTTATATCTGGATTTTAATCTTTTTTGAAGGAGTGTGATCTGCTGCTCACCAATACACGAGATAACATTCTCAGCAGTCTCCTGATTCATATCAAGATTTAATGTATGATCTTCATCCATCAATTTCCCTAAAGCTGCACCGATCTTATCTTCATCATGCTGATTAACCGCTTTGATACTTTGCCAGTAGACAGGTGTAGGAAGTTTGATCTCACGGAATTTAAGTTTAGAATTTGTTTTAACGATAGTATTAAAGCCACGGGCAACTTTCATTTTAACTAAACCACCGATATCTCCAGCTTTCAATTCATCAGTATCTTTCCTATTCTTTCCATTAACAAAATACATTGAACCAATTCTATCTTTATTATCTCTTTCAGGAATATACACATCAGATCCACTCGTCATCTTACCTGAGAAGACTCTAACATAAGAAATATCACCTACATTCGGATCGGAAAATGATTTAAAAATATAGGCAAATAGGTCTCCAGTTTCACTGAGTTGGATTATTTTTTCTTCCTTTTTCTCAAGAACCTGAAGCTCTTTTCTATCAGCTGGAGAAGGTAGATACTCAACAATAGCATCCATAAGGTCAATAATTCCAATATCATGAGTTGCTGAAGTTGCAAAAGCAGGCATCAACTTTCCTTGAACGATTGCATTCTTTAAACCGGTTGTCATCTCTTCTTTTGTAAGTTCACCAACTTCAAAATATTTTTCAAGAAGTGCATCATCACTTTCCGCAACAGCTTCCATTAATTCCATTTTGCTTTCTTCAACTTGATCTGTCATATCTGCAGGAATATCAATTTCTTTTCCATTTTTAAATGCTTTACCTTGTGCAATATCGACAACACCTTCAAATTTATGCTCGCTTCCAATTGGAATTAAAATAGGTGTTGGATTGAAATCCGTATTTTCTCTAATCCTTTCAATTGCTTTATTGAAATCTGCACCCTCATTATCTATTCTATTAATAATAAAACCTTTCACAACAGGTCTATCTGCGAGCAATTCTATTGATTTTTCAAGACTAACGTCAAATTCTGAAGCTCCGTTCACTACAAACAATATTGTTTCCACGGCGATTGATGCAGATATCTGCTCAGAGCTAAAATCTACCAAACCTGGTGCATCAAGAATATTGATCTTATTTTTTTTCCACATAAGATTTGCAATTCCCAGAGAAACCGAAGACTTTCTTTCAATCTCTTCTGGATTGAAGTCCATGACAGTAGTGCCATCCTCGATCTTACCGATTCTGGTTGTCGTTTTCGAGTTGAATAACATTTGTTCAACAAGACTGGTCTTTCCAGCACCAATAGCTCCGACAAGAGCAATGTTTCTAATGGTTTTCATAAATCCTCCGCATTTATGTTATATATTAATTATATTATTTTTATATATAACCTTTTTAGCTGTTCAAAAGAAAATTATTACTCTTTCTTGTCAACTCTCTACTTTAAAATAATCAATTTACCAATTTTCTCAGTAATTATATTATTAGATAATTGTTTAGCTTTGATTTTATAGAAATATGTGTTATTAGCAATTTTGTCTTCATCTGCATCTTTCCCATTCCAAGATATCTGATTATATCCTGCTGGAGAATTCAATTGTTTTATGGTTTTAATTTTTCTACCGGTTAGTGTATAAATAGTAATTGTAATATCAGAATCTTCGGTAATTACAAATGTAAAATGCCCGCCATCACTCATTGGGTTTGGATATGGCAACATTTGCTCGATTGAAACCTTCCCTGATCTTTTACACACAAAATTAGTTACTGCAACTGTTGGATTATTAAGGTTATCAAATACAATAAACTGAATTGTATGGTTCCCTTCCGAGAGATCATCAAGCTGCCAAGTGAGTTCACCTTCCGTAGCTGAGCCAATGTCATACATAAATCCATCTGTTACGTCAATAGGCATTAATGATTCATCAATTATTAATAAAATACAGTGCCCTGATGAGCCAAGAATGTTTATTCCATTTTCATCTTCTATATAAGCAATCAATGTGGGACTAGTTGATACAAAGTCACCTGCAATAAAGCTTGGTGAATCTAAGAAAAGCTGAACCTGGGGTGGACCTATGTTTGGTGCATAAACAGGAATACTGCTAAGTTTCATAGGGAGATAGCAGTTCAAAAAATCCGTAGATGTGCCGTTATCATAAACATAATTCAATATCCTGCCGTCATCTCCGGAGTGAACATCTTCAGGAACAATAAATTGCGCATCATACTCACCATTTATAATATCGATATTACCATAATAAAATGTGTGTCCGTTACTGGTGTAATCTACTTCATAGTGATATGTTTGTTCTGGTGTAACGAGTGTATTTTCATAAAATTTATTATATTTTGATTCATAAATCCGAGTTTCACCAATTTCATTTATTGTGTTATTATAATCACCACTAAGGTTTACTGTTTGTCTTGCTTGAACACTGTCTGGAATTCCAAGAATATTCCCACCCGATAGTGGAGGAAGAACATTAATAATAGGATCTCCCAGGATATTGAAAAACTGACTATTACCAAGACTGGCATTTGAATATAGTTTTGCATCTCTTAGAGCATTTCCGATATCCATTCGTTCATTAATTATATTTCTAAGTACATATTTTATTAATAATGTATTTGCATCGCCACTACATCTGGCAGTTGCAGATATTGAAGCAATAGAACCACCTCCATCATGAAAAAGAAATTTTTCTGCTATACAGTCGATTTCAGTATTATCAAATTTCCCAATTTCACAGGAAGCAGCGAGGTATAGAGGTAAATGTTCCATATTATCAAGCAGATCCATATGGAGCGACGCTCTGAAATAATCTTCATCTCCCATAACATCTTCATTACCATGACCAATAAAATACCAGATCAATCTTCCCTGATTGATCTTATCTAACTGAGCTATTCGCGCTTCCGGTTTATTTTGATATTCATCAAAACCAAATTCTATCCCCAGAACTTTATCCATTATAATGGTATCTGCAACAAAATCTTCCGTTTGCTGGGCACGAGCGGTATGGTTCAAACCACTGGTTGAGCTCAAGCCTTCCAGTGTATCACCTTTATGCTCATCATCAGCCATTATTAATACTTTGTTCCGCCAGAAACCCGAAGTTTGATTTTGAATATAATCATCAATCCTCTGAAGATAATGCTCCATCATTTCATTATTTTGAGCGGGAATCCTGCCAATTATTAATTCAGGTCTATAATCATCATCGAAATCGACAAATTTATCATCACTTGATACTGTAATAGTTGCCATAGCAACTATAATCTTACATTTTTCATTTTGAGGATTCCAATTTTGGATACCAGATCCCATTAAAACCACATATTGCATTTCGGGGTGATCATTGAATTCAAATTCAAGGTAGTTTTCTACAGCTTGTGACTCAGGATCCCCATTACTGAATTCATCGAATATTTCGGATTGGCTTTTAATAATGAAATTCATTTCAGGATGAAGATCAGCATAATCCTGAGCATGAGTTTCAAAAACATTGGTCTGGCTTGATGTAAGATAGCCAGGATAAATAATAATTCCATCAACTTCTTCTCGATAAGTTTGATTATTAGAAATCATCTTTTTCTCGAAATCATAGATAGAGTTATAGTGTGATAAGTTTGGATTAGCTTCCAATCGTGCCGGATTTCCCTGAAAATCCCCACCAAAAGTAAGCCAAAAGGTCATCTCGTTTTTATAATAAGTTCCTATGTCAGAAAATTGTTCACGTTCAAATATTATCTTATCGCCTACATTAAATGAGATGTCATCACGTGTATCAATAAAAATTGGGATTTCCAGAAGTTCAAATTCTGTTTTGTTATTCATCCGTTTCTTAATTAATGCTAGCATTCTTATCTGTGATGGTTGACAGAAATCCGGAAATATTTGCAAATCTTCATAATTTATTTCAAACCATCCAAATTTATCTGTTTTAAATTTGTACCAGAAATCCGATTTTTCAAATGGCATTTTTGGAAAAGTTAATTCACTTTTTTCCTTCCAATACTTGGCATAATCATAATTCACAATTAAATTTGAAACAGAAATATCATTCTTTTCTTCAATATAATTTCTATATTTCACATCACCTTTAATATGGATCTCAAAATTGACATTTCTGCATATTGTTATCTCATTTGTTTGCTGATCGTAAGTTACTGGATAGAATCTTACCGGTACAATATTATTGAATCGGTATTTTGCTTTTTCCATAACCTGAACAAACTTCTTTTCTTGTGAATTATACAAAGCTTGATCAACTTCATAAATGTAATCATTGGTTTTTTCTGAAGAAATTATTCGCGGTACTGGAGAAAGCTTACTCTTTAATTTTACAGTTTCTGTTTCTATCGATGTGATAATTACTTCAACATTTCCATTGGGAGGTACACCAATACAGAATTCCCTATAAGGAAGATCCGGTTTGCCGGAAGTTTGCTGACTTGTAAAATCACTGAAATAAATATGAGAAAATCCATTTTCCTGATAAATACTATAACTGTCTGTTTTATAATTAATAACAACTTTAGATAAAGATGTGGATTCTACATTAAAATTTGCGGAAAGAGATAGTGGGATGATAACCAACAGCAGTAAGATACCTTTTTTCATTTTTCCTCCATTATCAGCATTATTGAAATAAATATAAAAAATGTATATATACAAATTTTATTTTTCAATCTTGTTTGTCAATAAAATGAATTTACTCCTCTGAAATTAAAACTACTCTTAATTAATTATTTGACCGCAAATACAGAAAAATAAAAAATTGTTTGATATGCAAAATTTATGTTAGGGGGGTTATATGAATTACATCATTGGCAAAAAAGTTAAGCGAGTGGATGCATATGAAAAGGTTACCGGAAAAGCAATTTATGGTGATGATATAAAACTGGTTGATATGCTTCATGCAGCGGTTCGATATACAGATATCCCTGTTGGGAAGATAACGAACATTGATTGCAATGAAGCAGAAAAAATTCCAGGAGTTGTAAAAATTGCTTTATTCAAAGATATCCCTGGTCAGACAAGACTTGGTCCAATCCGCTCAGATCAATATGCAATTGTTGATGATGAAGTTTTCTTTTCCGGTGATGTGATTGCAGTGATTGCTGCTGAAACAAAAGAAAGTGCACTTAAAGCCGCAGATCTGATCCATGTGGAATATGAGTCTATCAAAGGTATCTTTGACCCACGGGAAGCAATTAAACCGGAAGCCAGACTTATCCATCCCGAATACAAAAGCAATGTTGTTCTCCATTATCCATTACGGAAGGGAAATATTGAAAAAGGATTTAATGAATCTGATCATGTTATCGAACGAGATTACAGCACTGGATTCCATGAACATGCATATATTGAGCCTGAAACTGTAACTGCTGTACCGGATCATACTTCTAAAGGCTATAAAATATATGGTTCAATTCAGAATCCATATACTACTCGTAAAGTAGTTGCGCTTTTCATGGGTTTGAACATGAATCAAATCAATATTTTCGGTTCTACTTTAGGTGGTTCATTTGGTGGAAAAGATGATATTATTAACTACATGGCTTGTCGATGTGCCTTACTTTCCAAACTCACCGGAAAACCTGTAAAATTAACCTATACCAGAGAGAATTCATTAAAAGAAAGTTATAAAAGACATCCTTATTATATGAAGTATAAAGTTGGTTTCAATAATGATGGAAAACTTAAAGCAATGAAAATAAATATAATTGCCGATAGTGGAGCATATTCATCCCAAACTTTTTTTGTCACGTGGCGTTCAGTTGTTCAGGCAACCGGACCTTATGAAATTGAAAATGTTGAAACAGATATTAAAGGAGTTTACACAAATAATACTTATACTGCTGCCTTTCGTGGTTTTGGCTCTCCACAAGTTATTTTTGCACAAGAATCATTAATGGATGAGATTGCTGAAATTTGTGGAATTTCTGCCCGTGAAATTAGAAAATTAAACGGCTTTAAGCAGGGAAGCACAACTGCAAGTGGTCAGATATTAAATAAACATACTGTTTCCCTGGATGAAGTTATTGATAAAGCACTGATAAAAGCTGATTATAATAATAAACTTAAAGAATATAAAAAACTGAATGAGCAGAATGGACGTTATAAATATGGAATCGGATTCTCATGTAGTTATCGTGGATGTGCTCTTGGCGCAGAGGGAACAGATGCAACTTCTGCAATCGTTTCAGTTCAGGCAGATGGAAGTATTTATGTACTTGCCGGGTTAAATGAGAATGGGCAGGGAATGCGAACCACATTCTCTCAAGTTACAGCGGAAGTACTTGGAACTGATCTTAAGAAAATAGTTTTCTTAGAACCGCAAACTGCTACAATTACCGATGGTGGCCCTACTGTTGCATCTCGCGGAACAATAATGGGCGGTAATGCTGTAATTATTGCTGCAAAAAAAGTTAAAATGAGAATATTTAGCGTAATAAAGAAAGATCTGCAAGTAAATGATGTTGAAGAAACCATTTGGAAAGATGGAACAATTTCCAGAAAAGAACATATTTCAAATATCAATCCAATAAAATTTGAAGACGCAGCAGAGAAAGCATACTGGGCTGGGGAAAATCTTTCAGCTTATGGTTGGTACAATGCTCCCGATGTTAGCTGGAATGAAGAGACCGGACAAGGCAATGCTTATTTTACTTACGTTTATGGCTCTCATGTTGCAGATATCAGAATTGATACTTCCACCGGGAAGATAGAGGTAAAAAATATTACAGCTGCTCATGATGTTGGAAAAGTTTTGAATAAACTTGGTGCTGAAGGTCAGGTTTATGGCGGTGTAACTCAAGGATTTGGATATGCAGTGATTGAAGATTATAACATTCAGGAAGGAATTGTAAAATCTGATAATCTCGATAATTATCTTATTCCAACAATTAAAGATATTGGAAATATTGACCCTATACTAATTGAAAATGAAGATGTAGACGGACCTTTTGGAGCAAAAAGCTTAGGTGAGCCTACATTGGAGCTTACTTCTGCTGCCATAAATAACGCGCTTAAGTTTGCAACTGGTAAACAATCTTATGAACTGCCATTAACGTTGGAGAAAGTATTCCTTGGAATAAATCTAAAAAAACCATCAAGGCAAAGTCAGATCGCCGCTCATGATTCCTGTAAAACTCATGTCAGAGTTGTTGATAAGCAAACTTTACGCATTACTGATGTTAAAACGATAACTCCGCAAAATCTAAAAGATGCATTAGAGAAACTATCAAAACAGCAGTTGAAGATTCTATCCGGTGGAACTGATATGATCATCGAATTAAGAATGAAAACAGGTAAACATTTACTTCTGGATATTTCACATCTTGATGAACTGAGAAATATTAAGGTTACAGAAAATGAGATAAGAATTGGCGGAGGTTGCACATTTACACAGATCATTTCTAATAGTGCCATCCAAAAATATTATCCAATGCTTACAAAAGCGTGTTCTACAATAGGATCTTTACAGGTAAGGAATAAAGGAACTATTGGTGGGAATATTGTAAACGCTGCTCCCTGTGCAGATTCATATCCACCCCTCATAGCTTATAATGCAGAATTTATTCTCACTTCAAATAATGGAACTCGTAGAATTCCCGCTGATGAATTCATATTAAAAAACTATCAAACACAACTTAATTCTGATGAGATACTAACAGAAATTATCATTCCAATTCCAAAGAAAAATTATGAATACAGTTATTTCCAACTTGGTAGAAGAAACGCTGTGAATATAACTAGGATCAGCATTGGAATTCTAATTTCTTTTGAGAGCAATAAAATTGAAGAGTGCAAGGTTGTTTCCGGTTCCTTATTCCATAAACCAATGCGTATTGAAA
Source organism: Candidatus Cloacimonadota bacterium (assembly GCA_029932755.1). Taxonomy (GTDB): domain Bacteria; phylum Cloacimonadota; class Cloacimonadia; order Cloacimonadales; family TCS61; genus Tenebribacter. Next base: position 9,678 of record JAOZPK010000037.1, on the reverse strand, counting down.
AGATCGAGCAAATACTAATCGGAAAAGAACTAACAAATGAAACTATTAATTTAATCGAGCAACCTTTAAAGAAAATAATTGATGACGCAATTGGAAAACGCTGGTCATCTGCTTATAAGTTACCGGTTTTCATTAATATGACAAAAGATGCATTAACTGAAATATTTGAGCAAAGAGGGTAATGATGATAAATTTGAAAATTAACGTTAACGGAAAAGATCATAAATTAGAAGTTGAAGATTCAATGCGTCTATTGGATATCTTACGTGATGAACTTAGGCTTACCGGAACCAAAGAAGGATGTGCTGTTGGAGAATGTGGTGCTTGTACTGTTATCATGAATGGTGATGCTGTAAATTCTTGTTTGATCCTGGCAACCCAGGCAAATAATTCAACTATTGAAACTGTGGAAAATCTGGAGAAAAATGATGTTTTATCTAACCTGCAAAATGCATTTGTTGAAGAAGGTGCAATACAATGCGGATTTTGTACACCTGGTATGCTTATGAGTGCAAAAGCTCTGCTCGATAAAACTCCGCATCCAACTGAAGAACAAATAAAAGAAGCTCTGGAAGGTAACCTTTGCAGATGTACCGGTTATGTTCCAATTTTAAATGCTGTAAAAAAAGCTGCTGAATAGAGTTAAGCTTCTTGTTTAGCTCTGATTCTGAACTTTTTGTTTGACTTTAAATATTAATTCATAGAAAAGGCAATAATCTTATAATAAAAAAAAGGAGAAAAAAATGAAAAAAATAGTATTAACAATGGTTTTAGCAATGGTTCTTACAACTCTGGTCTTTGCAGAAACGGAGAAGATCGCTTATATTGATACTGACAGGATCATGATGACAAGCCCTGAAACTCAAGAGGCACAAACAATTTTGATGGGTGAACGTCAGAAATGGGAACAGGAAATTGCAGACATGGATACCGAGATCGAGCAACTTTATGCTGACTATGAAAGCAAGAAAATGATTTTAACCGAATCAGGAAAACAAGAAGCAGAAACCAAGATTATGTCTATGTCTGAAGCACGTCAGGCTAAAGTTCAAGAGATATTTGGTGAGAATGGGACATTCGTACAAAGACAGAATGAACTTCTAGCACCGATCCTGAATAAATTAAAAACAATCATCGAAAAAGTATCTATAGAGAACAATTATTCTATCGTTCTTGATGCTTCTGCCGGTAGTGTACTTTATGCAAAACCAAATCTTGATATCACAGATACTATCTTAAGTGAGATGGAAAAAACTGTAGAATAAATGAAAAAATTCAATTTTCCGCTCACGCCAAAAAAGATTGCTTCTAAGCTGGATTGTGTTACTAACTTCTCAAATAAAGTTAAGTTAGATAATGTATCTGAACTTCACGAAGCTAACGAGCATTCTGTATGCATTTTTGAGAATCCAAAATTTCTGAATGCACTCAAAGAGACAAAAGCGGGATTGATCTTTGTTCCAAAAGACTTTGATAAAAACCTTAAACCAAATGCAAATCTTTTATTAATTGATAAACCATATATTCATTTTATGATGCTTGTGCAAACATGGCTCAAACTTGATCTTCCTAAAATGAAAAAAAGCATTGATGATTCTGCTAACGTTGCAAAGTCAGCTTCTTTTGGAAAAAATATCATTATTGGAAGTAATTGTGTAATCGGTGAAAATGTGAATATTGATGATAATACTTTCATCGAAAGTAACTGTGTTATTAAAGATAATGTACGGATTGGTAAAAACTGCTATATTCATCCCAACACAACTATTTATGAAGATTGTGTTTTAAAAAACAATATTATTATTCACTCAGGTTGCGTTATTGGAGCAGATGGATTTGGATATATATTCCATAATGGAATTCATAACAAGGTCCCCCAAGTTGGAAATGTAATCATTGAAGATGATGTTGAGATTGGTGCTAATTCTGCTATTGACCGCGCAACTTTAGGTTCAACAATAATCGGTAAAGGCACAAAAATTGATAATCTTGTTCAGGTTGGGCACAATTGCCAGATAGATGAAAACTCTGTTCTTTGCGCTCAAACCGGACTTGCCGGAAGTACAATAATTGGTAAAACTGTGTATATTGCAGGGCAGGTTGGAGTAGCAGGTCACCTGAAAATTGATGATGGAGCAATGATAGGAGCACAAGCTGGAGTAACTAATGATGTTCCAAAAGGTGCTAAATTATTTGGTTCACCAGCTATAGAAGCAAAACTCCAAAAAAGAATAATGGTTTCAGAAAAATATTTACCGGAAGTTGTGAAAGATTATAGAAAACGTCAGAAAGCAAAGGATAAAAAATGAAAGAATTTAAAAAAACCATAAAAGGTACGATCAGTTATAATGGCATTGGACTTCACTCCGGTCATATATCTACTTTAACATTTAAACCTGCCGGAAAAAATGATGGGATTGTTTTTATCCGAACTGATATGGAAGGTAATCCTGAAATTCCTGCCGATATCGATCATGTTGTTGATATTTCTAGAGGTACAACAATTGGTGTTGGAAAAGCCACAGTTGCAACCATCGAGCATGTTCTTGCTGCCATTAAAGGGCTCAATATTGATAATATCCGCATAGAAGTAGACGGACCAGAAGTACCGGTTGCAGACGGTAGTGCAATTGTGTATTTAAAACTCTTAAAAAAGGTTGGAATTGTAGAACAAGATGCAGAACGTGAATATTTAGAGATCGAGAAACCTCTCTCATTTTCTGCTCCCGCTGATAATGTGGACATTGTTATTATGCCTTCTGAGGATCTTAAAATTACTTTCATGGTTGACTACCAACAGAAAGCATTAGGCACACAATATACAACAATGCAAACTATTGATGATTTCGAAGAAGATTTTGCTTCTGCCAGAACCTTTTGTTTCCTTCATGAAATAATTATGTTAAAAGAGGCTGGACTTATTAAGGGTGGTTCTTTGGATAATGCACTAGTCGTAGCTAACCCAGATACACCAAAAGATGAGATAAAACGCTTGAGAAAAATGTTCAATTATCATGAAGAGATAAACGTTGGTCCCGATGGATTATTGAATCATACTCCTCTAAGATATTATAATGAATTTGTTCGTCATAAAGTTGTTGATCTTATTGGTGATATTGCACTTTTGGGAGTTCCAATAAAGGGCCATTTCCTGGCTGCAAGATCAGGTCACAAAACTAATGTGGAACTTGTTAAGAAACTTCGCAAGCTTCATAAAAAACAGGAATTGCAGAAGATCTATCAAAAGAAGAAATTATCTGAAGTTGTATTTGATATCAATGCAATCCAGAAAATCCTTCCCCATAGATATCCCTTCCTGATGATTGATAAGATAATCGAATTTGAAGCCGGAGAACGTATAGTTGGCTTAAAAAATGTAACTATCAATGAACCTTTCTTCAACGGTCATTTTCCCGGACATCCGGTAATGCCGGGAGTTCTCATTGTAGAAGCTATGGCTCAAACCGGTGGTATTATGTTGCTTAATGCTCTTGATGATCCCGAAGAATATGTGGCATATTTTGCTTCAATAAATAATGTGAAATTCCGCAAACCTGTAAGCCCGGGTGATACATTACGTTTTGAATTGAAAGTGATATCTATGAAACGCGGATTGGCTAAAATGCACGGTGACACGTATGTGGGAAATACAAAAGTTTGTGAAGGTGACTTTTTAGCTAAAGTCATGAAGAAGTAGAGAAGATCAAGGTCAAGATTAAGATCGAGGTTGAGGAAAAAGTATGACGAAAATTCATCCAACTGCAATCGTAGATCCCAAAGCTATAATTGGTAATAATTGTGTTATCGGTCCATTTTGTATTGTTCATAAAAACGCGAAATTGGGTGATAATAATGAACTTGTTTCCAGCGTTATCATTGATGGACACACAATAATTGGTAATGGAAATAAATTCTTTCATTCTGCAGTTATCGGAACAGATTGTCAGGATCTGAAATATCATGGTGAACCTACAAAATTGATAATTGGAAACAACAATACATTCCGGGAATTTTGTACAATTAATAAATCCGCGACAATGGATGAACCTACTCAGATCGGTAATAGCTGCCTTTTTATGGCTTACTCTCATGTTGCTCATAATTGTATTCTCGGTAATAATCTAATTATTGCAAACGCAGTTAATTTTGCCGGTCATATTCATGTTCATGATAATGTGATAATTGGCGGCATGGTTGCTCTTCATCAATTTGTGAAAGTGGGAGCTTATGCATTTATCGGTGGAAAATCCGGCATTAAAAAAGATATCCCTCCATACACACGAGGAGAAGGATCTCCATATATTATAAGAGGCTTGAATAGTGTTGGATTGCAAAGACGTGGATTTTCTAATGAATCTATCAAATCTATAAAAGATGTTTATAAATTATTTTATAACTCCGGATTAAATACGAGCCAGGCAATGGAAAAAGCTTTAGCAGTTCCAAATCTTACAAAGGAACAAAAAGTATTCCTCGATTTTATTAAAAACTCTGATAGAGGAATAACAAAATAAGTATTAACTTTAATAAAAAATTGAATAGGTTCAATTTAAACCCAGCCATAAATAGCTGGGTTATTTTTTTCTACAAATAGCCTATGCGTTTACGCATAGGCTATAAAATACAAAAACAAAATACGTTCAAGAGTAAATGCAGTACAAAAAAAGCCCCTCAGTTTTCACTGAAGGGCTTCTTTAAACCCGACTCGGGTTGAAACAACTCGAGTCGAGTTAATAGATTATCTCTTTTTGCCACGTGTTCCCAATTTTTTTTCTCTTTTATTGAAATGCTCAACCATAAGCGGACTTGCCACGAAGATAGAAGAATAGGTACCAACAATCACTCCAACCAATATTGCAAATGCAAAGTCATGGATAACAGATCCACCAAAGAGGTAAAGACTGAGAACAACCACAAATGTTGTAAGTGAAGTTATGATAGTTCTACTAAGTGTTTCATTAATACTGTGATTAATTACACTACTGTAAGATTCTTTTCTGTAAATTTTAAGATCCTCACGAATCCTATCAAAAACAACGATCGTATCATTAAGCGAATAACCAACAATCATAAGAAGTGCAGCCACGATAGAAAGACTGATATCTTTTCCCAAAAGTGAGAAGATACCAATTGTAATAAGAATATCATGGAATAGAGCAGCAACAGCAGCCAGACCGAACGTGAATTCGAATCTCCACCAGATATAGAGGATAATTCCAAGTAACGCCCAGAATATAGCCAGAATTGCTTTACCTTTAAGTTCCTCACCTATTTTTGGTCCTACTTCTTCCTGAAGGCGGATCAGTGTTTCAGGATCTACATTATCAGGAAATTCCTTCTTGATAACATCAATAACTTTTGTACTTGTTTTATCTTTCATATCACCAACAGCCTGAGTTTTGATTAAAACAAGTTGTCTACCCTCTGTTCCTTTTATTTCCTGAATTTCAGCATCCTGGATACCAGCATTTGTAAGAGCATCACGAATAGCTTGAATTTCTACTGCTTGCGCACCTTCTTTTACTGGTGTTAATTCAAGTTCCATAGACACACCACCTGTAAAATCAATACTGTAATTTGGACCTTTATTAATTACGAGCGAAACGATCCCTGCAAGAATGATAACTAAAGAAATTGCAAAAGCAATTCTTCTTTTTCCAATGAAGTCAATTTTTGTTTTTCCAAAAAATCTCATCGTTCCCCCTAAATACTCAATTTATCTTTAGCACTATTTGTAACAAAACCATCAAATATTGCTTTAACTAATATGATAGAAGCAAACATAGAACCAACAATACCAATAGAAAGTGTTACAGCAAAACCTTTGATCGGTCCTGTTCCAAACTGATACAAGACAAGTGCTGTAATAAGTGTTGTAATGTTAGCATCCAGAATTGTAATCATCGCACGACTGAAACCGTTATCTACAGCAGAGCGAATTGTTTTTCCGTCTCTAAGGTTTTCTCTGATTCGCTCAAAAATAATAACGTTCGCATCCACTGCCATACCAATAGTTAGGATCATACCTGCAATACCGGGCATAGTAAGAGTTCCTTCCAGCATTGTCATTACAGCAATAATAAATGCGACATTAACCACAAGTGCAAGATCAGCAAATAATCCTGAAAGACCATAGTAGATTATCATGAACAAGATAACCACTGCCATTCCAATAATGGCTGCAAGAATACCAGCTTTGATACTATCGGAACCAAGAGTTGGTCCAACAGTTCTTTCTTCGATTATATTTACGGGAGCTGGGAGACTACCAGCATTAAGCACAATAACATAATCATGACATTCTTCAATTGAGAAATTACCAGTAATCCTGGCTTGACCATCAGGAATACGAGATTCGATCGTCGGAGCTATAAATACTATATCATCAAGCATGATAGCAAGTCTTTCACCAATATTTTGCCCTGTGATATTTTTAAATTTCTTAGCACCAGATTTTTTGAATTCAAGTAACATGTAAGGACCTTTATCCTTAGCTGTATAACCCTGACCGATCCTGGTGATCGCATTCTCAAGAGACTTTCCTGTAATTTCAGCTTTTCTGTGCAGGATATAAATATCTCTGGCTGAATACGGATCATTCTTATTTTCTTTTCCCATAGCAATTTGAAGTCCGGTAGGAACATTTTGTAAAAACAGTGGATCCTTGAGTAAACTTTTAAGTTTAGCAATATGTTTGTGTTCAATTTGTAATGGTATTCCTTCTTCGGAAGTTGTAAGATCGGTAAAGATCATTGCATTATCATAAGATTCATCTTCAATATCTTCTTCAGTTCCTAACACATCAACAACTTCTTCAGTTTCTTCAACGTCGGTAAATTCTTCCAGAAAATCATACTTCTCAATATTCTCCTGAAGGAATTTGTCCATTGCTTCATATGTTTCCTGCATTTGCTCAGAAGAGGCTACAAATTTGAATTCAAGCATAGCAGTTTTACCAATAAGATCTTTTGCTCTACCGGGATCTTTCAATCCGGGTAATTGAATTATTATCCTGTTGGTATTTGCAACTCTTTGAATTAACGGCTCGGCTACACCGAATTGGTCAATTCTGTTACGAATGATCTCGTAAGCAGTTTTGATTGCATCTTCTCTTTCTTTTTCAGAAAGTTCAGAATTGGAAAAATCTACTTCTAATTGGATCTGAGTTCCACCCTGAAGATCTAAACCGAGTATCAAACGCTTAGTTGTCCAGAATGAAGGCAGGTTTGGAACAACCATCGGCAAGAAATAGTAAGCTGTTACCAGCAGAACTACAAGGATGATCAAACCGCGAATTTTTCTGTTCCTCATTATTATGTCTCCTTAATTTATCTATTACCTATCTAAATAATACCAGAAAAATCAAAAACTTATTTTCTTGTACAACCGTCAAGAATTTTGTGGTTGGTTCTTAAAACCAATATCTTTCTCTTCATGCTGTCCCGGCAGATTGATCTCACCATGATTTTCTTCAAACTTCTCGATATTTTGTTGAAGTGTTTTTAGAAATTGTTTTGCATGCTGGGGAGTTGTCATTATCCTACTATATATCTTTGCACTTGGCAATCCTGGCACAATTCTTCCAAAATCCAAGATGAACTCAGAGGGGGAATTTGTTATCATACAAAAATTTGAATATATCCCTTCACCTACTTGTTCATCGAGTTTGATATTTAGTTTTTGTTTTTTAGGCTGATTCATTTTATTATCTCCTAATATTTTATTTTTTAATTCACTTTTCACTTTTCACTTTTTCTTTCAGTGCTTTCTCCACACATTCAGAAATAAAATCGCTGGCATCACCACCAAGAGCTACAACCTCCCGGATCATTGTTGAGCTTAAATACAGATATTTATTTTTAGGAACAAAAAAGACCGTTTCCAGCTCTTTACTTAAGTTTTTATTCATAAGAGCAAGAGAGAGTTCGTATTCAAAATCTGATACCGCGCGTAATCCACGGATCATGATAGTTGCATTCACTTTTTTTGCAAAATCCACAACCAATCCTGAGAATTTCATAACTTTAATTTTTTTATTATATGCTACAGATCTTTCACATAGATCACAACGTTCTTCCCAAGAAAATATTGTGTTTTTGCCAGTATGTTCTGCTACAGCCAGAATAATTTTATCAAAAACTTTTGAAGCTTTTGTTAAAACATCAATATGCCCATTTGTGATGGGGTCGAACGTTCCTGCATAAATTGCTATTTTCATTTTACCCTCTTTTTTTTCTTTCATTTCCCGCGAAATACGCGAAAAGTACTAACAAAAAATTCTATGAACTTAAGTTTTCTAATTCTCCGATCTCTTTTGGTATATTTATAGAAAGATTCTTATATCCGGTTTTGGTAACCAGAATATCGTCTTCGATACGTACACCAATTTTCTCTTCCGGGATATAGATTCCCGGTTCCACTGTGACTACATTCCCAATTTTTAAAACTGAATCACGAGCACCAAGATCGTGAGTATCCATTCCAAGATGATGACCAACACTATGCATATAATATTTACGATAATCACTTTTATCTTTTATCAGTTTTAATTTTATCAAAGCTTTTTGGATCATCTCCACAGTTCTTTCATTCAGTTCCTTCATTCCGATACCAGGCTTAACCATAGTTATAATTTTTTTATTAATCCTTAGAACTTCGGAATAAACCTCTTTCTGACGCTTAGTGAATTTTCCCGAAACAGGAAATGTTCTTGAAATATCAGCACTGTAACCATTACAAGCGGCACCAACATCCAGAAGCACCATTTCATCTTTTCCTATCTTAGAATCATTCTGCTCATAATGAAGTGTTGCTGCATTACCACCCACTGCAATAATTGGTTTGAAGCCCATATGTTTAAGTCCATTTCGGGTAACTTCAAATTGCAGGATCGCTTCCAATTCATATTCCATCATGCCAATCTTAGATTTCGTGATGATATTTTTGATCCCGTCTCCAGTTACATCAATAGCTTTTTGCATTTGTTCTAATTCCCATTTTGTTTTCACACTTCTTAGCGGAATCATTATCTTGGTCATATCCATCGCTGTAATATGTGGAAAATGCTGTTTTGTTTTGTTAATAAAATACTGTTGTTTACTAAGTGGTTTATCAATACTATTGTATCCTAAATTCGTATGAATATTAAATGATGGAGCCAAGTAAAGCCCAATTTTACGTTCAAATTCATCTAAGAAAGAGATCTTTTCAATTCCAGAAGATTCTGAAGCTTCTTTTTTCGTCATTTTCTTACCAACCCATACTTCCATTTCAGGAATTCCACGTTCGATGAATAACTCCATAACAGGTTTTTTCTGCTTGCTAATTACAAATATAGCATCAGGAATATCTAATCCAGTAAGATATTTAAAATTATTATCCTGCAGAAAATTTCGTGGGTATTTGGGTATAGAAGTTGCAAATACAATAACCAATTCCTTTTCTTTTAATTGTTTAATCAGTTTTTTTCTTCGATCAATTAACAATTTTGAATCCATCAAGTATCTCCTATAATTAATTTCCCATAAGTGCCATCAAAGCCAGGTGGTTGGAATTTGAAATCACCTTTCTTAACAGCTAAAATCTGGTTGATAGTTTTTTGGTCGACTCTTTTGTCAAGCATAACTTGAATGCTATCTGATTGCCATAATGCAATTTCCGAGGGGAAAATGTTCATAA
>JAOZPK010000124.1 GCA_029932755.1 Candidatus Cloacimonadota bacterium | reverse complement strand
ACTTCAATAGTAACAGAACCTGTTAATGTTAAAGCATGATCAATTGCTTCTTGAATTGTAGGGTAATCACCAGGAACATAAATTATTTCACCAAATAAAACAATTGTAAAACTAACAAACAACATGATGCAAAATATAAACTTTTTCATCTTTTCTCCAAGATAAACTTACTTTGTTCTTATTAGATAAAGTGTAAAATACTACAAGATATTATTTAAATGAAAAGGATTAACAGTTTATTGCCAGAAAAACTGACAAAGTTTGATTTTGAAATTTTAATTATTGATCATTTTAAACTACGGGTTACATTGTTTCATAATTTGTTTGATTCATATTATGGTTCTTTCATTTCTTTTTTTCCTTCTTCCTATTTTTCAAACAGCCTGCGAAAATGCAGGCTGCCTAATTTCTGTTTTCTTTCAATTTTAGAACTTGAACATCATAGATGAATTCAATCCTATTCCTTTTCCATAACGGAAAAATCCATGATAGAATGTAGCTCCTGTTTGCCATTCGAATCTATCGAATATTAATCCGGTTCTGAACTCATAATAAATATTATCATCATATCCCATAACAGTTTGAAGTGGCCAGAATCCCAATTGATACCCTAACCCTAATGAGAATCCGTTTTTATATGAGTGTTGGTTATTGATGTATTTACCCATAACCTGCAAACTACTCACGATCGTATAATCCATTCCAACACTAATTCCAGGTTTGAATTTTACATACCGGTTTTTGACTCTTGTTGAATCATCCTCTATAAATGTTTCTTCAATCGCTTCATAATCTTCATCGAAAAAGAACAGATCATTTCTATAGTACTGGTCATACCATCCGCCAGCTAGATCTTTATAGTTTAACTGCATAAAGATATCATCGATCTGAGCATGGAAATTTCCATTAAATATTTTAGCTTTCACACCAAATCCAACTGAGGGCGTTAATCTTCCAACAGAACCTTCATCAGTATACTTGAAATGAGCCTGATAATGGTAATAAAGACTATCGGTCATAGAACCAAATCTTTGAGAACTTTCTTCAAGCGATGCATACATCATTGAATAGTCTAAATTGATATTTGCACCCAAATAGAGTGTCATATCCCTCAAATATTCTACAAAAGAATTACTTTCTTTTTCGGGAAATAATCCAGGGATCATTCCAAAACTAAGACCTTTTGGATAAGCATAATTCAAAGTTGCTCTCCAGAATGAGAACACCATACTTCCTTCACCTGAATTGCTTATATATGGTCTATTTGTATCATTTCCATAGATCACAAGATTGGAATACATTTTATCCAGAATTTCTACATTACCGTAAGTTTTTAATCCAAATTCAAAATTCCAATATTTATGTCCAAAATTTAAAAAACTTGTAGATGTATTAAAATCCAAAAGAAAATCATCTGCAGTCAGGATGCTCTTCTCATTATCGGTAAGTTGATGTCCTTCTTGAAACATCAACATATCATCAAGCCTGAGAAGTGAGTTACTTACATCAATATCGTATGAAAGAGGAAGATGAATTTGAGAATAGACCCTATCTGCATTATTTGCAGGATTTTCAGGGAAGAAATCAAAATTTCCGAATAAAGCTAAACTTATCGTTAATATGAATATTGTTATTATTTTTATTTTCATTTGTATTCTCCCTATTTCTAATCAAATAAATCACTGCTGATATTAATTTCAATTACCAGATCGGCTTGAATTTGCAAACCGCCCGTCCAAGGATTATCGCCGTTACTGAAAATATGAACCCTGGGAATAGTATAAATAGAATCACTAACAAAATAACTCAGTTCACTCTGTAATACATTGAGCTCAAATTCTTTGTAATTATCTCCGCTGGTCTCCTCAAGAAGAGGAACTCTAAACATTTGGACATTACTTGTATCGGGTTCTTCAAAATTGAATATCTCTGTGAAAACTTTAGTGCTGTCATCAGAAACAAGAAAGTCAAAACCAACTTCCATACCTGTGTCATTCCAATACTTAAAGATTATTTTACCAGAATTGTATGCATCGACCATTGTCGAATCAATTGCTTCAGTATCCTGTGTCTCAATGCTAAACTCTCCCTCATCAAGCGGAATGATCCAAATTCCATCTTCTTCAAAAGTTAATATCTGGATATCTGCTATTACTTCAAAATCTATAGAAACGGAATCATCAAATGAAAGATAAGGTATTATAGTTCCGTCCCCAATAAACGGATCCATCGAATACTCAAATCCATCAGGAATGAGCTGCAACATTTCGTTAATATTGTAAACATCCGATGTGAATTCAATCTGGGTAATTCCTTCTCCAACATCCAGGTTGATCGGTTCTCCTTCATTATGAGTTAGTGATATTTCTGTTGTATCACGTATTGATATAAGCTCAAAAGATGCAATCATAGGAATTTGAGATTCAATAGTGAAGATGATCGAGCTGTTACCACTGAACATGAAACTATCTTCATCCACAATCTCAGGTTGTACAAGATCAATATCTTGGTAGCCTTCAATAAGCTCTATTTGCTGTGATGGAATCAAAGCATTAATAACATATTCAGCTTGTATATCTGTAATTTGGATATCTATTTGTACGGATGCTGAAGTATCTATTATAGCTGTATTGTCGTCAGTTATATCTCCCTCACCAATAAGATTAATTGTAATATTATTACCGATCAAACTATCTGCAAGACTTATAACTCCAGTAGCAGAACCACCAAGTGGTGCAACATTTTCAAATATTGCTTCTTCAACCATAAGAACACTATTATCATCGAGAATCTGAACTATTAATGGTAATCCTTCAGGAGCATTACCAAGCCAGAAAACAGTGTTATTAGTAATTGTAATATTTAAATTCCCACTCACAAATTTGATTTGTTCATACTCATCAAATGGTTCAAAATCTTTTGCTATCTCAAATGGAATTGTGTAATTCGGATAATTAGGTAAGACATTAACCGGTTGTCCATTTAATAGTGCAACCTCAGATGGTGCAACTTCACCAAGTGTATATGAAGTGTTATGTACTTCGGTATCATCAATTTCAATATCCCCAAAATACTGTGATTCCGATACAATCTCATAAAACTGGAGCGTATCACCATTTGCCTGAAATGAACCAACCTCTGTGGCAATAATCTCAGCATCAAATGTATCATTTAATATTACCAAACGAATTGGCACTGTCCATGACGGTAAACCAATTTCATCAGGTATCGAACAACCAATTAAAAATAAAATCAATAAAATTGGTAAGATCATTTTTTTCATATATCCTCCTAAAATTTAATTTCTAAAAAAAACTATTATTACATACTTCCTATTTGTAAGCTATATTTGTGAAATTCAAATTTATACGTCCAGTAAAAAAATATTTTTTCCATTTCATTTAGCATTATCTTGCTTGACAGTATTCATAACCTTTTATTTTTTTGATACTTAGATCATTACTCAATAAGGAGGAGATAATGAAAAAAAGTTTATTCCTTTTATTTTTATTCATTACAGCAATGCTATCAGCTGAATGGACAATTGTACAAACTTTCTCGATTCCCGAAGGAGCATCCGGGTTAGCTTATGACGGAAATTATCTTTATTGCGGTATTTATGGAGCAAATGGAGATGAAATTTATCAAATCGATCCAAGTGATGGAAGTTATCAACTTCAATTTACCGATCCAGTTTTGGAAGATACTTATGGATTAACTTATGATGGAACAAATCTTTGGTTAACAGATCATCGGAATGGAACATATGAGCCTGCTGTTGCATACCAATATGATATGGCAGGGAACATTCTTTCCGAATTTGATCTATCAGATCATTATATGTCTGGTATTGCTTATGATAATGGTGATTTCTGGGTAGCGGCTTATTATGATCCTGACGGAGAGATCTATAAAGTAGATAATGCCGGAACTATAATTCAACAATTCGCAGCACCTGACAATCAACCATGGGATCTCTGTTTGGAAAATGATAATCTCTGGATGGCTGATTACTGGGGAGATGCGCTGTATAAGATCGATCCTGTAACCGGCACACTGTTAGAAACTCACCCTTCTGAAGGTACAGATCCGGCAGGAATAGTATTTGATGGTCAGTATATGTGGTATTGCGATAATGGTTCCGGAGGGGTTGACTACCTATATAAAGTAGATCTTGGAGGTGCAGGAAATCCTCAAATGATTATTGATCCTACCTTGGTGGATTATGGAACTGTAACTGTTGGTGAAATGGTTTATGGTGGATTTTCAATATCGAATATCGGGACTGCAGAATTATTTGTAGAGTTTGGAGATATTACAGGTCAGGGATCTGGGTTTGTTTTTTGGGAAGCTGGAACAATGTTCACCATACCTGTAGGAGAATATGTATATTGTGATATTCCTTATTCACCTCAGGAGCCAGGTATATTGGATGCAATTGGAATGATATATTCAAATGATCCTTTATATACAGAAGCTGAAATCTCGTTTATTGGAACAGCTATAAATGATGGTCCCCATATAGTAATTGCACCAAGTTCTATCAACTACGGATCAGTACGTATGGGTGCTATCACCGGAAGATATGTCGAGATTAGCAATGAAGGAGATGAAGACTTGGAGATTAGTGAGCTTGAGTTTGAAATTGCTCAGTATTATGTTGATGATACTGTTGAACTTCCCATAATTATCCCTTCTACAGAAAGCTATGATTTGCGAATATGGTTCAATCCTGATGATGCTATAAGCTATAATGGAGCTTGCACAATTCATAGTAATGATGCCATAACACCAATGGTAGGTATTAACCTCAATGGAATTGGAGATGATTCTTACTATCCGATAGGCCAACAACTATGGCAATATCAGATCGATTCAAGTTATGATAACAGTCCTAAAGCAATTACTTCTATTTCAGATCTTTCAGGAGATGGGATAGATGATGTAATTATCTGTTCCGAAGATGATTTTGTTCGCTGTTTTAATGGAAATTCATCTGGAACTGCTGATGTTCTGTGGGAAAATGAACTCGGTTCGGTTTATTCTCAATCAGGTTTAACAATAATCGATGATATTAATGATGATGATTACAAAGATGTAATTGTCGGAACTGCCTGGGGAGATCGTTCGATCCATGCTCTTTCCGGTCTAACAGGAGAAATAATCTGGACTCATGACACTCATGAATACGGAGATGGTGGTTGGGTTTACCAGGTTTATGTGAAATATGATTATAATGATGATGAAATACCCGATGTTCTCGCTGCTACCGGAAATGATGGAAATCATACAGGTCCTCAACGGATTTATTGTCTCGATGGATTAACCGGAAATTCTATCTGGGAATTTTATGCTCCAGGACCTAAGTTTTCCGTGCTTGGAATCGAAGATGCAAATTATGATGGACAACCGGATGTTATTGGTGGAGCTTCCAACCTTTATGAATCACAGGGAATTGTTTACGGAATAGATGGAGAAACGGGTGATGAAATCTGGTCTTATGATGTTGTAGGTTCATCCGTCTGGGCTTTGGAACAAACATGTCATCTCAATTATAACGGAGTTAGGGAAATTATTGCAGGAGATTTTTCAGGGAATTATTATTGCATTGAACCTGCTGA
>JAOZPK010000036.1 GCA_029932755.1 Candidatus Cloacimonadota bacterium | reverse complement strand
ACACGAGCTGATAAATTAGCATCCGAATTTAGTGTTCATTTTGATAAAACCTTCAGAAACACAAATCTTGATTCTGAAATCGTAAAACAATGCCCTAGAAAACAATAGTTGCGATTTTAATAGTTCTGATAGCCGACTTTTTTTAGTCGGCTATTTTTTATAATATTATAGTCATTGGATTTATAGTTTTTTTTTGAATTCCTTACTTTTTAAGAATACAATAATGCTCTAACTGAAAAGTAAGTTGACAATTAATTAATTTACTCTAAATAAGACGATAGTTACAAAATAAACTAAAATTGATTAATAAACATTGAAGAGATTTATTAAAATTCTGATCTCTTAATAAAACCTGAGTTTCTTAATAAAATTTTTGAAGCTTTAGAAATAAACGTTTAGTAAAGCGTTCTAATAGAAATCAATTATTTACCAGTAGTTATCTACTGGCATTTTTTTTTCTTGTCATTTTTTATACATTTTAGAACTTAACAGAAGTTAAGGGGAGAGTTAATGAAAAACTTGCTTTATATTTTAATAATATTTACATTTTTGGGATGCATTACTGATAAAAATTCTGAAGTTGGGATTAATCCTTTGCCCAACTTTGATGCGATGTGGGATTATCAGCATCCCGATTCAACCGAAATTGTTTTCACAGAAATGCTAAAAGGAATGAAAAACTCCTCTGAAAGTTCTTATGATGCTGAATATCACGCTGAACTTCTCACTCAGATTGCCCGTACTCAAGGTTTGCAAGAAAAATTTACTCAAGCCCATACAACACTTGATTCTGTAAAAAATATGTTGAACGAAAACATGAAAACAGCTCAAATTAGATATCTATTAGAGCGTGGACGTGTATTTAATATTTCTGGTGAATGGGAAATATCCAAACCACTTTTTTTTAAAGCTTACGAATTTGGTGTTGAGAATAATCTTGATATTTACACACTCGATGCAGCTCACATGATGGGTATAGTAGAACCACCCGAAAAACAACTTGAATGGAACTTGAAAGCATTGAAAATTGCTGAGGAGACCTCAGATGCAAATTGTAAGGGTTGGTTGGCTCCACTATACAACAATATCGGCTGGACATTCCATGATCTGGCAGAATATGATCAGGCACTCATTTATTTTCAAAAAGGTTATGAAAGAAGAATAGAGATTGGAGATGAGAGAGGCACAAGAATTGCAAAATGGACTGTTGGAAGATGCCTTCGTTCTCTGGGTCAGATTGACGAAGCATTTAAATTACTGAAAGAGATCCAAAATGAACTTGAAGAAAAAAATCTACCAAAAGACGGTTATATCTTTGAAGAATTAGCTGAATTATACTCATTAAAAGGTAACAAGAAATTGGCAAAGATAAACTTTAAACTGGCTTATGAAGAATTATCAAAAGATGCATGGATCAATGCAAACCAGCCTGAACGAATAAGCAGACTTAAAGAGTTGGGAGATCAGTGAATCAAGGAACTGCTGCCAATTTTATTTTAGAGAAAAAAATGTGAAAATCCTTGTCAGATGAACTTGGCTTTGTAGATTAAGCGCAAATAAAAGAATGAAAATAAAGAAAGGGTTGATATTATAATGAATACGATCAACAAAATTATTACCGAAAGCCTATTGAAAGAAAAGAAAGATAATGATAATAGGTCAAGAGAATCCAATATGATTAAATTATTTCTTGGAATTATCGCACTTGCAATTATCGTGATTTTCTTAAGAGAATTGAAAACAATATTTATTCCTCTTACTTTTGCGATCTTTTTATCTTTCATGTTCCAACCATTAAATCGATTCCTTTGTAAAAAGAAGATACCAATTATCGTGAATATTTTCTTAATTGTAATTATTATCCTCATCTTATTTACAGTTTTAGGAACTATCGTGTACACAAGTGTTTCTTCTTTCGTTACAGATTTCCCCAAATATGAAAAACAGATCACAACAATGATCTCAGGTGTGATCACTACATTCGAAATCCCAATGGAACAAGTTACATTCTATTTACAAAATAAAGTTAATTGGCTACAGATGGCAGATAAATTATCACTTTCAAAGATCGTTTCCGGCACAATGGGCAACTTTATTGATTTTTTAATAAAACTTCTGCTTACTGTTGCCTTTATGATATTCATAGTATTAGAAAGAACCAAAATGTTTACAAGTGTAGAAAAAGTAGTTTCTAAAGATGACGCAGACCATTTTGGTGACGTGTTGAATAATATAGAGAAACAGATAAAAACCTATGTGATCAACAAAACCCTTATTAGCCTCGCAACTGGAATTATCAGTATGTTCTTTATTGCAATATTCCGTATTGATTTCGTTGTAATGTCGGGTTTATTAATATTTATTTTAAATTATATCCCCAATATTGGGTCAATATTTGCTTCAGCTTTCCCCATTTTAATTTGCTTCATCCAATACGGTTTTAGCTGGCAGCTTATTGCGATCTCAGTGTCTCTAATATCAACTCAAATGATCATGGGAAACATTATAGAGCCAAAAGTAATGGGAACTGGTTTAAAACTATCTCCGCTTATTGTCCTTATCTCTTTGATATTCTGGTACTGGGTTTGGGGTCCGGTTGGCATGATCTTAGCAGTTCCAATTACTTCTGCTATTAACCTAATTTTAAAAGGAATACCTTCTATGAAAGTTGTTTCTGCGGTGATAAGTTCAGATTAATCTATGCCAATTGCAATTAAAGATATTATTGACGGGAGTTTAGCGGATAATTCAAAATTGAGTATTCATGACAGAATAATTTCAATTAATGGAAATGAAATAAATGATTTTCTTGATCTACAATTTTATACAGCTGATGATATTTTAAAAATAATCTATTTAGATAACTCGGGAATTGAACATAGTTTGGAAATACGTCAAGATTGGGAAACTCCTTTTGGTGTCATTTTTCAAGAACCTAAATGTCGTACTTGTGCCAATGATTGCATTTTTTGCTTTGTTGATCAAATGCCGAATAATTTGAGAAAAACACTTTATATAAAGGATGATGATTACCGTTTTTCATTTGTTTTTGGTAATTTTATTACCCTTACTAATTTATCCGATAAAGATATTTCCCGAATGATCGAGCAAAAATTAAACCCGTTATATATTTCTGTTCACACAACAAATCCGGTTCTTCATAAGAAGATGCTCCGCTATAAACACAATTTTAACATAATAGAAAAGCTGAGATTTTTAAGTAAGAATGGGATTGAATTCCATACTCAAATTGTTATTATCCCGGGATGGAATGACGGTAAAGAGCTTGAACACACATTAATTGATCTTACTTCACCTGAGATAAATTCTTTATCTGTTGGTATAGTACCGGTTGGATTATCAAAATTCCGCAATTCACTTACTCCATTATTTCCTGTTAATTCAAAGCAAGCTGTTCAAATCCTGAGAGTATCTTCTGAATTCCCACGAACATATTGTTCAGATGAAATTTATCTACTAGCAAACGAGAAAATCCCTCCCGAAGATTTCTATGATGATTATCCTCAATTGGAAAATGGAATTGGAATGATTCGATTACTTCTTGAGAACTGGAAAATTAACAAGAACGATTTCGTTTTCGATATTCAAACAAAAAGCGAAATAATTGTATTCATCACTGGAAAATTAGCCTATTCTACAATTTCAGGAATTTCTGATGAGATCAATCAATTGCATCCCCAAAAAACAAGAACGATTGAAGTTATTAATCATGCATTTGGTGAGAATGTAACAGTAGCAGGACTCCTCAATGCATCAGATATTCTCGATCAAGTTAAATTGGAAATAAACGAGATCCCCGCATTTAGCAGTAATATCTTTAATGAAGATGATTTAACAATTGATGGAATGAGCAAAGAAAAACTAAAACAACTATTTGGAAATCAATTATTGGTAATAAATGAAGAATTTGATGAGTGGATGTTTTTCGGATAAATAATATTGTTTTCTGAGATAATTATTCCACTTGACAGAAACAAAGTTATTTAATTAATTTTGTAAAATAATTTTTTTATATTAAAGGAATATCTATTATGTGTAAAAAACAAATTTTAGTTGTTGAAGATGAAGCAGTAGTTGCAGAAGATATCAGAAAGATTTTACAGAGTTACGATTACGAAGTTCCAGAGGCAATTTCAACTGGTGAAGCTGCTATCAAATTAATTAACAAGGTACATCCAGACTTAATTCTTTTGGACATTATGCTAAAAGATAAGCTTAATGGTATTGAAGTTGCAGAGAAAATTATTGATTTGGATATTCCAGTCATATACCTTACAGCTTATTCTGATAAAGATATTATTGAAAAAGCAAAAGCTACTGGACCTTTTGGATATCTTATCAAACCATTCAGGGAAAGAGAACTTGTTGCAACAATACAAATGGCTTTTTTCAAACATCAAATGGAACAAAAATTAAGAGAGAGTGAAGCTAAATTTCGTACTCTTGTAGAAACAACCGATGAAGGTATTTGTACGTTCGATATCGAAGACTATTTTACCTTCATTAATGAAGCTGGTGCAAAAATCTTCGGGGGTGTAATAAGTGATTTTGAAGATACGAATTTATCAGATTATCTTAATAAATACAACTTGGGAAAAGTACATAAACATCTTAAATTAAGAAAAGAAAATAAATCTTCACGGTATGAATTAGAAATTATTCGCAAAGATGGTAGAAAACGCTTTTTAAATATCATTGGCAGTCCAAGATTCAATAATAATAAATTTATCGGTACATTTGGTATCTTTAATGATATTACTGAAAAGAAAATGGCTCAGTTAAAATTAAAACGGACAATGGACAGTTATACTCGAATTTTCGAGAATATACAAGATGTTTACTATGAAATCGAATTTGACGGAACAATTCTGGAAATCAGTCCTTCTATAGAACAGAACTCAAGTTATACACGTAAAGAGTTAATTGGAACATCTATGTATGATTTGTATTTTGATGAGAATCAGCATGATCTTTTCCTAACAAAATTAACAAAAGAAGGACATGTTACTGATTATGAGATTATTTTAGAAGATAAAGATAAAACACTATTAACCGGTACAATCAATGCTAAGATAATTGAAGATGATGATTCAAGTAAAGTTAGAATTATTGGATCATTAAAAAACGTAACTGAACAAAGAGAAAGTGAAATTGCACGTCAAGAATATGAATTGAGGTTTCGCAAATTATTTGAATCTTCAATTGATGCTGTGATCTTGCAGGATGAGAATGGTCTAATTGATTGTAACAATGCTGCTTTAAAATTATTTGGTTACACAAAGAAAGCTGAACTTTTAAATTTGAAACCTGCTGATGTATCACCTTTGATGCAAGCAAACAAAAAGCCATCTCGGGAAACATCTGAAGCATATATTGCTCAAACCATTAAAAATGGGAATATAAAATTTGAATGGATATATAATAAGAAGAACGGAAAAGCATTCACTGCTCAGGTTTGGTTGAGTAGCTTTAAATTAAATTGTAAATCATTTATTCAAGCTACAATTCGGGAAACAACGAATATTATAGGTTGATAATAATATAGATATGGTAAACACAACTAAAGAAAATAATCCGCATCTGGAAGAACTTAATAATAAATTACAAAATGAGATTAATGACCGGAGAAAGATCGAAGAAGAGCTACAAAGAAAAAATCATGAATTACAATTAATTTTAGAAACTTCAAAATACATCAATTCCAGCCTAGATTTGAATGAAGTATTCCAAAGAATTGCAATTGGTATAATGAACCATCTTAACTCTTATGGATGTGCAATATACCTTCTTTCGGAAGATGGGAAAGAATTACTTCCACAATTCGTAATTGATCCCGTTTATGAAAAAGAGATTATGGCAACACCTTTGGATATTAATTCAAGCTTCACCGGAAAAGTTGTGAAAACAAAAAAAAGTATAATGTTCAACGATGCCGGACCTAATGAAAATGGATTTCAAATTCCCGGCACTACAGAAGAAGAAGAAGAAAGAATTATTGCCTCTCCTTTTATCTATAATAATGAAGTACTTGGTGCTATTTGTTTAAACAAGATCGGTCCCTATTTTTCTGAGAATGACCTGAATTTACTTGATACTTTTGCAAATTATGTTACAACAACTATTAAAAATGCACAAAATTATCAGAAATTTCAACATGAAGTACTTGAACGTACTTCGGCTGAAAAAGCAAAAGAAGAAAGCGACAGAAAATTCATGAATCTACGCTCTAATGTGCCCGTTGGATTATTCAGGGCTACACCTGAGGGAAAATTTATATCTGCTAATCCAGCAATTGTCTCGATGTTTGGTTTTGATTCTGAACAAGAATTCCTCTCTACATCTGTTAGCGAATTATATACTAATGAAAAAAGTAGGAATCAACTGATCTCGATTTTAGAAAAAGAGAATAGTATTCGTAATTACGAGGTAGAACTGCAAAAGAAAAATGGTGAGAAACTTTGGTGTTTATTGAATATTCATACTATCCACGATAATTCTGGTATTTGTATATATCAGGATGGTATCATTACGGATATTTCTAAAGAAAAACTAGCATCAAAAAACCTGGCTAAAACCCAATTCCGGCTGGAAACAATATTAGATAATGTTCCAAATATTATTTTATATGAGACGGGAGGAGCTAAAGAATTTGTTTCACAAAACATTAAAGAGATGTTGGGATATCCTGCAGAAGATTTTATTAATGATAAAAATAAATTTACTTCTCTAATTCATCCGGATGATAAAGAGTATATTAATCAAAAATATTCGGAATGGGAAAAAGCTGGAAAAAAAGGGTTACTTACATCATGGTTTAGGGTCAAAAAAGCTGATGATTCTTACATCTGGATCGAAGATAGAATGCTGGAGTTTATTGATAAGAATAACATAAAATACCACGCTGGTGTAAATATTGATATCACGAATCTAAAGAATGCTGAAGAAAAATTAAAAAATAGTTACAGCAAATTACAACGTATCCTTGAAGAAACAGTGGAAGGATTAGTTCAAGCAGTTGAGATGCGTGACCCATATACTGCCGGTCATCAACGACGTGTTTCTGATCTTGCTTCGGCAATTGCAAAGGAAATGAATTTTTCAGAAGATAAAATCAACGGAATTAAATTAGCTGCACTCGTTCATGATATTGGGAAAATAAATATTCCTGCAGAAATTCTGAGTAAACCCGGAAAACTTACAGAACCCGAATTTAATTTAATAAAGATGCATCCGCAAACAGGTTATGATATTTTAAGATCTATTGAATTTCCATGGCCAATTGCCGAAATAGTCCTTCAGCATCAGGAACGATATGATGGATCTTCGTATCCAAATGGATTAAAAGGTGAAGAGATACTCATGAAAGCACGGATTTTGGCAGTAGCAGATGTTATTGAAGCGATGTCTTCTCATCGACCCTACAGACCTTCATTAGGAATCAATATCGCATTAGAAGAGATTGAAAAAAACAGAAATATTTTATATGATCCAGAAGTTACAGATGTATGTTTATCATTATTTAGAGAAAAAGGTTACAAATTTCCTAAAGCCCCTGCTGATATTATTTAGAATTTCTTAATCAAATAGACTATTTCTTTCAAAAGGTGAATTGTATTGTTTGAATTCAATTATAAATTTTACATTTTCAGAAGGATTATAATTCAATTGAAAATTTGGTAAAATTCTCGAAGTATTATCATTATTACCATCAAATTCTATCCCACCTTGATACGTTGCAGAACCATAATTAATAAAATTCAAATCTACTTTTAGATTTAATTTAGAGTTAAATTTATAGTTAAGATGATTTGTATATATTGATTCATAGGCACTCTGACTATTAGAAGAGATACTGCTGCTGAACGACATTGAATGATTTATCGTAAAATTGTTCATATTTATCATTGATGGCGTTAATAATTCCGGAGTAAATGCACTGTTTATTATTTCGGCATTTAGATTGAACGCCAAAATCAATAAAGCTATTAACATTATTTTCTTCATAGTTACCTCTCGTTACCTTTTATAGATTAAGTTGATTTTATGTCAAATACTTAAGTAAAAAGATATTTTACTCACTTAATTTAACATCCAACAATTATTTGATCAAAATCATTTTCTTCGTTGCTACAACCCGATCATCTAACTTTAATCTATATAAATAAGTTCCACTTGCAACCTTATTACTATTATCATCTTTACTGTTCCACACAACCTTATTCACCGAATTTGAAACAGGATCTACAACATTCAATGTCTTTACCTTTTGCCCTTTTATATTGAATATCTCAATTTCTGCTTGATAAACTGATCTCTGTAGATTGAAAGATATTGTCGTTTCTGGGTTGAACGGATTAGGATAATTCTGGAGTAAATCTACTCCAACAGTTACAATTTCTTCTGCTATGCCTGTATTTAAATCATTCAAGTCCATGGTATAGGCAGAGCAACCATAAGTTCCAAGTAACAACGTCCTGGTTGGGTTGTGAAT
Source organism: Candidatus Cloacimonadota bacterium (assembly GCA_029932755.1). Classification (GTDB taxonomy): domain Bacteria; phylum Cloacimonadota; class Cloacimonadia; order Cloacimonadales; family TCS61; genus Tenebribacter. The sequence continues at coordinate 11,039 of JAOZPK010000036.1, read as the reverse complement.
AAGCATATCGATAACCGGTACATTAGGCAATCCATCAGAAAGGCTTTGCCATTCACTTCCTCCGTTTTCAGTAAAAAATACCCCTGCATCTGAACCAATAAAAATTCGGTTTGGAACTTCAGGATCAAGAATAATACAATTAATTGGTAATTGTGGAAGGTTGGAAGATATTTCTATCCAATTTTGTCCGAGATCTGTAGATTTATAAACATGAGGATAAGACTCATCCCAGCGAAAACCGGAAACAGTTACATAGATTGTATTCATATCAAATGGATCTCCAGCAACTCTAGTTATCCAGCGATTCGGTAATCCTGCTGTAACGTCTGACCAATTATTTCCGTCATCGGTAGAAACATGCACATTCCCATCATCTGTACCGGTAATTACCACATTGGGATAATTCGGATTCACTGCAATTGTAGAAATAGTGTGATAACTGGTACCGTTATCACCATCTGTCAGATCGTTACTTACAGCAGTCCAATAATCACCACTATTGGTTGTTTTCCAAACTCTGTAAGTACCAAAATAAAGAATTGTGGGATCTACAGGATGCATAGCAAGTGGAGAAGACCAGTTTTTCCGATCATAGTCCATCTGACCTGCTATATATTCAAACCAGTCACCACCATTTGTAGATCTATATAAATTCCCCCATTGGTATTCAGCAAAAATCATATTGGGATTTGTGTGATCAACTTTACAGTAGAATCCGTCTCCACCCAAGATCACTTCCCAGTCATCCAAAGCACCGGTCATAGTTCTGATCGTGCTGTTATCCTGTGTACCACCATAAATTCTTTCCGGATTCAGGAAGTCCATCTCTATCGCATAAAACTGCGTTAGTGGGATATTATCAATTTTATTCCAGCTATTACCATAATCATAGCTCGTATATAATCCGCCATCATTCCCTTCTACAATTCTACCTGTAAATTCATCAATGATCATGGCATGATGATCTACGTGTATTTCATCCATATTTCCATAATCTGCAATTATTTGCCAGCTATCACCACCATTTTCGGTTCTACAAAGAGCTACTCCCATTGCATACACCCTATTTTCATTGGCAGGATCAACATAGATCTGACCAAAATACCAACCGAAACTGGAATTCATGTCGGTAATGTTACCGTCATTGGTTTGATTCCAACTTGCTCCTCCATCAGTAGTTTTGAATATTCCCAAGAAAGAATAACTTCCAACAGGCTGCTGATCATAAAATGCATATAATACTTCGGGATTACTTTTAGCAATCGTCAGGCCAATTCTCCCAACACCATCGTGATTAGGAAGACCATTAGTCAGTTCATCCCAAGTATCTCCACCATCAGTGGATTTATAGATACCGGACGAAAATCCTCCTGATCTACGATACTCTCTACCCCTCATACGTTCCCACATAGAAGCATACAAAATGTTCGGATTGGTAGGATGTTGGACAAGATCTACAGCCGCGGTTGAATCAGTGACAAATAGTTTTCTATCCCAAGTCAATCCACCATCATCACTACGATATATTCCACGTTCTTCATTAGGGCTGAATAACATTCCAGTTGCTGCTACAAATATTCTTTCAGAATTGGAATAATCTACAATTATCCTGCCAATATAAGCTGAGTTTTCCAAGCCGATATGCTCCCAGCTTTCACCTGCGTTCACAGATTTATACATTCCATTACCAATAAAACTAAAGCTGGATGAATTTGCCTCTCCAGTTCCAGCATATATTATATCTTCATTATTAGGGTCTATAGCCAGATCACCAATAGAAATGACAGGTGCTTCGGTGAAAATGTTTTCCCAATTTATCCCCTCATCAGTGGTTTTATAAATTCCACCTGAAGCTGCTCCTACATACCAGGTTTCAGGGTTGGATGGGTGAATTGCAAGATCAGTAATACGACCACCCACATTGATCGGGCCAGCTAATTCCCAGCTATATTCACGGTTTCCCCTGGTTTGAGCATGTAATTCTGCAGCTTGCTGCAATCCTTCCAAATAATATTCATGCTTAATCTCATGATAAGGATAAGCTCGTTGGTAGCCAAACCATTCATTAGGTAATGCTTTTGGTTCTTTTTTAATTTTTTCCCCGTGAGGTGTTTCAATAAACTCCGGATGAGAGATCTTTTTATGTTTAGGAACAGGTTTATATAACAATGTGCCGACAACAATAAGCATTACTATTATTATAAATACAATGAATCTAGGTTTCAAAATAACCTCCAATTTCTACTATAATTCTATAATTTTTTTTATATCTTTCTTCTTTAGTTTTTTCAAATGTGGAAAAAGCCTCTGTAATTGCAAAAACAGATTATCCAGATCTGATTCATTTACAATATTGATATCTGCCAGCTTCTGTTTGTCTAACTCCGACATCTGGGAATTAATTCTTTTTTGAGCAGAATCTTTTGTGATTCCATCTCTTTTAATTATTCTCTCTATTCTTATCTCATTTCGAGCTGAGATATTTATCGTAAGATCAAATGCCTTTTGTAAGCCATTTTCAAAAAGTAATGGGATTTCAAATATAAGAACTTCTTGTGAACTTGTATTAATAATTTGCTGCATCCTCTTTCTGATCTCAGGATGTAGAACCTCATTCAATTGTATTCTTTTGCTTGCCGAATTAAAAATATTTTTCCCAAGTTTTGCTCGATCTACAGAGCCATTAATTATAATATCTTTTCCGAAAACATCTTCAATTTTATTTTTGAAATATTTATCGTTTAATAGTTCATGCCCAATCTTATCAGCATAGAATACTAGATAGTTTTTCTCTTCAAACCATTTAGAAACAATTGATTTACCTGAAGCAATCCCGCCTGTTATTGCAACCAAAAATGGTCTATCAGGATGTTTCATCCTTTATCCTTTGAGAAAGCTCGTCAATTGTAAGCTCACTATAGAGTACTCCATTTTTTGCCACCGATATTTTACCGGTCTCTTCCGAAACGATTATAGAAAAAGAATCGGTGTTTTCTGTTACACCTATACCTGCCAAATGCCGTGTACCAAGTTTTTGTGAATATTCCACACTTTCGGAAAGAGGCAGCACAACCTTTACGGCATACAATCTTTCATTTCTAACTATCACAGCACCATCATGAAGAATTGTTTTGTTATTGAAAATAGTCAGAAGTAATTTTACAGAGATCTGGGCATCGATAATCTCTCCGCTTTCGATATAATTATCTAGTTTTCGTTTATTTTCTATAATTATCAGAGCACCTATTTTCCTAAAAGACATGATAGAAACTGCATTTAAAAGTGGAGAATAGAAAGATTTTTTTGCACTTTGAAAGAGTGTTTTCATGTCATGAGTCTGCGCAACACGGGTAAATAAATTTCTGATCTCATACTGGAATAGAACAATGAAGATAATAATCCAATAATCTTTAAAAACCTTCAAAATAGATGTCATCATATTCAGTTTTAATAACGATGCGGTTAAATATATTATGAACACTCCAAGCAACCCCAATAACATCTGATAGCCACCGCTTTTCGTTAACAGAATGAAAACTCTATATAAAATAAATGCAACAATTATGATATCGATGATATCGGTAATTTTTGGTATAAAAATACTCATTATGCTTCCCTTATTTCTTTCATTACATTTAAGAAATTTTTCTGCTCATTCACATCATGAACACGTATTATTTCTATATCATTTTGGAACGCAAATGCTGTGGAAGCAAGACTTCCGGCAAGTCGTTCCGTAGAATCTGAATCGTAGATATTCCCAATAAAACTTTTCCGTGAAGCCCCAAAAATTATGGGAACACCAAGACATTTGAATTCAGATATTTTCTTTAAAATGACCAGGTTATCTTCCTGTCTTTTCCCAAAACCAATTCCAGGATCAATTATTATTCGTTCCCTATTAATTCCATTTTCTTCACAGAAATTTATACGTTCTTTAAAAAATGACAATATTTCTTCAATAACATCATCATAATGCGGATTATCCTGCATTGTTTCAGGTGTTCCCTGCATATGCATTAATACTACCGGTACTTCAGGGAAATTCTGTAAAACTTTAATCATATCTGCATCAAATTGCAACGCACTTATATCATTTAGTATGGAAGCCCCTGCCTGCAATGCTTCTTTTGCAACTTTAGCTTTAGTTGTATCTATAGAAATTGGTATATTTGTTTTTTCGCGCAATTTCTTTATAATTGGGTTAACTCTTTCTATCTCCGTTTTTGCATTGACTTCTTTAGCTCCTGGTCTGGTTGATTCACCGCCAATATCAATAATGTCAGCTCCCTCCATTATCATTTCTAAGGCTCGTTTAACAGCTTTATCTGTATCTAAATATTGATTCCCATCAGAAAAGCTATCGGGAGTAACATTAAGAATTCCCATTATCTTTGTTTCATTTAATTCCAGCTTGGTTCCATTGCAATTTAGAATCTTGCCTTGAGGATTTTCCAGATTATCAATAATATTTATTAGATCTTGTTTTATTTCCGGTAACCCGAAAATTGTTTGATAATTCAGTTTTTTTACCAGTTTTTTAATTTTATCCAAATTTCCCAAAAGTATTATATCGCTGAATTCAAGTTTACCATTCACAACGCCCCGTGCAACAGCAGCATCACCACCAATCGAGAGCATTTCCTGTTTGAGGATATTAGCAGCTCCAAGATTGACTTGAATGAGTTTTATTGAAAGACCAATTGCTTTTGAAGCCATTACTTCAACACCTTGTGAAGAGACGTTGATCTTTGCCAATTCTAGTTTAGCATCTTCTAACGAATAAATATTTAAGATTCTATTCATCAATTATTTCCTAATTATTTTAGCTCATAAATAAAAGTGATCACACCTTTCTGAACAACATCCTGAGAGATGGGATTGAACTTCCATTTACTAATTGCATTCAAACTATTGAATTCTAATCTGGGTTCCGCTTTTTGAATAATAATAATATTTGTGACTGAGCCATCAGGAAGCACATCAAATTTAATTTTTACTTTAACGCTCTGCTGAACACCTTCCGGATAGGCAGGTATTACCTTATTCAATATTCTTCGATTGGTGATCTCACCTTCCAAAATATAATCAGAATCACTTTCGGTTTCTCCGAGAAGTCTATTTGTAAGTGAATTCAAATAATCATCATTTGTAAGAGCAGTGGTATCTTCAGCTTTGCTGATCTCAGAGGTATTAATCAAATTATTATCAACTTTTGCTTTAATTTTAGTCTGGGAATTCCCAATTTTCTTGTTCATATCGAGCTGGTTAAAAGCTGTCTCCTCATGTGCTGGGATATAGGCAGACTCTTCCGATTTGGAAAATGTTTTTGGAAGATCTACTTTTTTAGGGATTAAATTGCTCAATCTACCAATATCTTGTGTGTCTGAAGTTCTGGACGGTTGAGATGCGGGTGAGATATATCTTTCATTATTTGCACTTTCGTCAAAACCAAATTCTATAAATTCAATGCGTTTATAAACGCTGTCAGGTAATATTGAGAAATGAACAAATATAGCAATTCCAATTAGTATAAGATGAAAAAAGATAGATGTAAGAATTCCTATATTTTTTTCGCTCATTTTTATTTATCTGTTTCCTCGATGTGAATTTCTGTTGCAATAAAAAATCTATTCGTTCCGGACAATTTGGCAATATCTAAAAGCTTTACTACATTTTTTAATTGTACAGTCTCATCTGCTCGAACCACTACAACCTGTTCCGGGTCATCAATCAGCTTTCTATTAAGTACTTCAGGAAGTTCTTCCCAACCTACAGCTTCATCATTGATAAAAATTTCATTGTTTTTTGTAAGTGTAAGGCTAATATTTTTATTGAATTCATTTTGCTGAGAATTTGAACCAGGAAGATCAACCTTGATACCTGAATGTGTAATAAAATTTGAAGAGATCAAGAGGAAGATCAGCAGCAGAAAGATAACATCCGTAAATGAGATCAATCCGATTGATGAGATCCGCTTTTTCTTCATTTTAATTATCATTCTTGACACCTCTAATATTATATATAAATTCATTAGTGTTTTCTTCTAATTCGTGAGCAATATCCTCGACCTTCCCAACCAGGTAATTATAAAATATAATTGCAATGATCCCTACAGTAAGACCGCCAATAGTAGTTATCAAAGCTTCCCAAATACCACCAGCTAATAAACTTATATCAACTCCACCACCGGTTTCACCTAATTTCATAAAAACTTTTACCATACCGGTAACGGTTCCTAAAAAACCAATAAGAGGTGCTACTGCTGCAAATGTAGCAAGTGTTCCAAGATTCTTTTCTAGATTATGGATCTCTTTATTCACAGAAAATTCAATTGCCTCTTTTGTCTCATCCATTCCTCTATCCATAATACTTATCGCTTTAGCAATTATGTTAGCGATCGGACTGCTGTTTCGATCTTCACATACACGAATTGCTATCTCAAGTTTATTTTCACCAAGATAACCATAAATTTCCTGCAAAAATTCTTCTTCATTCTTATGTGATCTTTTTAGTTTGATCAATCTCTCTATTATAATTGATAATGCTGCAATTGATAAGATAAATAAAATTATCATTAAGAAACCACCTTTCGAAGCTATCGAAAACAAGCTGGTTTCCACTGGAACGTCCGCTGCTAAAACCATTAAATTCATCATTCCTCCTCATGAAATATGTACGCCGATGAGATGGGATCCGTCAATATTGTCAAATTATCTTTTTTTGAAATTGATTGAAACCAAATTAGAAAGGTTTTATTTGACATTGAACTATATTATTCAATCATATCCGCAATTAAGTAAAGGATAAGAATATGAAATCGAACAGTTATGAGAAGTATTATGGGATAACAACTTTTGGTGAGAGTCATGGAAAGGCAATTGGAGTAGTTATCGAAGATGTAAAACCGGGTATCGAGTTCCCTTTTGAAAAGATCCGGAATGCTCTGAATAAGCGCAAACCCGGCACAGGCACATTTTCTTCAACAAGAAAAGAAAAGGATGAACTCCAGGTTTTATCAGGTGTCTTCGAAGGCAAAACCACCGGTATGCCAATCTGTTTATTAGTTTACAATAAAGATGCTCGCAATAAAGATTATGAACATCTAAAAGATCTGTTCCGTCCGGGACATGCAGATTTTTCATATTTTAAAAAATTTAAGATATATGATCATCGTGGTGGTGGCAGAGCATCCGGTAGAGAGACGATATCACGAGTTGCAGCTTCCGGATTAGTTGAAGATATTTTAAAAGATATCAAGATAAATATTTATCCAATAAAAATTGGGAAATTTGAAACATCTCAAACTGATCTTTTTTTCCAAAATGAACTATCCTGGCACGATAGAACAAATTACGAAAATTTGATTGAGTATTTGAATAATATTAAAAACAAAGGAAATTCGATTGGTGGAATTGTTGAAGTAAAAATCACAAATATACCTGTTGGATTAGGAGATCCTGTTTTTGAGAAACTGGATGCAAACCTGGCAAAAGCAATCCTTTCTGTAGGAGCAGTGAAGGGTATAGAATTTGGAGACGGTTTTAAACTTGCTGCACTGAAGGGCAATGAAGCAAATGATCAGATGAATAAAAATGGGTTTATCACAAATCATAACGGTGGAATCCTGGGTGGAATAAGCACAGGGGATGAAGTTATATTTCGTTTTGTAGTAAAGCCTACCCCTTCAATAAATATAATTCAGAAAACAATAACGAAAGATAATAAAGAAGTTGAATTCAAATCTTATGGAAGACATGACACATGCATTATTCCAAGAATTATTCCGGTTGCTGAGGCAATGATAAAACTTGTTTTAGCAGATACCTTGAGTTTTCAAAAACTTATCTCGAACGATAAATTAGAGTTAGCAGATTATCGAGAAGCAATTGATAAAATTGATGAAGATATTTTAATTGCACTCGGCAGAAGACAAAAAATATCTGAATTGATCGGAATATTTAAACAGGAAAATAACCTTCAAATCAAGAATAAAGAACGTGAAGAAGAACTTTTGAACACATTGAAACAAAAAGCAGAAATATGGAATATTGAAGAATCCCTTGTTACAGATATCTGGGATATCATTATCTCAGAAAGCAAAAAAAGACAATGATAATTCTTTCAATTCCATACATTAATAACGATTACGTAATTCAAAAAGAAGGAGAATATCCAAATTATTGGAAAGAATTCCGCCTTGATTATTCTAAAGATTTTCAATCCTTTCCGCAGAATATAATTAACGAAAAAACAATCCTGACAATTCGCAGTATTAAAAAAGGTGGAAAATACGAAATTGAGATTACTGAAAAAATAGAATATTACAAAAAAATAATTTCCGACAAAAATTGTCTTTGTGATCTTGAAATTAATAGAGTTACCGATCAAGATATCTCATCAATTCCCAGGAGTAATCTGATTTTATCCTATCACAATTTCTCTGAAATTATCGATTTTACAAAATTGAAAGAAATTGTTAAAAGATCTAATTCACTTCCTTCCAAGTTTTTAAAGATTGCTGTAAATATTCATAAATATTCAGATCTAATAAAACTATCTCAAATAATTTCAGAATCAAAGAAACCTGTCATCTTTGCCGGGATGGGAAAACTTGGAAAGATCAGTAGAATATTATTCAGACATCTTGGAGCAGACGCAACTTTTATTGGACTGACTGGTAATCCAACTGCAGATGGACAACTAACGCTAGAAGAAACAGATTTTTTCAGCCTTAATTCAATTTCAAAAAAAACACAGATCGGCGGGATCATTGGTGGAGAGCAGGTTATATATTCTCTTGGCATAAAATATTACAATGATCTTTTTATAAAAGAAAAACTTGATGCAGTCTATCTTCCATTTGCAACAGATGATATTCATGACCTTTGGAACTGGATAAATAATGCTGATATTGATTTTTATGGATTTTCCATTACAATGCCTTTCAAGAAAATACTCGGGGCAAAAAAACAACTTTCTGCCATGAATTTGTTCCTACCAAAAACAAATGAGATGCTAAATACAGATCTGATAGCATTTCAAGAAACTGTTGAAATATTAAAGATCAAAAAGGCTGATTCAATCCTGATAATTGGAAGCGGAGCAACTGCAGAAATTGCCTTAAAGGCATTCCAAATTTTTGATAGTATTACTATTTCCGCTCGAAACGAAATTTTCGGTAAAAAATTAGCAAAAGAGAATAATAGGGAATTCATTCAACTAAAATCATTAACAAACCGCAAATATGATCTTATTATAAATTGTACACCAATTGGTACAAAAATTGAAGATTTGATTAAAATGTTCAACCTGGAATTACCCCAAAAGGTAATAGAACTGCCCTACATACAAAAAAATACTTTACTTATTAATAGATGTATCGAAAATGAAATTGATCATATTGATGGTAAACGCTTCTGGATTCTTCAAGCAAAGATCCAACAGCAAAAATTTATCATGGCAACACAGCTTTAGGAGGATTAAATGAAATTTAAAACAATACTCTTTTTTGGAATTAGCCTGCTTCTAATTTCCTGCTCTATGGTAAAATATACAGAGCAGGCAAAGCTAACTTTAAAAAGTTCAGAAAAAAATAAAAAAGAGCTTAAGAAAGCTGCAAAATATTTTCACAAGATTGATCAATCAGATAGATTGGATGCACTTCTTTTTCTATATGAAAACATGCCGAGTCATTCATTTGTTAAAATCGGACTTTTTGATGAAAATGAAGTTGAAGTGACTTGGAATTTCTCTGAATTCAAAGATTACGATGAAGCAAAAACGGCAATGGATTCACTTGAAGTAGAATTTGGTGAATTACATTGGAAGAAAAAGGAAAAGAGAATTGATCATCAAACCATCTCTTCTGAATTCTTAATTGATAATATCGATCTCGCTTTCAAAGCATGGGAAGAAAAACCATGGTCAAAAAAATATGATTACACAGTTTTCAAAGAATATATTTTACCTTATCGTGGGAGTAATGAGCCAATAGAATCATGGCGTTCATGGCGTGGATATTTCATGGATAGTTACAAAGACATTCCCGCTCAAATGTTTGACCAAACCGATATTATTGAAGCAGCACAATTGATAAATAAAGACCTGACAAGCTGGTTCAAATTCAATTCTAAATATTATCTGCATCCAACCGATCAAGGACTATTTGAAATGCTCATGAGTAAAGAAGGCAGATGCGAAGATATTACAAATCTCACGATTTATGCATTAAGAGCTAACGGAATTGGTGCAACAAGCGATTACACTCCGCATTGGGCAAATGCAGGAAATAATCACGCATGGAATGTAATTATCTTGCCGGATGGGAAGGCAACTCCAATCATGGGGAATGATTCTGACCCAAGTAGATATAAACTTTCCAGTAAAGCAGCAAAAGTTTATAGAAAAGTTTTTTCTGAGCAAAAAGATAATCTCGCTTTCAAATTAATGAATAATGAAAAAGCTCCGGCATGGCTTTCTGGTAAATGCTATAAAGATGTAACGCATGAATACACAAAAGTTTTTGACGTGAACATTGCTCTTGATTGTGAAATTCCTGATAGCACGAATTATCTTTATTTATGCGTTTTTAATTCGGGAGAGTGGAAAGCGATCCATTGGGCAAAGATAAATAACAAAGCTGCTAATTTTACAGATATGGGAGTTGATATAGCCTATCTTCCCATGTTCTACGTTGATAAAAAACTCTTCCCTGCTGGTTATCCGTTTATTCTCACAAAAAACGGTGATAAAAAAATCCTGAATGGAAATAATCTATTTGAAGAAGAAGTTGTACTGCACTCGGTCACCAAAAAAAATATCGATCGATCTAACAAAGATGGTCGTACAGTATTCTTTGAAAAGGGAGAAAAATATGAGCTTTTCTATTGGGAAGATGGCTGGGAATCTTTTGGAACACAGATCGCAACCGAAAAACCATTAAGATTTAATAAACTTCCGGCAAAAAGATTATATTGGTTGGTCAAAGAAAATTCAAATGAAGAAGAGCGGATCTTCACTTACGATAACAACAAACA
>JAOZPK010000035.1 GCA_029932755.1 Candidatus Cloacimonadota bacterium | reverse complement strand
ATTGCAGGGGAGAAGGAACGTGGTACACTTGAAACAATTCTGGTAAGTGCTGCCAGAAGAAATGAACTGGTTATTGGTAAATATCTCACCATAATAACAATTTCAATTATCACTGTTCTTCTGAATCTATTGAGCATGTATCTTTCTTTCCAACATATATTTATGCAAGTAGGAACAAACATGGGTGAGTTCCAACTGCCAATTGGCAATTTTGCACTCATCTTATTGCTTATGCTTCCATTAATTACATTATTTTCAGCTATTTTGCTTTCTATTTCAACATATTCTAGAAACATTAAAGAGGCTCAAAGTTATCAAATGCCACTACTTTTTGGTGCTATAATGCTTTCGATGGTTAGTTTCTTACCGGGATTTGAATTGAATCTGGGATTTTCTCTTATTCCAATTGTAAATTTTTCTTTGATGATGCGCGATATAATGCTTAACAACTATCAATTAAATTACTTATTCATAATAATCGGGGCCACGCTGGTCCTCGATGTTATCACGGTATATATCTCGATAAAATTATTCCACAGTGAAAAGGTTCTGTTTAGAACTGCCGAAGAAAAATCTCTGAAATTCTGGGGTAAAAGCAAAAAAGATGTTCTCAATTTACAATTTATAATTGTTTATTTTGTAATAATGATTATTGCACTTTATTATATCGGAGGAAGTTGGCAGTTAAAAGATATAATGAATGGACTTATTAAAACACAGGTATTATTAATTTTGTTACCGGTTATTTTGATATTGCGAATATCAAAGACAGATATTAAATCTGCTTTAAGACTTAATTATACAAATCCTATGAATTTCTTATTAGTGCTGATTGCAGCACTTCCACTATTATTATTGTCAGGAATTATAGGTCAACTTATTAATCTTGTATTTCCTGTTTCAGAAGCATATTTGGAAGCATTCCAGAATCTTGTAACTGTTCAGGAAAATGGCTTATGGTTCACAATATTCGTAGTTGGAGTTCTACCCGGTATTTGTGAAGAAGTAATGTTCAGGGGATTTATTCTGAGTGCTTTAAGAAAAAAAAGGTTATGGTATGGTATTATTCTCTCAGCTGTTTTGTTTGGTGCATTTCATCTCGATCCATTCCGGTTTTTACCTGTAATTCTTCTTGGAATATGGCTTGGTTATCTAGCAGTGAAAACCAATAGTTTGTTTATACCAATTCTGGCACATTTTGCACAAAATTCACTGGCAATTCTAATAACAAATTATGCAGAGAAAGTTTCATTTATCAAACTGATAATTAGAGAAGATGAAATAGCCTATTGGATTGCCATTCCTGCATTAATAATTTTGTATTTAGTTATAAAAGGATTAATTAAATTGAATCCTATTTCAAGAGAGAATAATGAATAAATCTTTAGAATAATTTAGTCAATATTAAGGAGTAAATATGTGTGGTATAGTTGGATATATTGGTAAAAGAAATGCAACACCCATCATTATAGAAGGAATCAAAAGGTTGGAATATCGTGGTTACGATAGCTCTGGTATTGCAATACTGAATGGTGAAAATGAACTTAAAATATTTAAGGAATCGGGAAAAATAGTAGAACTTGAAAGAGCATTACCGTCACCAGATAAAACTTTTGGAGACGTTGGCATTGCACACACTCGCTGGGCAACTCATGGTGAACCTAATAAAATTAATGCACATCCTCATACCGGTTGCAATGGAGATCTGGCAATAGTACATAATGGTATTATCGAAAATTATAAAAACTTACGAAACAAACTAGAATTAGAAGGACATAAGTTCAAGAGTGACACCGATACAGAAATATTAGCTCATTTGATCGAACATTTCATAAAAATGGAAGATGATTTCACAAAAGCTGTCCAAGATGCTCTTAAATTAGTTGAAGGAACATATGGCATTGCTGTTATCAGTAAGAAATATCCAGGTAAGTTAATTGCTGCTCGTAAGGGAAGCCCACTGATATTAGGAATTGGAGAGAATGAATTTTTTGTTACTTCTGATGTGGCTGCAATAATAATTCATACTAAAAAAGTTATCTATCTTGAAGACTATGAAGTTGTTACTATAAGTCATGGAGATTATCGGATCACAAATTTGCAAAATGAAAATATTGAAGCCGATATCTCTATTGTAGATTGGGATGTATCTTCAATTGATAAAGGTGAGTATAAGCATTTTATGTTGAAGGAGATCTTCGAACAACCTACTTCGATATATAATGCATTTAGAGGACGGCTTTTCAAAAAGCTTTCGACTGTTAGATTAGGCGGTTTGAATATGAAAGGTGAAGAACTTCGCAAGGTAAAGATGTTACAGATAATTGCTTGTGGAACTTCCTGGCATGCCGCTCTAATCGGAAAACATATTATTGAGAATTTGGCAAGGATCCCTGTTGAAGTAGAATATGCCAGTGAATATCGTTATCGTAATCCAATTATTCCGGAAGATACACTTGTTTTCGCTATAAGTCAGTCAGGTGAAACAGCAGATACTCTTGCAGGGCTGAGGGAAGCTCAGGCAAAAGGCGCTAGAGTTCTCGGCATTACAAATACAATTGGAAGTACGATTGCCCGAGAATCTGATGGTGGTGTTTATATTCATGCAGGTGCTGAGATCGGTGTAGCTTCAACAAAAGCTTTTACATCACAAGTAACAATTCTTACAATCCTTGCAGTTTTATTAGGAAGAATGAAAGATCTTCAACCCACTTTTGGAAGATCATTCATCAAAGAACTTGCTGAAATTCCGGAAAAGGTTGAATTAATATTACAAAAAAATGACGAAATTAGAAAAATTGCAGAAACGTTAAAAGACTGTACAAATGCACTATATTTGGGAAGGGGGGTGAATTATCCGGTAGCTTTAGAAGGTGCACTCAAGCTTAAAGAAATTTCCTACATTCATGCAGAGGGTTATCCTGCAGCCGAAATGAAACATGGTCCAATTGCACTTATAGATGAAAATATGCCTGTTATTGCTATTGCTCCTGATGATGCGATCTATGAAAAGATCATTTCTAATCTGGAAGAAGTGAGAGCAAGGAACGGTCGCATTATCTCTATTGCAACAGAGGGAGATGAAAAGATCAAACAAATATCAGAAAGTGTAATTTATGTTCCGAAAACGATTAGAACACTTCAGCCTTTACTTACGGTGATCCCACTTCAGCTTCTTGCTTATCATGTTGCTGATCTACGTAGATTGGATGTAGATCAACCAAGGAATCTTGCTAAAAGCGTTACTGTTGAATAGCTCTGTGTTGGTTGAATTATGAGCAGAGATATTAAAACTAAGGGTATTATTATTAAGAAAGTTAACTTCAGGGAGACCAGTATTATCCTTGATATACTTACTCCCGAATATGGCGTTATCTCTGTGATGGCAAAAGGAATACGTAAACAGAAGAGCAAAAATACCGGATTACTTGAAATTCTTAATGAACTTGATCTTATACTTTATAAAAATCCAAGTTCTGAATGGTATATTTACAGATCATCTCAGATAGTAAATGCACATCTCTTCAATATTGACATTTCAACTAGCGTTCTAATGCAGGCTGCAGTGGAAGTGATCCGACAGATCATCATCTCCGTTGAAGATTCACAAGAAATATATCAGTTACTCGAAACTTATTTTGAATATATCAAAACAGTAAATATAAACGGAATTGCGATCTTTTGGCGTTTCTTACTAAAACTATTTAAAATTATTGGAATTGAATTAAATATTTCAAACTGTATTGAATGCTCTCAAAGAAAACAATTTTTTGCCTATTTTCCACAGAATCATGGTTTTATATGCGAGAATTGTTATCATACTGTAAATGATGAACAAATATTTAAAATAAACAAAAACACATCTGATTTGATCTCAAAATTGAATAATATTGGAAATTATATTGATGAAATATCTATTCCAAAAACAAGTATAAAACAACTTAATAGAATTTTTCTCACACATCTATCAGAACATTTTCATAAGAAAATCCATTTAAAAAGCATCGAATTGCTATAATTATATTTTTAACCCCACAGTTAATAATTTTCCATATAGCTAAAAAAATACAAATTATTCTAAATCTAATACGCAAATAATTTTTTGAGTGGCTTCGTCACAATTTGAGAATTTCCGACATATATATTTAAAGGGACAAATATATCTAAAAAGGATTGAATATTGATAATAGAAAAAATGAAAATTACTCAGATTAAAATTAACTGCATAATAATTTTACTCTTTACAGAAAAAAACAATCTTGCAATTTTAGAGAGTAGATTTTGTAAGGTTAGTAACATTTTCTACATTGGGAAAAATAAGTTCATTCGAACTTATCCACTCTTAGTGATTGGAGAGGATAAAAAAATAGGGTCAATTCTCCAAATTGACCGATAAGCAATGTTAAGGGTATCATAATCTAAGGGTCAATTCCTCGAATTGACCGATAAGCAATGTTAAGGGTATCATAATCTAAGGGTCAATTCCTCGAATTGACCGATAAATGTTATTGTGTTCCCAAAACAATCCGTCAAATGCCAGAGTAAACACTTGCGAACGAGAAAAAGGATGCAGGCTATTAAGTTATCTTTTTTTTTATTTATCCTGTCTATCCTGTTGATCTTGTCAAAAAGAAAATCTGTTCGCCTAACGTATAAATAACTTAAAACCATAACAATTGACAAATTAACTGCCCTAAATTTTGTGACAAATATATGAAAAGAAAAGATATAATTAATATAATTTTGTTTATACTGGTTTTTGCTTTTGCAGCATACCGGTATTCAACACGAACATATTCATCTGAGAGATCGGCTTTTGTAATGGATACAATAGTTGATATAAAAATTGTAACAAACAATAAAGATGCAAATGAGATATTGGATTATGCTTTCAAATTAATGGAAGATTATGAAAATAAATTCTCATTCTATAATAATAAAAGTCAAATTTGGAAATTCAATAATTCTATTATCGATAGCTTTTTAATTGATGATGATCTAAAAGAAATTCTTTCTATTTCAAAAGAACTTTATCAAAAGACAAATAAGCACTATGACATTACAATTGGTGCATTATCAGAAATTTGGGATTTTGATAATGAGGTTCTTCCTACAAATAAGGAGATTGAAAAAGCAATTCAGGTTACTGGTTTTAAGAAATTGAAGATCCAAAATAATTATTTGCATAAACCTGATGGAATGAAGATCAATCTGGGAAGCCTAGCAAAGGGTTATATAGTAGATAAAGTGGTTGAGTATCTAAAACAGCAGAATGTGATCTCAGGCTTTGTTAATGCCGGAGGTGATATGCGTATCTTTGGCAGAGGAAAACCATTTAAAATTGGAATTCAGCATCCCAGAAGTGAATCGAATGAGATTATTGATGTTATAAATGTGGGGAACATGTCTGTTGTTACATCAGGCGATTATGAAAGATACTTTATGAAAGATGGTAAACGTTATCATCATATTATTAATCCACTTACAGGTTATCCTTCCCAAAATGCTATTTCTGTTACAGTTATTTCTGAAACAGCTTTAATTGCAGATGCATACTCTACTGCTCTATTTTTATTGGAGCCGGAACAGTCATTAAAACTTGCAGAGGAAACTGATGAACTTGAAGCAGTTGTTTATTTTATTAAAGATGATAAAATTGAAAAATTAGAGACCAAAGGTTTTAAGAAATATCATTAAGAAATATTAGCTCCCCTTTGTAAGGGGAGAACCGGCGGTAGCCGGAGAGGGGTTTACTTTACTCTGATTCTGCTTATTAGCTTGAGCAAACCCCCATTTAATTCCCCCTTGCAAAGGGGGACTGTGAGTGTAATAAATATAATTGGGAGATGTTGTCATTGGTTATTGCTCATTTAAGTTTAGAATTTGCGTCTTTGCGTTCTTAGCGGTAAAAAAAGGAATAATATGAAAGATAAAATTGATATACAAAGTTTGGAAGATAAAAGAAAAGTAACAATAAACAAAGTTGGTGTCAAGAATGTAAAATATCCAATAATTGTTGATGATCGTGACAATAAACTGCAAACTACAGTTGCTGATCTTGATATATTTGTAGAATTACCTCATCACCATCGTGGAACGCACATGAGCAGATTTCTTGAGATTCTAAACCATTTTCACAAAGATAACTTTATTCAGAGATTACCTGAATTTCTTGCTAAGATAAAAAAAGCACTCAATGCTGATTATGCTTATGTGAACATCAGATTTCCATATTTTATGAAGAAGACAGCTCCTATTTCTAAAACAAACTCATTGCTTTCTTATGATTGTTCTTTTCAAGCTTCATTAAATGAAGGATTTAAAATGCAACTTGGAGTTAAGGTACCAATCACTACTCTGTGCCCGTGTTCAAAAGAGATAAGCGAAAATGGTGCCCATAGTCAGAGATCAATTGTTAATGTAATGATTAGTTATAATGAATTCATTTGGTTAGAAGAGATAATTGAACTTGTAGAGAGCTGTGCAAGTTGTGAGATATATTCGCTGCTTAAACGGGTTGATGAAAAATATGTTACAGAAAAAGCTTATGATAATCCAAGATTTGTTGAAGATATAGTAAGAGAGGTTACATTAAAATTGCAAAAAGAAGAACGAATCGACTGGTTTAAAGTACAATCAGAAAATTATGAGTCTATCCATAATCACAATGCCTATGCTTGCGTGGAAATAGATAAAAGAAAAAAATCAGCCGCGAAGTTCACGAAGAAGCACTAAGAAGAAAAACGAAATGTTTTCCCCGATTTAGCACATGATCTTCGAAATGGAGCAAGTCTTGATTGGTTTGTATTCTTGGCGTCTTTGCGTTCTTAACGGTAAAAAAAAGGAAATAAATGAAAGTAACATCAAAGATCTTAAAAAATGAATTTAAAATTATAACTGCAAAAGATAATTCTAATCCATTGATTTGTCTTCAGCTATATATTCGCATTGGTTCTGCCTGGGAAGAAAGATCGGAAGCCGGGCATTCACATTTAACTGAACATCTTGTTTTTAAATCTACGAAAGCATATCCAGAGAATGCAATAATGAACAAAGTCACAAATCTTGGTGGATCTCTAAACGCTTATACTGAATTCGATTCCACTTGTTTCTACGTTACTCTTCCTTCCAAATTTACAGAAGAGGGAATTGAAATTCTATCTGAACTTGCAATAAATGCAAATTTCTCCAATGAAGAATTCAACTCAGAGAAAAAAGTCGTGATTGAAGAACTTAAACAATTTAAAAACGAACCTGAAGATTCTTTTATTGAAGATATTGCAGCAGACTACTTTACGAAAAATCCATACAAAAAACCAATTATTGGAAATATGAACTCTCTGAAAAAAGCAAAACCAGATTCTCTTCGCAATTTTTATAAAAAATATTATATTCCTAATAATTGTTACTTAGTTGCTGCAGGAGATATTAAGGGGAATGACCTTGATGACTTAATCGAGAAGTATTTTGGTAAATGGAAACCATCTCAATTAAAAGATCGAAAAAGAATAGGTAATCATTTTCCAACCAAACCTGAGATCAAATATTTTGCAAAAGATATTTCCAGCAATATGCTCGCTTTTGTAATTCCAGATTTGGCAGAAACTGATCCCGATGCATATCCTCTTTCTTTGGTTACTAAAGCATTTGCAATTGGCAAAAATTCAAAATTATATAAAAGATTGTTTACACAAGAAAAACTCATTGATAATGTGCATGTTCACTCACTAAGTGGTATTAATGATGGCGCTTCCGTGATATTAATTATGCCTAAAAGAAAAGCTGATATAACAAAGATAAGTAAAATATTTTTAGAAGAACTTAAGCAGTTTTTTCTGCATGGAATGAGCGATATAGAATTAGAGGACAATAAAAAGGAATTGATTTTTTTCTATCGCTATACATTTGAATATATGGAGTCACTTGCATCAAGTCTGGGAAGCGAAGAGATTCTTTCCAACTACAAAAAATTCTTTGAATATCCGGAAATGATGAGGAATATTACAAGCAATGACATAAAAAGGATAATTAAACATTATTTCAGCAAAGAACATCTTTATATTTATAATACCGGAAAAGAAAATTTGAATAAAAATGTTCTTGGTAAATTGCTCAAAGAAAAATATAAAGAGAATAAGAATATTGTGCAAAATTATTTTGAAACTCGTTTAGAGAATGGAATGAAAGTTCTTTTGAAAAGAGTTACCGGAAAACCAACTGTGGGAATTTCTCTCTCGTATGAAGTTTCTCAATTGAATGAAACTGTAATAAATCTTGGAATCAATTATCTCACATCAGCCTTATTACTTTATGGTAACAAAAAACGTAATTATCAACAGTTTTTAAATTATTGTATTTCAAATGGGATTAATTTTGGGATAAGTCCACAAAGTGAAACAACTCTGGTTAATGCCAAATGTTTTAAGGAAACACTTCCGGCTAGTTTAGAATTGGTCTCAGATGTTGTGCTTCATCCTACATTTCCAAAAGAGCATTTTAATAATATTAAACTTACTATAAAAAGCAATCTGGATAGAGTTAAAGATTATCCTCAGAAAAATTCAGCACTTTTATTTAAAGAGTTGATCTTCGGGAAAAAGAGTAATCTAAATAGTCGCTCCGGCTCAAAAACATCGATACAAAATATCACGATGAAGCAAGTTAAAGAATGGTTTGTGAAACACTATCAATCACAGAATATGTCACTTGCAATTGTTGGTGATTTCAATTTTGACGATGCTCTAAGACTCTGTAATGAAAACTTTGTTTTTAAGAAAAATAATTATTCAGAATCTATACAAAAGGCAATTATTAATTCATCCAAAACAAAGTATAAATTAACAAAAAAAGGAATGGATCAAGCGATAATTAGCATTGGTGGATTTGCCTGTAATTCAAATGATAAAACTAAGAACACAGCATTTCATGTTCTCTCACAGATCATTGGTGGTGAAAATGATTCGATCCTTTTTAATGAACTTCGTGAGAAACGCGGTCTTGCATATTCTGTTGATTTCAGTTTTAGTTCTGTGAGATCTACTGGATTCTGGGTTGCTTCTGCAGTTGTTGATAAATCAAACAAAGACAAGGCTGTTAAGGTTATTCGTGATGTTCTAAAAGATATAAAAACAAATGGCATAACATTTGAAGAACTTGAAACTACAAAGAATTATATTCGTGGTCAACGACTTATGGAGGAAGAGAGTGTATTGAACCAGGCACAAACGCTTTCCATTTTGGAATCATTAGGTTTGGGATATTCTCATTATCTAAAAAGGGATGAACGTTTGGATAGGGTAGACGTGAAAATGTTGCATGATCTTACATCTGAATATTTCAAAGAAGAAGACCAATTTATACATATTATGGTTTAAAATAGCCCAGCCGTTCACGGCTGGAATAAATGGAACACGGATAATGTAATGCCGTTCAAGGTATGGGGAATAAAAGAAAGGATAATAAAATGATAACAGTTGGAATCGATCTTGGTTCAAGAATGTCAAAGATTGTTGTTTTGAAAGATGATAAAATTATATACTCAAATGTAACCGATACCGGTGTAAATCCGAGAAAAGTAGCTGAACTCTTATTGAATGATGCATTGGAAGAGGCCTCAATTCCCAGATCTGACATTACAAATATATTTTCTACAGGCTACGGTAGAAATATTGTTCCATTTTCAGATAAGCGTATTTCTGAGATAAGCTGTCATGCCAGAGGAGCTAATTATTTTTTCCCAAAGGCAAGAACGATCATCGATATTGGCGGGCAGGATTCCAAAATTATTATTGTTGATGAGAAAGGTCATGTAAAAGATTTTATTATGAACGATAGATGTGCTGCAGGAACCGGAAAATTTTTGGAAGTTACCGCAACTACACTTGAAACAACTATTGATGAACTGGGCAATATTTCAAAATCATCAACTAAAAAGATAGATATTAATAGTACTTGTGTAGTTTTTGCTGAATCAGAAATTATTGGTTTAATTGCTGAGGGTTTTGAAAAACCGAACATTATTAATGCTGTACATCGCTCAATTGCAAAAAGAACAAAAAATCTTGCCTCTCAACTTCGGTGGCAAAAACCAATAGTCTTTACTGGTGGAGTAGCTAAGAATAATGGAATGCAAATAGCAATTTCAGAGATTATGGGTACAGAAGTGATCGTACCTGCGAATTCTTTTATTACAGGTGCTCTTGGTGCCGCCATATTTGCAAAAGAGAATTTATTGAAATAACTTTCAACTTGACACCATTATCATTAATAAATTCGTTAATTGCAATTACTAATGGAGTTTAAAGAAACTTAAATGAAAGTAATGGTATTAGTATTGATAATAATGATTTTTTGCATTAATTTGTATGCACAGAATGAAAGTATCTCTGATATTAATGATGTACAATATAATATCAAATTAATTAAATTTTACATCGATAAAAACGAATATGATAATGCTCTTGAATATATTGATAAAACATTGAAAGATGCTATAGAAAAGGATTCTCTATTCTATTTTAAAGCTTTCATTTATAAAGAAAGGGAAGATTGGCTTCAAGCATCAGAATTCTTTGCAAAAACAATTCTATCTTCTTCAGAAGAACAAATCATAAACGAGTGTTTGGTAGATTTTGAGATAGCGATCATCCATGTTTCTCCACTTTCTGCATTTGATATTGTTTCGGCTGCAATTTCTAAAGCACAAAATGCTCAGAAACATGTTGGTTTTCTATATATATTAGCAAGATTGTATGAAAGTAACCAGCTTTACGGTGAAGCTAATGATGTCTATAGGACCATACTTCTGGAAACTGAAGAATCTGAAAGTAATAATTTACTGATCAAGATAGCCACAAATGATATATTTAAAAAGGATTATGAAGAAGCTTTGAATATTCTTGAACCTCTCATTATTCTTGATGATTCTCTATACATTGGGAAATTACTTTTTCTGGATTATATAGCAAATATTTCACTTGAATATTACGAAAATGCTAAGAGATCACTTATCCGTCTTTATTTAGATTTCCCTGAACATACAAACCGAGATGAGATTCTTGCTGGATTAGCTGATATTTTTAAACATCAAGAACAATATCTTATGAGTTGGTATATGTTAAGCGAATTATTCATTATTAGCGATGAAGCACAAAAGTTTAAACTTCAAGAAGAAATTAAACGAATTAAACAAAAGATTTGCGAGAGTACTACTATAGAAAATCAATTTAGATATTTTAAACCCATCTTTGAATTGAAAGAACAGAGTGAAATTCCTGATAAAATTGAATAAAAAAGTAGAATGCATTTAATATATTGACTCACAAATGTTATATTAATTTTTTTGTAACAAATAATATGAAAGAGTAAATAAATAATTAATAGAGGAGCTAAAATGAAAAAATTTAAAAAAGTTACATTAGACGGTAATTATGCTGCTGCGCATGTAGCTTATGCTTTCAGTGAAGTTGCCGCAATTTACCCGATCACCCCATCATCTACAATGGGTGAATATGCAGATGCATGGGCATCGAATGATCGGAAGAATGTTTTTGGCCAAACTGTTGATGTAATCGAGATGCAATCGGAAGCCGGTGCAGCAGGAGCTGTGCATGGTGCACTTTCTGCTGGTGCATTCACAACTACATTTACTGCTTCACAAGGTCTTATGCTTATGCTCCCGAACATGCATAAAATCTCTGGTGAAATGTTACCTACGGTTTTTCACGTTACCGCAAGAACACTTGCCACTCATTCACTTTCGATATTTGGAGATCATTCAGATGTAATGACTGTAAGAAATAGTGGTTTTGCTTTAATGGCTACCAGTTCAATTCAAGAGATTATGGATCTGGGAATTGTTTCACATCTTTCTACCTTGAAAGCCAGTATTCCTTTCCTGAATTTCTTTGATGGATTCAGGAATTCTCACGAAATCCAAAAGATCGAAGTTATCGATTATGACACAATGCGTGAAATGATAGATATGAAATATGTTGAAAAATTCAGAAGTAGATCCATGAATCCTGAAAGACCAATGGTAAAAGTTGGTGCTCAAAATCCGGATGTGTTTTTTCAATGTCGTGAAACTTCTAATAAATATTATGATGTAGCTCCTGAGATAGTGCAAGAATACATGGATAAATTAGCGAAAGTTATTGGAAGGCAGTATCATCTCTTTGATTATGTTGGTGCTCCAGATGCAAAAAAGATAATTATTGCTATGGGCAGCGGTGTAGAAACAATTGAAGAAACAATTAATTATCTTAATGGCAAAGGTGAAAAACTCGGGCTTATTAAAGTTCGTCTTTACCGCCCTTTCTCTGTTAAAGCTTTTATTGATGCCATACCTGATACTGTTAAGAAAATAGCGGTTTTGGATAGAACAAAAGAACCTGGTGCAATTGGTGATCCACTATATTTAGATACTGTTGCAGCACTTAAAGATAAAAAGGATATCACAATTCTTGGTGGACGTTATGGTCTTTCTTCCAAAGAATTTACACCTTCAATGGTTAAAGCCGTTTATGATCATCTCGATGGAGAAGCAACACATGGTTTCACTGTTGGTATTAATGATGATATAACTCATAAATCACTTAAAATTGGATCACAACTCAACACAATGCCAGAAGGTGGAATTAGTTGTAAATTTTGGGGATTGGGATCAGATGGAACAGTGGGAGCAAATAAAAATTCAATCAAGATAATTGGTGATAATACTGATATGTATGCTCAAGGTTATTTCCAATACGATTCTAAAAAATCAGGTGGAATTACTCGTTCACATCTTCGTTTTGGAAAAAGCCCGATTCAATCTGAATATCTGATTGAACATGCGAATTTTATAGGATTGCACAATCCCGCATTCATCGGACGTTACGATATTCTTGAAGGTATTGAGGATGGTGGAGTCTTTCTGCTTAATTCACATTGGAATACTGAAGAAGTTTTTGAGAACCTGACAGAAGGTATGCAAAAAACGATAATAGAAAAAAATATTAAACTTTATAATATCAATGCACTGAAGATAGCTAACGATGTTGGACTTGGTGGTAGAATTAATACTGTTATGCAGACTGCGTTCTTCCTTATTTCCGGTGTATTAGATAGAGAAGAAGCGATCAAGATGATCAAGAAGGCTATCGAAAAAACATTCATTAAAAAAGGAAAGAATATTGTAGAAATGAACTGGACAGCAGTTGATAAAACAAATGAGGCATTGATAGAAATTCCCGTTCCCGATGCAATTCCAATAAATCATACAAAAATGAAAAAACTTGTTCCCGATGATGCAGATGAATTCACAAAAAATATTATCGAGAAAATAATGAGAGAAAAGGGAGACAGTATTCCTGTCTCTCAAATGCCGATAGATGGTTTTGTCCCATCTGGTACCACAAAACTTGAAAAACGTGCTGTAGCACCATTCGTTCCTCATTGGGATGCAGACAAATGTATTCAGTGTAATCAGTGTTCTATTGTCTGTCCTCATGCTGCAATCCGACCTAAACTTATCAAGAATGAAGATATGAAAGGAGCACCTGAAAGTTTTAATACTCTTACCGCAATGGGGAAAGATAAAGAAGAATATCAATTTAAGATTCAGGTTTATATCGAGGATTGTCAAGGATGTGTCGTATGTGTGAATGAATGTCCAAAACAAGCTCTGGAAATGAGACCGATCGAAGAAGAACGTGCTCTTGGTGAAAAAGAAAACGTAGATTTCTTTGAATCACTTCCAAACGATGTGATGGGTTCAAATTTGGAGACAACAGTAAAAGGAAGTCAATTCAAACAGCCTCTTTTGGAATTCTCCGGTGCTTGTGCAGGTTGTGGTGAAACCCCGTATGTTAAACTCATTACACAGCTTGTTGGAAATAGAATGATCATTGCCAACGCAACTGGTTGTTCATCCATTTGGGGTGGAACTTTCCCGACTATCCCATATTGCAAAAACAAAGACGGTCATGGTCCAGCTTGGGCGAACAGTCTTTTTGAAGATAATGCCGAATATGGCTTTGGAATGAGATTGGCGGTAGATTCTAATAGAAAACAACTTCGTTTTAATGTAGAGAAACTTCTTACCAATGGGACAGATAGTAAACTCGAAATTGTGTTGAGAAAATCACTTGAATTATGGAACGAAAAAGATAATGCTGCAATTGAGAATTCAACTCGAATTCAGAATATCCTTCCAGAAGTTTTGAAAAAAGTATCAGGAGAAAATGAAGAAATCATCAGAAAGATTGTTGAACTTAAAAATTACTTTGTTGATAAATCTGTTTGGTCTTTTGGTGGTGATGGCTGGGCTTATGATATTGGTTATGGTGGTGTAGATCATGTAATGGCTTCTGGAAGAAATGTAAATATCCTAGTTGTTGATACAGAAGTTTATTCTAATACTGGAGGTCAAGCTTCCAAAGCTACGCCACTTGGTGCTGTAGCAAAATTTGCAGAATCGGGTAAAGAGACAGTTAAAAAAGATCTCGGTCTTATGCTTATGAGTTATGGATATGTTTATGTTGCTTCGATAGCATTGGGTGCAAATAAGAATCAAGCACTTAAAGCAATTCGCGAAGCTGAGGCTTATGATGGACCATCAATAATATTGGCTTATGCTCCTTGTATCAATCACGGATTCCCAATGTCACAAACAATGTTAGAAGAGAAAAAAGCTGTTGATACTGGTTACTGGCTTCTTTATAGATTCAATCCTGAATTGAAAAAAGAGGGAAAGAATCCATTTGTATTAGATTCCAGAGAACCAAAATTACCGGTTAAAGAATTTCTTGAAGGTGAAAGACGTTATACCTCACTGGAAAGAACTTTCCCGGATAAAGTGGAAGGTTTCCGTAGTGGATTTGATAAATATGTAAAAGAGCGTTATGCAAAATATGTAAAGATGGCAGAAGATAAATAATTGAATCGCAGATAAACGCGGATTAATGCAGATAAAAAAAGCCTGCCATGATTTATTTCTTGGCAGGCTTTTTGCTTATTGGGGCAAAGATGAATACAGAGAACAAGCAAAATGAAATAAAGTTTAATCCAATCGGAATTATTCATTCACCTTTCAAAGATACTAAAGATTTTCCAAAACAACCTTATGAAGGAAAAGGAATAAAAGGCACAATTGAAATATACCCTGAATTTATTGAAGGATTGAATGGTCTGGATAAGTTCTCGCATATTATTCTTATTTTCAATTTTCATCTTTCCACCGGCTTTGATCTGCAGGTTGTTCCATATAAAGAAAAACACATTAGAGGTGTCTTCGCAACACGCTCTCCGTATAGACCAAATCAGATCGGAATGTCGATCATTAGATTGGAAAACATAAATAAAAACATATTAAACATTTCTAATATTGACATCATTGACGGAACACCACTTTTAGACATTAAGCCATTTGTAAAAGAGATGGATTGTTTTGATATTGAAGATCAGGATAATTCAGAATGGCTTAATAATAAATTTAAGAAAGAATAACATGGGAAGAATTAAAGTTTTAGCAGAAGAAGTTGCAAATAGAATCGCAGCCGGAGAAGTAATTGAAAGACCTGTTTCTGTTGTTAAGGAATTGGTAGAAAATTCAATTGATGCCCGCTCATCACAAATAACTGTGCATATAGAAAGTGGCGGGAAGAAACTGATGCGCGTTATTGATAACGGAAGAGGAATGAGTGAAGATGATGCATTGCAGGCGTTTGAACGTCATTCAACTAGCAAAATCAAAACTGTAACGGATATTTTTAATATATCAACACTCGGTTTCCGAGGAGAAGCACTTCCAAGTATAGCTTCGGTTAGTCAGCTCATCCTTATTACAAAAGATGCAGAAAGCGATACAGCTTCTAGGGTTGAATTTAGAGGTGGGAAGCTTATAGATTTTTCTAAAACTTCTGCTAATTCTGGAACTAGTATTACAGTAAGAAATTTATTCAACAATGTACCAGCTAGAAGAAAATTTTTAAAATCTGATCCAGTTGAATTTAAACATATTCTCAATTATTTACATTATCAATCCATTTTATATCCGCAAATTCATTTCCGCTTTTTAGCGGATGGAAAAGAAAAGCTCAATTATCCAGCAGTTGATGAAATGAATACACGATTGGCTACTGTATTCGGAAGTGATTTTCTCAAACGAGATCTGATAGAAGTATCTGCAAAAGGGAATGAAATTGAACTTTCTGGTTACATAAGTGGCTTGAATGAAGAGAAAGAAGGATTTGCCGATTACAGGTATCTTTTTGTGAATGGAAGATATATTCGTGATAAAATTGTTTTACATAGTTTAAAAGCGGCATATGGTCCATTCATAAAAAAACTTCGCATATTTCAGCAAGGTAAAACTCCACCTTATATTTTGTTCCTGAAGGTTGATCCGCAGCAAGTGGATTTTAATGTTCATCCTGCTAAAATGGAAATTCGTTTCAGAGATCCCGGTAAAGTTCATACTTTTATAAAATTAACAATTGAAAAATTGCTTCTGCAATATGAGGATGATAAATTTAAACAGATAAAGAACATAATGAGTTCCACTTATCAAATCGGCAAAACAACAAATGTTGAATCTAAGATCTTTTCTAATAAGATGGAGAAGAAACGCTTTAATCAGGTGAAGAGAGAATTAAAAGAGATCTATCAACCTGACCTGTTCCGAAAAAAGACAGCTGAGGATATTCAGATCGAAAAGAATTTTACTGAAAATAAAATTGATATGTTCCTTCGACCGGAAGAAGAGGTAATAAATCCCTGGCAACTGCATCAAAGCTACATTTTTGTGCAAGTTGAAGAAGGATTGATGATCATCGATCAGCATGCTGCACATGAGCGGATAATATATGAAAAGATACTGCACCGAATTCATGGAGCTCCTGCTCAAACTCAGAAGTTACTGTTTCCTATAGTGATAGATCTTCCACCACATCTCAGTAATACTATTCCTGAATTGATTTCGGAGAATATTGAAGTTTTCAACAAAATAGGATTTTCCGTAAAAACATTCAGTGGAGATTCCATAGTAATTGATGAAATCCCAATAGAACTTGAAGATTGGGATGGTGGAGATATCTTCATTGATATTATTAAGCAATTAGAAGATGAATTTGAACAGACCGAAGATTTCAGGGACAGTTTATCAAAATCTGTAGCTTGCAAAGCTGCCATCAAAGCCGGAAGAAAGATGAATAGGAAAGAGATGCTTGCTCTCATTAATGATCTATTTGCCTGCGAAGTTCCATATTTCTGTCCGCATGGCAGACCGCTCATCATCAAGATGACGATGCCGGAATTTGAAAAAAAATTCAAACGAACATGAGTAAAGAGCAAACGAGTTTGACACCGCTAATTATCATTCAGGGATCAACTGCGGTAGGGAAGAGCAGGTTTGCTATGAGAATTGCTGAAGAACTTGGTTCTTCAATTATTTCTGCAGATTCAAGACAAGTTTACAAATATTTAAATATCGGTACTGCCAAGCCTACTATCGAAGACCAAAATAG
Source organism: Candidatus Cloacimonadota bacterium (assembly GCA_029932755.1). GTDB lineage: Bacteria > Cloacimonadota > Cloacimonadia > Cloacimonadales > TCS61 > Tenebribacter. Next base: position 2,336 of record JAOZPK010000035.1, on the reverse strand, counting down.
AATTAAACATCAATTAATAGATATTGTAAAACCTGATGAAGAATATAATGCTGGTACTTTTTCTGAAGATGCATATAAATTAATTAAAGAAATAACAGAACAGGAAAAAATACCAATTATTTGTGGAGGTACCGGATTTTATATTAAAGCTCTTTTAGAAGGTATATTCAAAGCTCCGGAAATTCCAAATGAAATAAGACAAAACTTGCGTAAAGCAGCAGAAATAAAGGGTACAGAATTTTTTTATAAAAAGTTAAAAAAGATTGATCCAGATTCTGCCAGACGAATAAATGATAATGATACAAATCGCATTCTTCGTGCGCTAGAAATCTTCGAGACAACTGGAAATACAATAACACAATTATGGGAAGAAGATACCAGGGAACAGCGGAAATTCCAAACAATAAACATAATAATAACAGAAGACCGGAATATTCTCTACAACAGGATTAATCGTCGTGTTGACAAGATGATAGATAATGGATTGCTGAACGAAATGAAAGAACTAATTAATAGTGGATACAAAAGAACAGATCCTGGCATGAACACAGTTGGCTATAAAGAGCTTTTTCCATTCTTAGATGGTGAAAAAGAACTTGTTGATTGCATTAATAAAATCAAACAGAATACCCGCAATTTTGCAAAACGTCAGCTTACATGGTATAGAAAAATTGATTTTGATTTGACATTGGATAGTAAAAGCATTAACTTTTCAAATGTCTTCAAAGAAATAATGATAAAATTACAGGAGAAATGATGATCGTTGCAAAAGTAAATGATTACGAAATAGATTTTCAAGAATATAGAGCAGAGTTGGAAGAAGTGCTTAAAAATATGCACCTTGGAGAGCCTAATAGTGAAGCTAAGCAAAGAGCAATTGAACAACTAATTGATGGATATCTTCTCCTTAATTCAGCAAAAATATCTAATGTTGAGGTTTCTGAAGATGATGTTGAAAATGAAATGGTAGAACTGAAACTTAAATTCAATTCTGAAAATGATTTTAATAATATGCTGAATAATGAAGAAATTAAAATTGAAACTATAAAAGAAAGAATTAAAAATAATTTATTAATAACAAAATATGTTAATATCAATTTTTCAACTGAAACGGATTTTCCAAGTGAAAAATTACAAGAAGTATACAAAGAGAATTTAAAATCATTTAAGACACAGGAGATGATCAGAGCTTCCCATATACTTATTAAAGGTACTGATGAAGAGAGCTTTTTAAAAGCTCAAGACTTATATAATAAGATAAAAAACAAAGAAGATTTTGATAAAATTGCAATTGAATGTTCTGAGTGCCCAAGTAATTGTCATCACGGTGATCTTGGTTATTTTACTAAGGGTAAGATGGTAACAGAATTCGAAGAAGTTGCTTTCAATTTAAAACAGTATGAATTTAGTAAACCAGTAAAAACAAAATTTGGGTATCACATCATTATGAATACAGGCAGAAAAGAGAGTGTTGTAGCAGGTTTTGATGAAGTTAAAGATGCATTAAAAGACAGACTAAAGCGTATTGATTCGGAGTTAAAACTTATAAAACATCTCAAAGGGTTACGTAGTAAAGCAGATATTATTATCAATCACGATTATTTATAATTTTTTTAATAGGAGACATACAAATGGCATTATTAGGTGTGAATATAGATCATATAGCAACACTCCGTGAAGCAAGAAAAGGAATAGAACCAGAACCTGTTTATGCTGCAGGTATAGCTGAACAAAATGGAGCTGATCAAATAACAATCCATCTTAGGGAAGATAGGAGACACATTCAAGATCGTGATCTGAAATTGCTCAGGCAAACAATTCAAACAAAACTAAATCTGGAAATGGCACCGACTTTTGAAATGGTAAAAATAGCTTCTGAGATCAAACCTGATACGGTTACACTTGTTCCAGAGAAGAGAGAAGAACTTACAACAGAAGGTGGATTGATTTTATCAGAATCACATAGAGAAATTATCTCTTCCTTAAAGAAAGCCGGAATTGAAGTTAGTGTATTTATTGAACCAGATCTAGAGATGATACAAGCAGCTAAAGATCTTGGTACAGATACAGTGGAAATACATACTGGAAGATATGCAAATTTGAGAATAGAAGGTGAAATTCAAACTGAAGTAGAAAAAATATATAAGGCTGCAATTCTAACTAAAAAGTTGGGAATGCGAGCGGTAGCAGGTCATGGTTTAAATTATCACAATACACAAAAGCTTGTTGAATTAGATGTTTTTGAAGAATTCAATATTGGACACAGTATTATTTCCCGTGCTGTATTCTCCGGACTTGCTGAAGCAATTCTGACAATGAAATTAATTGTTGAGTAA
>JAOZPK010000034.1 GCA_029932755.1 Candidatus Cloacimonadota bacterium | reverse complement strand
GCTTTACAGGCAGGAAGTTTCATGCATCATCTTAATGGCTGGGAAGATGGTAAGCGAATTCCCTATAAACTTGGACATATCTTCATCGCAATGGATATTGAAAAATTTACTGATATTAAAGATTTCAAACACATTACTGGAGAAATTATGACACAATTGCAAAATTCCAAAAAACGTCCGAATAAAGAACGTATTTGGGTTGCCGGAGAAAAAGAGTATTTCCAAGAAAAGGAAATTAGAAAAAATGGAATTCCTATAAATTCGGGTTTGCAGAAAAATTTGATAACGATGATAAACGAACTGAATTTAGTTGAATATAATAATCTATTTTAACTGTTATTAACACTTGACAGAACAATCTCATTTAAAATTAAGTTTGCAACAATTGATTGATACTGGATTTTTTGGAGGATAAATGTTTTTTAATAATCTATCAGGACTTTTTTCTAATGATATAGCAATAGATCTGGGGACAGCAAACACACTAGTTTATAAAAAGGGAATTGGCATTGTGATCGATGAACCATCTGTTGTTGCAATTTCAACTGATAATAAAAAAATTATTGCAATAGGTGAAGATGCCAAAAACATGTTGGGTAAGAATCCCGAAGAAGTTAATATTATCAAGCCGCTTAAAGATGGGGTAATAGCTGATTTTCAAGTAACAGAACTAATGCTGAGAAACTTGATCATGCGAGCTCAGAAAAAACGTCTTCTTATCAAGCCGCGCGTGATCGTTTGTGTTCCTTCAGGAATCACAGAAGTAGAAAAAAGAGCTGTAAGGGATAGCACACTTCATGCTGGAGCCCGCGAAGTACATCTTGTTTCCGAACCAATTGCTGCAGCAATTGGTGCCGACCTTCCAATTCAAAAACCTCAAGGTAACCTTATTATGGATATTGGAGGTGGAACTACCGAAATTGCAATAATTTCACTTTCCCATATTGTTGTACACTCTTCCATTCGTGTAGGCGGTGATAAAATGGACGAGGCAATTGTAACTTATCTACGAAAAAGAAATAATATTTTGGTTGGCATTCAAACTGCCGAAAAAATTAAAAAAGAGATTGGATCTGCCTACCCGATTGAAGGTGAGCTAAAAATGGAAGTCCGCGGACGAGATATTATAACAGGTTATCCGATCACGGTTGAAGTAACCTCCGAGGAAATTCGAGAAGCTCTTTCTGAAACTGTACAATCTATAATAGATGCCGTGAAACGTCTTTTTGAAAAAACAGCCCCAGAACTTGCTGCCGATATTGCAGAGCGAGGATTGATCCTTACTGGTGGTGGAGCAAATCTTAAGGGGCTTGATAAAAAAATACAGGAAACTGTTGACCTGCCTGTTCATGTCATGCCGGAAGCTCTTACTTGTGTTTTAAAAGGATGCGGACGTGTACTTGATAACATGGAAGAATTCAGGGATGTTCTCATTAAGAAAATAGAAGATTAATACCGTGAAGAGAGAGTTTCATTTTCTAATCTATCTGATTCTAGCGGTCCTTCTTTTCATGGGCAATAATGATAACAGATTGAAAAAAGCTCAATTCTTAAGTAAAACAATATATTTCCCTTTAGTAAATTCGATACAAAAATTTAATTCTTTATTTGATCTTAAAGAAAAAAATCAACTCCTCTCTGAAAAACTATCTGAGCACACAATTAGAATTACCGAATTAGAAAATATCTTGGTGGAAATTGAAAACGCTAAAATTGATTATGATACAGGTAATTACAGTCACCTTCTGGCAGATATTGTTGGATTTAAAGGTGAATTTAAAGAAAGGTGCCTTATTATCAATAAAGGTAAAAAAAATAATATAAAATTAGATTATCCCGTTATCTCAAATAACGGGATTGTCGGAAAGATCATCGCTGTTTCTCATAATTATTCAATAGTGTTGCCGCTTGATCATTCAAGATTCGAGTTAGGTATTATGTCTAAAAGAAATCACCTGCAGGGAATCATGAAATCAGATATTTTTGGTAATTCATACATGACTCTAATTAAACCTGGTTCTGATATTAGAGTTGGAGATATTATTGTTACTTCGCAAATATCATCTGTTTTTCCAAAAGGATTTCCGGTTGGAAAAGTCGTTAAACTTATCGAAAACTCTGCTGATATTTTCATGAGTGCAAAAATACAAACTTTTATAAATCCATCTGAGCTTGATCAGATAATCATATTATTATATAAAAAGGACAAAAGCTATGAAGAAGAGCTCAAAAATAATTAACGTTGAAGGAATCGAATATCTTCGAATTCCCCTGAAAACCAAAATTTTAACTGCTGACGATGAGATCCTTTCTATTGTGAAAGAATGCATTAAGGGAAAAATTGAAAAAAATGATATCATAAGTATAAGTGAAAGTCCGCTTGCCATTACACAAGGTCGGGCAATACCCGTAAGTGAATTAAAAATTGGGTGGTTGGCAAAATTTCTTTGGCGTTATGTTTCCAATGTAGAATACGGAATTGGTCTGCGAGCTCCTGAAAGTATGCAATGCGCTATTGATGAATGTGGTGCTCCTCGAATTCTTTTCGCAGCAATAATTGGAGGGATCGGAAGATTTATCGGTCGGAGAGGTAAAGGAGATTTTTATCGTCTTGCCGGAATGCAGGCTGCCCTCATTGATGCAGCAACAACTTCCCCCGTTCCACCATATGAAAACTGCGTAATAAAAGGTCCTAAATATCCGAAAAAAGAAGCTCAAAACATCAAGGATAATACAGGATATGAATGTTGTGTGATGGATATAAATGATATTGGCGGATGCTGGATGATAGGTGGAAGTGATGGAATTGATAAAAAATTCATGGAAAGAGTAATGAAGGATAATCCTCAGGGACAAGGCGATGAGCTCACTCCAATCTGCATTATAAGAAAGGTATAATGAAAACTATTAAATATGCTATTTGGGGAATATTAATACTATATTTTCAATTGATTGTTGCTCACCATTTTGCAATATATTCAATCATTCCTAACTTTTTTATAGCGTATTTTGCATTCATCAGCATTCAAATAAGAGCAAAATTTCTACTGCCGCTTGCGTTTATATTGGGTCTTGCTTTGGATGTGATGTACCCTCCATTGCTTGGGATGAATACACTTTTATTTCTAATTATCTCTTTTTTGGTAAATAAATTTCATATGAATGTCAATAAACAAAGATTTATTATTGTTAGTTTAAGTATTTTGTTTTTAAATTTTTTTTATTACTCTATTTTAATCATTTATCATATTATGGCAGATCAGCTAATTGATGGTTTTCTGTTTCTTTTTTTCTTTTCAATTTTCTTCAATACTCTAATTTCAATAACAGTAGTTTATTTTTTAGCTCTTTTAGAAAAAATTAAGATAACACTAAATGTATAAAAAAATTACAATTTCAGACTACGCCGGATATGTAATAGCATTTATATTCTTTATTTTGCTTTTCTTTGTATTTAAATTACAAGTCATTGAAAGTGGCAAATTTAAGAATATTGCTGAAAAAAATATTGTTAGAATACAAACAATCTATCCTACCCGTGGAGAAATCTATGATAGAAAATATCGTCCAATTGCTCTCAATAAACCATCATATAATTTATATATTACACCGGGAAAGATAGTAAACAAAGAAAAAGTATCGGGATTTGTTAGTAAACATTTTGATAAAGAAATCGACGAAATTAAGAAGATCATTTATGAAAACAGATATAGATCATATCAGGATATTTTGCTTATACAAAACATTCAGTTTGAAAAAATGGTCAAAACATCTGAACAATTTAACTATTATCCATCACTTCTTTTTAAAGCCGAAAAAGTAAGAGGATATTACTTTGCAAATATCTTTACCGGTTATACAGGACGCATAACCGAAGAGGAATATAGAACACTTCGGAAAAAAGGATATTCCATAAATAGCAATATTGGCAAAACCGGTTTAGAAAAATATTATGAGAATATCTTACGTGGAAAGAACGGACAGCAAATACTTCAAGTAGATGCAAGCGGTAATAATTTGGAATTTTTTAAACATAATCTTCAAATAGCTCCCCAGAATGGAGACGATTTGATACTAACTATCGATAATGATCTTCAAGAATATGTTTCGTCAATTTTTCCAAAAAACAAAAAGGGCTCAATTGTGGTTATGAACATAAAAACAGGCGGAATCCTTGCTTACGTGAGTAAACCTGATTTTGATCCTAATCTTTTTACCGGAGGAATTTCTGCAAAACATTGGAATGAATTAATTACTAATCCGAATAAACCTATGTTAGATAGGATCATACACGGAACGTATCCACCCGGTTCGGTTTATAAACCTATTATGGCAAGTCTTGGTCTGGAAGAAAAGGTAATTGATTCCAAAACCAAGCTTGCAAAATGTGATGGAGGTATGTGGTTTGGCAACAGGTACTTTAAGTGCTGGTTGAAAACAGGTCACGGCAGTATGGCTGTAGAAAATGCTATTAAATACTCTTGTGATGTGTTTTTCTATGATCTTTCTACAAGATTCTCATTGGAACAGATCAACAGATATACTAAACAAAATTACCTCTCAACACGAACCGGTATTGATCTTCCCGGTGAACGTAGAGGTTTCTTCCCTTCCCGAAAATGGTATATTGATAATTATGGAAAATATGTAGGGATATTAGGTCATAAGGTAAATCTAGCGATTGGTCAGGGAGAGGTTTTGGTTACACCGCTACAAATTTGTGCATATTACTCTGCAATAGGAAATGATGGCATTTGGCGACGACCTCATCTTCTGGACAAAAGAATAGAAGCGGAACAAACTTTTAAAAATTATGTTGAGCAAAAACATCTGCCAATGTCTGAAGAAACACTTAGGTTAATACAGAATTCGCTCTACGCAACAGTGAATGAGAGATATGGAACTGGAACAGCAGCCAGTGTCAGCGGCGTTAAAGTATCTGGGAAAACAGGATCTGCTGAGAATCATATGGGGGAAAAAACACATTCATGGTTTAGCGGTTATGCTAAATGTGATAAATTTGAAATAGGATTTGATGTATTCGTAGAAAATGGTGGACATGGCGGTAGTGTTAGTGCTCCAATTGCACGAAAACTTATTAATTATTATTATGGCATTATAAAATGAAAAGATTTGAATGGAAAATTTTTGGGCTACTTATTCTTCTTATGTTTATTGGAATAATCTCTATCTATACAGCATCATCGACCAAGATAGAAGGTGATTTTTTATTTGCCAACTATTTCATTAAACAGTTTATCTGGATCATAATTTCTATGTTTATTCTGTCATTGCTGTTAAAGACTCCAATTGCAATAATAGATATTTCTATTATTCCAATATATATTATTACCATGCTTTTGCTGATCTTAGTGCTTTTTTTACCAGAAATAAAAGGTTCTCATAGATGGATTAGCTTAAACCTAATTAATTTTCAACCTTCTGAACTTGCCAAGTTATTCACGATCATGGTTATTTCTAAACTTATCTCAAAACCATTTCTTAGTGATGGACAAATACTTTTGCGTTCTTTTATAGTCACCTTAATTCCAGTTGCTCTTATTCTACTTGAACCTGATCTGGGAACTGCATCAATATTTTTTGTGATATTATTTTCCATACTTATTGTATCCGATCTACCAAAATTTTATCTTATACTTATAATAAGCCCAATATTAAGTATCATTTTTTCTTTTTCATTCTGGATATTTATCGTATATGTTTTATTATTAATTTATATTCTTTATCGTAGTAATTTAAATAAAGTAATAATAGGTTTTGTTGTTTCTATTAACACATTCATCTTTTTTATTACACCAATATTCTGGAACGGTCTAAAAGATTATCAACAAAATAGGATATTAACTTTCATTAATCCAATGCGGGATCCTTTTGGAACTGGTTATCAAATCATTCAATCAAAAATTGCAATTGGATCCGGTGGAATCTTTGGGAAAGGCTTTTTAATGGGAACCCAAAAGAACATGAATTTCTTACCTGAACATCACACAGATTTTATTTTTTCTGTCATTGGTGAAGAATTTGGTTTTTTTGGTTGCGTATTTATTTTGCTTATTTATTTTTTGTTTCTATATAAAATCGCAAAGAGTATTATAAAAATTAAACGGAAAGAATATCGTTATGTATCTGTTGGGATATTAGCATATATAACCTTTCAGATATTTATTAATATTGGAATGAATCTGGGCATTGTGCCAACGACAGGTATTCCTCTGCCATTCATAAGTTATGGCGGTTCCAATCTCTTGATCAATGTCACGGCGATTGGTTTTATTTTAAAGTACTTAAATGAACGAAGCATTTTTGCTTAAGGAAGTTATTATGGAAAAAATTATTATCGCTTTATTTATTGTTTTATCCAGTTGTTTTTTTGGTTCAGTAATGGATTTTTCAGAAAAAGATATTAAAGATAATGAAAATGAAGTCTTTAATACCAGTTTTGAAATCGGAGAGTATGATCCACAGAAATTACCGGATGGTTGGTTCCTGTTAGAAGATACTTCCGATTATATCACTTGGGATAATAAAAATCCTCATACCGGATTAAAAAGTTTAAAGGTAGAACATCCAAAAGACAAAATTAATATAATCTCTGACGCCTTCCCAATTGATGCTGATCATGTATATTACTCACGTTTATTTGTGAAAACAAATTATAATTCAAATCAATCGATCACTATTCGTTTTCTAGCTTTCGATTCTAAAGGAAAAAGAGTTAGTAAATTTAGTAATAACGGACTTCCAAAACAAGATTGGACCCAAATAGATATAACAAGTGGTTTCTTAAAAAGTACTGCCAGATTTGGCAGGATTATAATTTCAATACCAAGAAAACCTGATAAGATATACTGGTTGGATGATATTGAAAGTTACGCTGTTTATAGAATTCAAAAATAGATGGAGGAGTAAATGACAAAGGGGAAATATGTTTATGACAGAAAGAAATTCTGCGTTCCGGTTACAAAAGCAGAACCACTTTCTTCAATTCAATTCATTATTGATAATTTCATAGGTAAGAAAATTACATTTTGTATCGATGGTGAAGGGGAATCATGGGAAATTTGGAGATATGTGGAGGATGCTGACAGTGATAAGATCAAAAAGAACGGTCCTCCTGAAAAACCAAAATATTTATATGTTGAGGGAGAAGAAATTGTAGATTTTGTATCAGCTTAATTTTTATTATTTGCTTTATAAAAGGCATTCGGCAGTTGCTGAATGCCTTTTTTTTAACCGCTATTTTTATTAAAATTTGTCCTTATTCTCTTCTGTCCATTTTTCAGCAGAGAATGCAGCAGTAGCCCCATCTGATGCAGCTGTTATAACTTGCCTTAAAGCCTTATGTACTACATCTCCTGCAGCAAATAATCCTGGAACTTTTGTACACATTGTTTCATCAGTAAAAATAAAACCCTGTCCGTCTAATTCTACAACTGATTTTACTAATTCATTATTGGGAATTATTCCAACATAGATAAATATACCATCCAAATCTAGTTCACTGATTTCCTTTGTTTTTTTATTATATAATTCAACTTTCTCAATAAAATCTCCACCTTTTATCTCTTTGACAATTGAATCCCAGATCATCTCGATCTTATCGTTTTCAAACGCTCTCTTCTGAATTAATTTAACTGCTCGAAGTTCATCTCTTCGATGAATTATGTAAACTTTCTTGGCAAATTTTGTTAGGAATATTGCTTCTTCTACAGCCGAGTCTCCTCCGCCTACAATAGCTACGATCTTATCCCTATAAAGAGCACCATCGCATGTAGCACAATAGGAAACACCGCGACCTGTATATTTTGCTTCACCTTGAACTCCCAGTTTGCGTGGATTTGCTCCGGTAGCTAAAATTATTGATTTTACATTGTACTTATTAGAATCTGTTTCAACTAATTTACTAAAGTTTTCCGATTGGATAGATTTTATATTTTCCAGCTTGATCTCAGTTCCAAATTTCTCTGCCTGTTTTCTCATTTTATCTGCTATATCAAATCCCGACATATTATCTTCAAATCCGGGATAGTTTTCCACATCAGCAGTTGTAGTGATCTGTCCGCCAATAAGTGCTTTTTCAAAAATTACTGTTTTCATTCCACCACGAGCAGCATATACAGCAGCGGCAAGTCCGGCTGGTCCACCACCAATTATTGCTACATCATATTCCGTTTTATTATCCACCATTTCCTCCATTTTTTTGTTTAAAACTTATTCAACCTACGATAAAAAGCAAATTTTATTTTATAGTGTGAAATATTATTTTCACATAAACGATCATTAAAATCAATAATGATATTTTTTACCTTTGATGATCGTGAATGAACGATATATTTGTTCTGCTAAAAGAAACCGGATCATCTGATGAGTAAAAGTAAATCTGGAAAAACTCAAAACCAGGTCTGCCCTCTCTAATATTTTATTAGAGAGACCGTAAACTCCACCAATAACAAATATAATATCTTTCCCAGTATTTAATTTCCTTTCTAAATATTCAGCAAATTTTTTGGAAGAATATTCTTTCCCATTTTCATCCAAAACAATAATGAAGGATGATGTTGGAAGATGTTTTTTTAATATCACAGCTTCTTGATCTTTTACTATTTCTATTGTTTTATTTCCAGTTAATTTTACATCAGGCAAGATCTGCCAATCTAATTTTGTATACTTGGTTATTCTCTTTTGATATTCTTTTATTCCTTCTTCTATAAACTTTTGCTTGGTTTTTCCCAGACAGATAACTCTAATTTTCATAATTATTGTGAGCTTAACACACCTAAAGCAATTGAAAGCATTTTAGTTTCTGCTGTATCGACCCTGGAAGCAATGATTATTGGTACTTTAGCTCCCATAACAACATGAGTTACCCTATAATTACAATAATATGTAAGAGCTTTACCAAAGATATTCCCCGCTTCTATATTGGGTACAATAAGCACATCTGCATCTCCACCAACTTCCGATTTTATTCCTTTTGCTTTTGCTGCCATTTTACTTACAGCACCATCAAAAGCAAGTGGACCCTCGACTATACAATCCTTAACCCGATTCTTTTTATACATTTTTGTGATGGTATTTGCCTCAACGGTAGCCGGCATTTTGGGATTTACAGCCTCAACTGCTGCCAAAAGTGCTACTTTAGGTTTATTATTATTCAAAGCATGAGCAACTTTTACGGCATTATTAATAATTGAAATTTTTTCTTCAATACCTGGATAGAGATTTATTCCACCATCACTCATCAAAACCAATCTTTGGGGATGCTCATAAACAAGAACATCACTAAGATTGTCACCGGTTCTCAATCCTTTTTCTTTATCCAATACCACCTTGATAAGAGTTGCCGTAGCACATTTTCCTTTTAGTAAAATATCTGCTTTCCCTTCTCGTATTGCTTTCACTGATTCTGCTGCTGCCTTTTCAAGATCTTCACCGGTATCTATAATATAAAAATCATTCACAAATTCAGAAGCATTTTCCTGTAAATATTTATCTATATATTGTTTATCACCTACAAGTAAACTATTGGCAATATTCTCTTTCTTTGCCATTATAGCAGCATTTATTGCCGATGAAGTATGAGCAGCAGCAATTACAACTGTTTTGTTTTTCATTTCTTTAACTTTAGCCATCAATTGTTCAAAATTCTTGATCATAATATCTCCCAAATATTATTTCTATTAGGGAATTTTTAGAAAACAACACTATATTAGGTCAAGTATTTTATTATTAAAAACCTTAGTATTATTTGACTTAAAAGTAGCTCTAAAGCGGAATTAACTTGACATTTTAATCATTATTTTTTGCGTTGAAAAAAAATATATGGGGAAATATGGCAGTAGCAAAAAGATGGCATATAGCATTTTCGACAACGGAGTCTTCCAGACCGATCAATATAAGTATGCCCAAAAAGGTTGGATTATTCTTGTGTGCGCTGTCAGTAGTTTTTTTGCTGTTTTTTGCCGGATCGATTTTATTCATAATTCTTAATCAATCTCAGATAGCTCAGGCTAAAGAAATAACTGAAAAAAATATTATTCTTAAAGACAAACTTGTAATTCTTTCTTCCGAAATTGATTCAATTATGTCCAAATTGAAGTTGATGGAAAATTGGGAAGATAAGGTTCGTTCCGATAAAAATTTTAAAGCCATCAATAAAGAAATACGTGAAATGGGCATAGGTGGGTTGCCCATAATAGACACAACTTTTATCTTATTGGATATTGATCTAAGTGATAATTATTCTCTTACATTGAATAAAATTACTCAACTTAAAAGTAAGATTAATTTTGATTATGACACACATGAAGAATTAAAAGATCTGGTTCAATTAAAAGACGAGCTTTATCTAAATACACCTTCGATCTATCCTGCTTATGGAAGGATATCTGATCCTTTCGGATGGCGCATTCATCCTATTACAGGCAAAAGAAGTTTTCATCATGGGTTAGATATTGGGAACATTAAGGGAACGCCGATCTATGCTGCTGCAGATGGAAGGATATCTTCTACCGGAAAACAAAAATACTTTGGAAAATTTATCGGAATATCTCATAAATTTGGCTACAAGACAAACTATGCTCATCTTAACAAAATATTCGTTAAAGAAGGTGATAAAGTTAAAAGAGGACAAATTATTGCCGAGATGGGAAATTCCGGACGCTCAACCGGAAGTCACTTACACTTTGAAGTCTTAAGATATAATAAATATAGAAATCCTTATGAGTATTTAAATAAACTTGAAGATGATATTATTGTCACAAAAAAATAAACCGGAATTGAACTTAACTATTATATATGAAAGGTAAAATAAAATTTGAATCGGCTTTAATTAGATTAGAAGAGATCGTTCACAAATTGGAAGAAGGTGTAGACGAACTGGATAAGATCGTTGACCTTTTTGAAGAAGGCTCAGAATTGGCTGATTTTTGCAACAAAAAACTCGAAAAAATTGAGAATAAAATTGAAATTGTAACAAATAAAATACATAAAACAGAAAACATCGCTGAGGAAATATGAGCGCAAAAAATATGGTCTTAAAAAAAGACCTGAAAGAAAAACGCGAACTTGTTAATATTGCAATAGATCGTTTCCTACCAAGAAAAGATGAGTATCCAAAACAAATACATAAAGCAATCCGCCATACATTATTCGCAGGGGGAAAAAGATTACGACCATATTTATTGATAAATACTTACAAACTTTTTAAAGATGATATTGATAAGACACTTCTTGTGGCAGGCGCAATTGAAATGTTGCATACATACACTTTGATCCATGACGATCTACCTGAAATTGATAATGATGAATACAGGCGTGGTAAAAAAGCATGTCATGTTCTTTTTGGCTCTGATATTGCCTTGCTGGCTGGAGATGCACTTCTTATTTATGCTTTCCAGGCAATTGTTAATGCAGAAGAAATTGATGAAAAACTCAGATTAGATTTTATTAGAGAACTTTCTATTGAAGCCGGTCATGCAGGTCTTATTGCCGGACAGATGATAGATATTCAAAGTGAAGGCAAAAAGATATCAAAAGAGACGCTTGAGTTTATACACAATAATAAAACAGGTAAATTAATGAGTTTGCCAATTCGTTTCGGATGCATGCTGGCAGAAGTTCCTGAAGAAGATTTTAAACGTATGAAAAGTTTCGGGCAGAAGATTGGTCTGGCTTTTCAAATCGTAGATGACATCCTTGATATTGAAGGTTCAATAGAGGATCTTGGAAAAACCATTGGCAAAGATTCAAAAGCAAAAAAAGCTACGTTTCCAGCAGTTTATGGTTTAGAAAAATCCAAGCAAATGGCAGAGAAATTAATAACTGAAGCTAAAGCTCTTTTAGAACCATACGGTGAAAAAGCCGAATTACTCTTGATGCTCTGTGATTTTATTCATACAAGAAAATTTTAATCTGGATAATAAGATATAATTAACGGGGCTTCGATGAAGCCCTGTTTCATTATTAAGGTGGAATAAAATGTTAAAAGTAAATATCCAAAAAATAAATGAATATGCTAAACTTCCAAAACGCATGACAGAACACGCTGCCGGTTATGATCTTTATTCTTGCAATAAAGAAGATATGCTTATAAAATCCGGAGAAGTTGTTCTTATTCCAACCGGAATAGCAATCTCTTTACCGACAGGATATGAAGCACAGATACGCCCTCGAAGCGGATTGGCAATCAAACATCAAATTGGAGTTCTTAATTCTCCAGGTACAATTGATGCCGATTATCGCGGTGAAATTAAAATTATTTTATTTAATTTTGGAAAAACCGATTTCATTATTTCTACCCATACACGAATTGCCCAAATGGTCATTTCTCGTCATGAATCTATAGATTTTGTCATTACCGATAAGCTCGATGAAACAAATCGTGGAAGCGGTGGATTTGGACACACAGAACATTAAATAAGAAAACCTATGCTTACTTCCGTAAAGCTTCCATTTGGCAAAACTATTTTTCAAACCAGATGTGGGCATTCAATAACTTCTGACTCTGCATTCTTTGTAGAAACCGTTTCAGAACAAATTTCACAGGAAAATATTAATTTGCTTGAGTTGGGTAGCGGAAATGGCATTATTTCTATTATGCTATCTCATTATCATCCAAAATGGAAGATCATGGGAATCGAAATCCAGAAGCATCTGGTTAAACTTAGCCAGGATAATACTAAGTTATCCGAGACATCTCCAACATTTTCACAAGCTGATCTTAGAGCGTTTACCTCTTTGCAGAAGTATGATCTGATAATTTCCAACCCGCCATATTTTCCAAAAGATAAGGGCAGGATAAGTCCAATAGTAGAACGTGCAATTTCCAGGCATGAAATAACCTGTAATATGCTGGATATTTTGGAATGTGTAAAACGAAATTTGAAAAAAGACGGCAGGGCTTTTATTCTTTATCCGCAAAACAGGGAACATGATATCGATAATTTTGCAAAAAAGGTTGACCTGAAAGCAAGGAAAAAATTTGTTTTAGATTCAGAAAAAAAGAAAAAAAAGATTATTGTGGAGTTTGTTAATGCTTAAGATAGAAGGATTTTCCTTATCCAGAGAGAATGAAAAATTCATGCTGATAAATGAGATGCTTATTGGAAGCGGTATGAGAGTGAACATTTTCGGGAATAATGATACAGGAAGATCACTTTTATTGAGATCAATACATGGAGATTATTACAATTTTGGCGGACAGATCTTAATTAAAGATAAGCCGTTATTATTTTATAAAAAAAAGAAAAAAACAATTCTTATAGATAATATTTCACACCTTCTTATGAATGAATCTGTCTGGAAGAATATTATCATACCTTTGCCCAAAGTGACTGTCAGACAAAAGCAGAAGATATTGGAATTGTGCATGACTTCCCAACTTGGAGATAAGATAGGCAATAAGGTTAAAACACTTTCATCCTCATCAAAGAAATTTATTGAATTAATTCGGGCAGTAATTCAGCTTCCACAGATCATTCTTGTAGATGATTTTGAAAATTACTTCGATGATAAGAACATGATCACTGCTTTGGAGATTTGCAATTTTGCCCTAAATAGTGGAGCTTCATTGATCGCTACATCAAAAAGAAAACTCGATAATTTTGACACTCATTATAGAATTCAGGACAACAAAGTGGTAAAATTGTGAAAAAGGGAATCTCTTTTCAAATCATTCTTATTTTCATAATCCTTTTTGGATGGAATCTACTTCATTTAGGATATGAGTATCAAAAGGATGTTTTTGAAGATAATATTTCTGCTTCTCCAATGATGCTTCTTTCTATGCAGGAAAATACACTTGAACAACTAAAATTAAAGATCGAGAGTAGTAATTATATAAAAGACATAATTATAATAGAGGATTCTATTATTGCTCAAACGTTGATAAATAATTACAATTTGGAAGACAGTGATGAGATACTAAGATCATACTTACTCCCCACAGCAATGCAGATAAACTTTGTGGGAGAAAAGTTCTATATTGAACAGAAACTTGAGCTAGAAAGAACGCTATTAGAATATTCTCCTGCAGTTATCCACTATTTTGATAATGCTAATTGGCAAGATAACCAAAATAAGATATCCTTTCTTACCAATGGTTATTATATAGGTTTTGGTTTATTCATTATTTTCATACTATTCATTTCGATTTTTCTTCGAATTCATTTTGAAATGAAAAGTAATGTTTTCTGGAAAATTTATCATTCTTCCGGCGGTCAAATTGGAAAACGAAGAAAACAATTTTTTGTTAATTCATTATATCTTTGCTTTATACCGCTAATTCTCAATGTAGCTATTTATTATGCATTGATCTATTTTCAATTACTTCACATTGAAATTGATTATCGTTTCTTTGGCGTAGAATTATTAACATTAGCCATCAGTTCATTATTTGCAGGTATAGCTTTAGGAGAAAACTTGAAGTGAAAAAATATATACCAAATTCATTAACTCTTTTTAGAGTTGTTCTGGTTCCGGTTTTCTTTTGGCTTGTATATTATTCCCAAATAAAATATAATTATCAATGGGCTACTTTTGTCTTCATAATTGCCAGTATCACCGATATTTTTGATGGTCTGCTTGCTCGCAGGTTTGGCGTTGTTACAAATTTTGGGAAAATAATGGACCCACTTGCAGATAAGTTATTAACTTTATTGGCATTGTTCGCTTTAGTTTCCGAGCCTATGAAAATGATGAGTATTTATGTATTCTATCTTATTTTATTTAGAGAAGTTATAATAACATTATTAAGACATTATTACACAATGAAGAAAATCTATATTCCGGCAAATGTGTGGGGAAAAGTAAAAACAACATTCCAACTGACGGGGATCATTTCGGCTTTGGTTTATTATTCTTTGTTATATCCATTCATACCAACATATCATTCAAAGTTTCAGTTTGGATTTAATATTTTTT
This sequence comes from Candidatus Cloacimonadota bacterium, assembly GCA_029932755.1. GTDB lineage: Bacteria > Cloacimonadota > Cloacimonadia > Cloacimonadales > TCS61 > Tenebribacter. Next base: position 4,921 of record JAOZPK010000034.1, on the reverse strand, counting down.
TCTGGATTGTTGCTGTTATCACTATACTCTCCGGTATAACTTATTTCTCTCCAAAAGAGCGTAAAGGCAAATAATGAACAAAAAAATTGTGGTTCTAGGAATTATTCTGCTTTTAATTCTAGGATGTTCCTCAAAGGATAATCTCCATAGAACAAAAAGCAAAGTGATAGATCCTCATAAACCGATGTCATGGGGACATAAGCAGACAGTATATGTTTTTGCTGATGATAATGTATGGAAATATGCCAAAAGCCATTTAATAAAAACATTGGAAAGAGTCAGATTTACAACCGAAAATGAGAAAGTATTTGTTGTTAAAAGAGCTCCCATTGATAACTTGGATAATTTTTATAAATTTAATAATCTGATCTTTTTTTGTGATCTGGAATCAAATGACAAAGTATCAACATATATAAAAGAAATCATGGGCTCTAAGGTAGAAGCTGAAGTTAATGAGAATCTAATTGGAATGTACACGAAAGATAATGTGTGGGCAAATGATCAGTTTGTGCTTTTTATACTTGGTAGCAATGAACTAAATCTGCTGAAATTTAATATTTTGCAATCTCATAATATTTTTGATCTATTCAAAGAAAAACTATTTGATCGCATCAATGGACAGTTATATAAAACTCCTGTTTATCCTGATGATAGATTTGCTGCTTTTCCATGGTTACTAAAACTTCCAAAAAAATATATACTTTACAAAAATGATACCGCAAATAATTTTATTTCATTCATTGCTCGGTTAAGAAATAAGCCGGACAGATATATTTCAGTGTATTTTCAGCAAATTTCCAAAGATGAATTTAATCGATATTGGCTCAAAGAAGCTCGCAAGAATATAAGCTGGAAATATTATGATGAAGATGAATTCTCTGATAGAGATGTAAGAATGGAAAAGTATAAACTAGCTGGACATCAGGGCTGGCGTTTGACTGGAAGATGGCAGAATAAGAAACATTCTGTCGGAGGTGCTTTCCAAAGCTTTGCTTTTTATGATGAAACAAATGGACTGGCTTATCTTATAGATAATTCAGTATACCATCCTGAAGGAGAGAAGCTGGAAGCTCTTTATGAATTAGAGATTATAAGCAACACGTTGAAACTTAAAGATATAAAATAATCAAGGAGATTTAAAATGAGAAAACTAAGTATCTTATTTATCCTTTTAATAATTTCAGTGAGTGTTTTTGCATTTGAGCTTAACACATTGATTGATACACCTACTGCCGGTATTTTACAGCAGGGTGAAGCAGAGATCACCGCCAAGATATACAAAGACAACGGTTTGTTGATAGGAACAAGAGTAGGACTTTTCCCGCGTTTTATGTTTGGAGTGAATTATGGTGCTGAAGAAATAGTTGGTGATAAAGACCCTCAATGGCATGATAGGGTTGAATTTAATGCAAAAGTGCGGCTTATGGATGAGAGTAATCAGCTTCCAGCTATTGCCATTGGTTACGATTCTCAAGGACACGGAAGATATGATAAATCTCAAAAACGATATGATATAAAATCTAAAGGCGTATATCTTACGGTCAGTAAGAACTTCTTCCTATTTGGAAATATAGGTGTTCATGGTGGAATTAACTACAGCCTAGAAACTGAAGATAAAGATGATGAACCAAATCTTTTTGTTGGTTTTGATAAGACAATAGGAGATATGATCGTATTATTAGCAGAATATGATACCGGATGGAATGATAACGAAACGAATCTTGTAAAAGGTAGAGGATTCTTCAATGCTTCTATAGATATACATTTCACAGACGCTCTTATTATTAAGGTATCGTTTTATGACTTAATGCTTAATAATATTCATACTCAAGGTTGTGATAGATCGATCACACTCCTCTACAATATGACTTTTTAAACTTCCATGAAAAAAGTTTTTTACCTTCTGCTTATTCTAATGATTTTTGCAGGGTGCGCAGTTAATAAAAATATATCTCATCAACCGAATTTTATTGCCGAGAATTACTTTCTTTTCGGACAGGCTGCAATGCAGCAGCACGATTTTGAAAATGCAGTTCAATTATATAAAAAAGCAGTAGAAGCTGATTCCAACAATGTTTACCTTAAAGAAACATTAATGGAGGTTTTAGCATTAAAAGCTTTTTTTGATAAATCGGCAAATTCTGAAATTATTGAACTTGGAAAAATTTTCTGTAACAAAAACATAAAATCGGAAAAAATCTATTCAATTATAGCCGAATCTTACCGCAATGAACAACAGAATGAAATGGCAGAAAAGTGTTTTAAAAAAGCTATTAAAACACGACCGACCATGCGAAATCTGACAGCATATTATGTCTTCCAGCAAAACACCAAACCATCAGGAAATATTAAGCTTCTTAAAAAAGCGATAAAACTCCCATGGGATGAAGAAAAACTGGTACTGACAATTGCTGAGTTATATAGTGAAATTGATTCAGTAAAAAGTCTTGAAATATTTACTGATGCTTACGAAAAATGGACAGATGAAACAAGCTTAACTCCGTTGCTTACATCTTATGAAAAACAAGGTTTACAAAACAAAGTTATAGAAACGATTCAGTTTCATATAGATAATAACAGGATTCTTTCTGATCCAATAAAAATTTATCTGATCGGAAGATATTTCTCAATTGGGCAGTATGATGAAATATTAAAAAATAAAACTCTGTGCTTCGAGGTTGGAACTCACGATATTTTAAAATACCTTTTCTTTTCTGCAATTAGAAAAAACGATATTAGTACTGGAATTCGAGCAGGGCTTGCAATCGAAGAATCCGGAGAATTAACAGAGGAATTTTCATCATCTTTCTATACCTATTTTGCTGATCTTTATCTATCTGCAGGTGATTATGTAGAAGCAGCGAACAATCTGTTCAAAGCGAAAGATATTAATACAATTCACACTTATATATTCAAGGTTGATCTTTCTAAGGATCTTGAACGGAAAGAAAAAATATATAAACTTTTATTACAGTATTATAATATTTTAGAGGATAAAACAAAGGCAAATTATCTGCTGGCGATTTTCCATACAGAATTTGAAGAAAAAGAAATCGCACTCGAGTTACTAAATAAGCTCCCTGATAGTTTTATTAACGAAAACGAACTCAATCTTATGGTTGCTCTTGCATATATTCAAAATGCTATGGACCTCCAAAAAGCTAGATCGCTCCTCTCTAATATTGAAGGGATGAAAATCACCCCGAACGAGCTTATTGCCAGTCTGCTGTTTGGAACTGAACACGATTCTATTGCCTATTCTATCCTGAAAGATGAAATTGAAACTAATCTCAAACCTGATGCTTCTACATTTGCAACCTGTTCAATTCTTGGTGAAATGTACGACACCCCTGATAGTCTGCTTATTATTTTGGAAAAAGGAGTTGTTCTTTATCCGGAAAATGCTGACTTACTCAATGCTGTTGGTTATTTTATAGCTAAAAATGAACTTGAAGAAAAATATGATGAAGCTTTAAACTATTTGAAAAAAGCTGTTTCATTAATGCCGGAAAGTGAAATGATCTGGGACAGCTTGGCTTGGCTTTATTGTAAACAACAAAGATATGATGAAGCACTTAAAGCGATGAGAGTTCCTCTTTCAAAAGAAATAAATAACAGCGAAATTGCCTATCATATCGGTGAAATATATCATAAATTAAACAAAAAGAAAAAAGCTGAATATTATTTTAAGTTAGCAATTGAGTTGGACAATGAAAAGCAATCCGTTCAACTTTCTAAAGAGATATTAAGTGAGTATTAAATAATAAACACAGAGACACGAAGACACAGAGATACAAAGAGTATTTATTAAATTTAATTTTCTTCGTGCGTTAGTGCCTTTGTGGCAGAATTTAAAAAAAGCAGAGATCGTTTTGCTTTGCAAAGCCGACTCTTAAAAGGAGATAATATGAAATTTGTATTTAATAAAACTAACATAATTCTATTGGTAATTGCTTTTATCACAACTATTGCAGGATACATAATTATGGGAACCGGAGATAACACGATCTCACCTGTTCTGCTGATAATTGCCTACGTAATTCTATTCCCTGCATCTATTATTGTTGGAACTAAGAAGAAAGAAGAGGATTGATTTATCATTACTTGTCAGAATTAGGATTTTGATTGCTGGATTCTGAATGTGTAAAAATATTATTAAACAAATTAAATCTATAATAAATAAAAGAGGTAGTATGAGCAGGACTAATAATAAACCGTCTGTTCTTTGGTTGCAAAATTTTATTGAATTTACTGATTTTGAAATAGATCCTATTGTATCATTTATAAATGAAACTTCTCACATGATAAATGAAAAACAAAGCGAAATTGACAATAAATTTCAAGAATGGGAAAGAATGCATGAGAATGATCCAGATATGCCAAGTGCTTTTGATGTCTTTGAAAATGAAATCTTTGAACATGAAAGATTTTCAACAATTCTTTTACAATCGACATTTATAACAATATACTCGAAATTGGAAAATACCTTTTTTGATATTTGTGAATTTTGTCGCAAAAATTTTGAGCATAGTATTGATGTTAAAGATTTAGCTGGAAGGAATTATATTCAACGATTTAAGAAATATTTAAAACTGGTAATTGGAATTAATTTAAGCAGTATTGAAACTGATTGGAATGATATCATTAAATATCAAAGAATAAGAAATACTTTTGTACATAAAGGTGGTGAAATCAAAAATATTGAATCAGATTTAGAAACTTTTATTAATAATACCGATGGGATTTCGTATGATCTTTCAACAAAAAAAATCGTACTTGAAAGCATAAAATTTAACATAGATTTTTGTAATATAGTCAAACAATTTATAAGTATAAATATTACAGAAATAATTAATCAAAAATCATAATAATAAAACGTGATAGAGAAAAAATAAAATAAGATGAAACATAAAGTTAGAAA